>CALIIW010000125.1 GCA_938018185.1 uncultured Saprospiraceae bacterium
TATTTAAATTATGCTAAGGGAGATACAGCTGCTTATAATGCCTACAAGATGTTTCTTAAAAACATTCCAAAAGGCAATGATAATATCGCCTACGCTTTTGAAATGGATGGCAATTTTCCAATGACACACTTAGATAGAGGAGATGCTGCAATGATTGCTTACGGGACTTCTAAATATGTCCTTTCAACAGGAGACAAGCAGATTGCCCGAGAACTTTGGCCTTTAATAAAATGGAGCTTGGATTATTGCCGCAATAAGAAGAATAAAGAGGGAGCCATAGCCTCAGCCTCAGACGAAATGGAAGGTCGCATTGAAACAGGTGACGCCAACCTTTCTACTTCGGCGCTGTATTATGGAGGTTTAAAATTCGCAAGCTTATTAGCGGATGAATTGGGTTTTAGCAAGGAGGCTAAGCAATACAATAAGGAGAAAGAAGAAATGGGAAGCGTAATTGAAAATTACTTTGGAGCAGAACTTGAAGGATTAGAAACCTACAAATATTATAAAGAAAATGTCAAACTTAGGCATTGGATCTGCTTGCCTTTATGCATGGGAATCAATACCAGAAAAGAAGCAACACTTAAAGCTTTGTTTGAAAAATTATGGACTCCAAATGGAGTGCTTGTTGAATATGACGAAACCAAGAAAGACAATGAACAAAAATTTTGGGATAGAGCCACTCTCTATGCTTTAAGAGGAGCCCATAAATCTGGGGCGGTGGATATTCCATTTAAAAGATTAAAAAATTATTCTCAAAACAGACTGCTTGGAGAACATGTCCCTTATCCGGTAGAAGCCTATCCAGAAAATAATATGAAACACCTTTCTGCTGAAAGCGCGCTGTATTGTAAAATTTTCATAGAAGGCCTATTAGGTATTGAACCTTTAGGATTGGATAAGGTTAGCATAAATCCCCATTTACCTGAAGAATGGGATAGCTTAGAATTGAATAATATTTCTCTGGCAGGCATTCCTTGTAATCTGAAATTGAAAAAGAAAGAAAATATGCTATTTTTGAATTTGGTAAGCAAGGATGAAGTGCTTTTTAATGATTTTCTCGTTATGAACACGAAGACTATAATTAAGGTCAAGTAAAAAATTAATTTGTATAAACTGTCATTCCGCTTGTCCTGGTAATCTATAATGTTTATGTACTTGTAAATTTAAGTTTATGACAAAGAAGCATTACTACCGTTGAAATGAAAAAATTGTCATTCCGACTGAAGCGGGAGCGAAATGGAGGAATCACAAGATTGTCAGTGAGTTTATTTTGCCTTTTTAAATTAATCCAAATATGCCTTTAGGCAAAAAGGTTCAGTTTAAAAAGGCAAAATTATTACGTGGTGCTTAACTGATCCCTCGGTTTCGCTGCGCTGCTCTCCCTAAAGGAAACGGGCAGGCGGGATGACAAGCTGCCACAACAAACATTATTGCTATTTAGTAGATAAAAATAAATATCCATGATTCAACCTTCAAGAGTACTACTAGCACCTTTTGTTATGCTGATCGCTTACATTGGTTATATGCTCTATGATGGCTATGCGCACTATTTGATGTATTTGGTTATTGCCGGAGTCCCTGCCATAACTATTTATTTTTTAAGAGCTGAGATTGATTGGTGGTGGTGGACGAAATTTCCACCTAAGTTGGCAAATCCATTTGTTAATTTCTTGAGAGAGCACATCCCTTTTTATCAAAATATATCTGCAGCAGACAAGCAAAAATTTCAAACAAGAATTGCTTTGTTTTTAAGGGGTAATGAATTTATGCCAATGGCTGAACTTGCCCAGGGATTAGAAGAAGGAGAAAAGGCTTTTACTGGAATGAAAACAGACGATAGACCCGAGGGGGCCCTACCCTCAGATCTGATGTTATTGATAGCAGCTACATGTGTGCAAATGACATTTGGCCTGAAAAAATTCTTGCTTGATAAATTTGACCACATCATAGTTTATCCTCGTCCTTTTCCATCTCCAACTTATCCGGAACATTTTCATCTTTGTGAAACTTTCAAAGAAGACCGGGTACTGATGATAACATCGGAGGCTTTATATCATTATTATAATAGTAAACAAAAGGCTTATTCCGTTGGCTTTCATTTATATGGCGAAGCATTTGTAGAAAATTATCCAAAAATTCAATGGCCAACTTTGGAGAAAGATATTTGGGATAAGCTGCAGCTAATATCAGGATACAGTTCTGATAGAATTCATACCTATATTAATATCCCCCTCATTTCTGCAAGACCAGTTAGTATCAGTTTGTTTTTTACCCATTCAGAAAAGTTCAAAGAAATATTGCCAAATTTATATGTGGCTTATACAAAGATTTTTAATCAAGATCCGAGTAGTGTGCATAAGCCGGTCTTGGAAAATAGAGAGCTTTAGTATTTAGACCTTTCTAGATCAAGCTACAGAAATTAGTAAAAACGCTGCCATTTGGAATGACGAATATTAACAATAGGATTTTTTCATATGCAAACCATTTGGCATAAATTCTAATTCTCAATATTCTAGCAATCGTTTTCATTAGTTTAAAGTGTATTTTAAACAATTAAAATCGACTAGCTTATGAAAAAATTATTAAACTTATCGCTCAATTTATCTTCTTTTATTCAAAACAAAAAGATAAAAATCAAATTGTCTATCTACTTTTTGACAATTCTTCAATGCTCCATATTTCAATTACATGCTCAAGAATTTCAAACTACAATATTTGCTGAGAGTAATGGAAATTTAGACTCAATAATTGTCGGCTTTGATATAACATCAAGTATAGACATTGACGATCAATTTGGAGAAGTAGATATAAACAACACTGTGTTTGATGCCACATTCGAAATTAGAGCGGGGCAAATAGATTTGAATGAGTTGCAATGTGATGATAATCTAATTGATTCAAACAGTGACTTAATTACATACATGTCAAAAATTGATATTGTCCCTATGGATTGTGATGGTTATGATTTTAATCAAACAATAAATGGACTGCCGCCTTATTCTTCTTTTTTTGTTAGAAACAAAGATTTGCCAGTAACAATTAAATGGGATAGTGCAGTATTTGATAATGACTGTATGAATAAGAGTTTTATAACAGAACTCCATCCAGGAGGTTGGTTTGATGTAACATGTGGCGGTGAATCTATCTATCTTGTTGAAATGGTAAATCAGGATTCTTTGGAAATTTCTAATCCAAGTGCCGCATTTCTCATCGATTCTTTTGGGGACACATTATCCATGTACCACATTGCTATTCGTGATGAGATTATTACAAGTAATGTAAGCGAACGACTTGCTCAAGATATAGAAATATACCCTAATCCAACAAACGATTTTTTAAATATTATTTCAGATAAACAAGAAATAAATTTAGTGGAGATTTATAACTCCAGAGGGAAATTAATGAATAGAAATACAAACGCAGCAAGGATTGATTTAAATAGTTTTCCTAGTGGAATTTACATTCTTAGAATTAAAGTGAATGGAATATTTTTAACAAAGAAGGTGACAAAATTTACTTAGATGAATTCTTCATTATTAGATTTAAAAGGCCCTGAATTACTCCATGTGGATTCAGGGCTTTTTTTAATCCTAAAGCAAAAGGTTTCTATGAACTATGGATTAAATTTGCTCAAACGCTGCCATTTGATATGACAGCAATTGTCAAAATGATTTTTTCAAATGCAAACTGTTTTGCATAAACCCCAAATTAGGAGATTCGGCAAATGTTTTTGTTTAGTTTAAAATATGTTTTAAACAATAAAACCATTTTGCTTATGAAAAAATTAACCACACTTACGCTCATTTTTTATTTATTATTAAGTTCAATGCTCCATGCTCAAAATGTAATGAGGGTTATGGATTCAGACTCGTGGGGTTGGGGAAATGAAGGCTCTGCAAAAATTACTGAAGCCAACATTTCTATTATGCCACAAGGAATTTATACAGCAGTGGGATTGACACTTACTGTTGGAGACCACAATTATTCTTCAGAATCCGATGACTTAGAGATCATACTAGATTTTACATTGCCTGAAGGTTCGATTATTAATGATTCTTGGCTTTGGATGTTGGATCAAACAACTATTGTTCAGGCAGATGTGTTGGAATTGCAATCAGCATCACAGACCTATGAAGATATTGTAGATAGACAAACGGATCCTTCTCTACTTTATAGAAAATCAAATAACAAATACCGCATGAAAGTATTTCCACTTTCCACAGGGCAAACTAGGAAGTTTAGAATTTCTTATTTAGTTCCTAGCATTTGGTCTGAAGAAGAAATCAAAGCTTTCATTCCTACAGAGATCTTAAATACTTCAGCAATTGAAATACCAGATATTAGAATTTGGACAAGGGAGTCAGAGCAATGGAAAAATCCTCAATTGATCGGACCCGAGGCTGCTCCGTTTGAACCATTTTTATTAGAAGAACACGGGGAAGTACTTTTGACAACAATTTCACATACCGATTTAACTAAACCACTTTACTTTACCACAGATGCTCCGTTTAATGAAGATGGAATTTATGCTTCAAACTTTATTGATGGCAATGATCAGTTTTATCAGCTAGCTTATATGCCACCTACTATACTTGAGAATCAGGATTCGAAAAATATTTTATTTGTGAATGGTCATGATCCTAAGAATACACATGTTTCACAAAAGGATATCATGAATTACCTTAAGGATGTTTATCCAAAATTTATGCAAGAAGGAGACCAGATCAATTTTATTTGTGAAAATGATTCTGGAAGAGAATTCCTATCGGATACTTGGATGACACCCGATGCTTTTTTAACAAACATGTTTTTTGAAGATCCAGAAAAACTCCAATTAAGCCAAGGTAATATTGTTGCTCAAATTGTTGATGCTTTGGAATTTGTGAAGGCAAATGGAGAAGCTGCAGAAATTTTTATTCTTACCTCAGAAGATTGGCTAGATCTATCCGGATTAGATAAATTAAAAAATGATTACTCAGATTTGTTTTCAACTAATAAAGTACAGGTAACGATAATTAATTATCAAAGTAAAAATTATTATCAGAATACGGATCAATGGGGTTTTGGTCAAGTAGTTCAACTAGATTACATCTCTAGTTATTATCAGTCATATCAAAATTTAAGCTATTTAACAGGAGGAAAACTTTATAGTGGCCTTGAAGGGAATGGAAATATTTGGGCTAATGTAGAAGCTGCATTCAAATCCTTAAGAACTTCAGAGTATATATTTGATCTTCATACTAGTATAAGTGGTGGGTTAGCCTATAATGATTATGTGCAAACTTATATGGGACAATCTCTTTTGCCAAATGTACCTATCCTGCAGACAGGAAGGTATCTAGGACAAGGACAGCTTGATCTCAGTTTTACAGGACTTAGCGATGGTGATTTTATCAGTGAACAAATTGCAATTCCGATGGAGAATATTGTTGTAGCTGATTCCCTTCTAAGAGAGATGTGGACTGGAAACCATATCAAAACTCTAAATAATGCACAAGATATTATCAGACTTAGCAGAGCTGAAAGAGTGCTCTCCGACTTCACGGCATTTCTTGCAGTAGATTTAGAAAATGGTGCAAATCCTTGTCATACTTGCGATGTTTGGGGAGGATGGATAGTAGCTGTAGAAGAACAAGAAAGTAATTCTGAGGAAGAAAATAGCGGATTTACTGCTTCGCCAAACCCATTTTCGGATCAAACAACCATTCGTCTTAATATATCGAACCGGACATCTTTAAAAAATGTGAATATCCAAATATTCGATTCAATGGGTACATTACTAATCACTGATGAAACAAAATTAATTGCAGGCAAAGATATCCTAGAATGGACATGGAGTGGAAGAAATGCTGCAGGACAAAAGATGCCTTCTGGGATTTATCATGTTGTGATCCAACTGGATGGAAAGCCGATGACTTTAAAACTAGTTTTAATTTAGTCGCTTGTTGTTAGTTGATGGTTGTTCGTATGAAAGTATTTCGAACAACCATCAACTATCAACTACTTCTTCTCTTCTTTCTTGACCTGCTTAACCGCCTCATTCACATCCTTAGTTGCAGCCTCTAGTTTCTCCACTTCTTTTTTGGCTTTGGATCTAGATCTTCTTGTGCTCTTTCGTTCAATTTCTTTTGAGTTGTCAGGCTTTTCTCCTTCTCCTTTTGGAGCTTCTTTACTAAATGTTAGGCCTTCCTTGTTGGTGTTGACATAGACCGTGTCGCCTTCGCCAAAGTTTCCAGCCAAAACTTCTTTAGCTAATTCATTGACGACTTCTTTCTCAATTACTCGCTTTAATGGACGAGCGCCAAATTGAGGATCATAACCAAGTTCTACAATGTGATCCTTTGCAGATTCACTGAGTTCAATGGCAATGCCTTGTCTTTCTAAATTCTTTTTTACCTTTTTGAAAATAAAACCAAGGATTTTTTTGATCTCTGGTTTTGTCAATGGCAAGAACATTATCTTCTCATCGATTCTATTTAGAAATTCTGGTCTTAAGTTTTGCTTAAGTGACTCAAAAATTTCTTCTTCTGTCGTGTCAATGATTTCTTGGCGATGTTTCTCTCCTAAAGCATCTAAGTCTTCAAAGTTTTCTAAGATGATCTCTGCTCCCATGTTGGAAGTCATGATAATCATCGTATTCTTAAAGTCAGCGACTCTACCTTTGTTGTCCGTAAGTCTCCCGTCATCTAAAACTTGCAGTAAAATATTGAAGGTATCTGGATGAGCTTTTTCTATTTCATCTAAAAGAATAATTGAGTAAGGTTTTCTACGAACAGCCTCTGTCAATTGCCCACCTTCATCATAACCGACATATCCTGGAGGTGCTCCAACCAATCTTGAAGCTGCATGCTTCTCTTGGTATTCTGACATGTCTATTCTCGTGATGGCTTTTTCATCATCAAAAAGAACTTCCGCAACAGCCTTTGCAAGCTCCGTCTTACCGACACCAGTAGGACCAACAAAAAGAAAGGAACCAATTGGCTTTTTCGTATCCTGCAATCCTGCTCTTGATCTTCTTACCGCATCGGCAACTGCACGCACAGCTTCATGCTGACCTACAAGTCTCTGTCCTATTTGCTCTTCAAGCTTTAACAACTTGTCTTTCTCACTTTGCATCATCTTCTTCAATGGAATCCCAGTCCATTTCGAAACAACTTCTGCAATATCATTTGCAGTTACTCTTTCATTTGTGAAACGTGTATCATCTGGAATCTTATCTAGCTTCTCTTCTGCCTTCTTTAATTTTTCTTCCGCTTCTTTGATCTTGCCGTATCTAATCTTAGCAACTTCTTCAAAATCAGATTCCCTTTCGGCGACAGCCGCTTCCTGCTCCTGCTCTTCTATTTCTTTCTTGAGATTTTGAATTTCATCAACGACATTCTTTTCATTCTTCCATCTAGCTGTTAAAGATTCTAGCTTTTCTTTTTCATTGGCAATTTTTTCAGAAATGGTATCTAGCTTAGTTTTGTCGTTTTCTCTTTTGATTGCTTCCCTTTCTATTTCAAGTTGACGTACTTTTCTATCTTGCTCATCAACCTCATCCGGGACAGAGTCAAGCTCCATTCTCAATCTTGCAGCAGCTTCATCGATCAAGTCGATCGCCTTGTCTGGTAAAAAACGATCGGCTACATATCGTTTTGATAATTCGGCAGCAGCCATCAAAGCCTCATCTAGGATCTCAATCTTGTGGTAGACTTCATACCTTTCTTGCAAGCCTCTAAGTATGGAGACAGTATCTTCAATCGAAGGCTCCGCTACTTTTACAGTTTGAAATCTTCTAACAAGAGCCTTGTCCTTTTCAAAATATTTTTGATATTCATCAAGCGTTGTCGCTCCTATTGTTCTAAGGTCTCCTCTTGCCAAGGCTGGCTTTAGAATGTTGGCAGCGTCCATCGCACCTGAGCCTCCTCCAGCTCCGATTATCGTATGTATCTCATCTACAAAAAGAATTTTCTCTCCGTCAGACTCAGTTACTTCATTGATAACAGCCTTAAGACGTTCTTCAAATTCTCCTTTATACTTTGCGCCAGCTATTAAAGAGGCAATGTCTAAGGTGTATATTTTTTTGCTCAATAAATTTTCAGGGACATCTTGATTGACCATACGCCAGGCAATCCCTTCTATAATTGCTGTTTTACCAACCCCCGGCTCACCTATCAGCAATGGATTGTTCTTTTTCTTTCTAGAAAGAATATGCATTACTCTTCTTATCTCTTCATCTCTGCCTACAATTGGATCAAGTTTGCCTTCTTCCGCCTGATCATTTAAACAAACTGCAAATTTTTCCAATGAATTATAGCTGGTTTCGGAGTTCTGATCCTTGACTGTTTTGCCTTTTCTTAATTCCTCGATCGCTACGCGCAATTCCTTCTCCGTCGCTCCCGCATCTTTAAGAATCTGTGAACCGAGGTCTTCACCTTGTAATATTCCTATCAAGATAAGCTCTAAAGAGATAAAGTCGTCCTTGAACTCCTTTCTCAATTTTTTTGCTCTTGCCAAAGCCTGATTACTGGTTTTGGTAAGGTGCTGTTTTTTAAATCCTTTCTTCGTTTCGTGAGAACTTACGGCTGAGATCAAAGATTCTCTGAGGCCATTCGTATTCACACCCATTTTTTCAAATAAAAACCGCATTATCGGTTCATCTATCTCCATCATACCCACTAAAAGGTGGTAGGTATCGATGGCTTGATGGTCTCGATCCTTACCGATCTTTTGTGCTTGAAGGATGGCATCTTGGGATTTTATTGTAAAATCGTTGTAAGTCATTTCTTGTTGTATTATTCTAGAAGGCTAAGATAAGAAATTAGGGTAGATTTGGTATGGGCTGGAATCGTAAAGTAATTTTTTGTATTTTGTATAGTCAAGCATAATATTCAAATATTTGAAAATGACTCAAAATCTTAAAAAATTTCTCTTTGATGTGGACGCCTACTATAAATTGGCAGAAATCGGCATCATAGGTCATGAAGATAAGGTTGAATTGATCAATGGGGAAATTATGAATAAACGACCTTCGAAATTTCTCTTTGATGTGAACGACTACTATAAAATGGCAGAGGTCGGGATCATTGGTCATGATGATAAAGTTGAGTTAATCAAAGGAGAAATCGTATATATGAGCCCCTCGAGTAGTATGCATGCACATGTTGTTAACATTTTGAATAGAATGTATTCAAAGTCAATAATTGATTCATTTTTGTTAAGTATTCAGAATCCATTATTTATAAGTAAGTTCTCGCAGCCGGAACCAGATGTCTTGATTGTAAAAAATAAATCTTACAAAGACGATCATCCTACATCAAGTGATGTCCTTATTCTCATTGAAGTTTCTGCTTCAACATTAAAAACCGATCAAACAACTAAAAAGGATTTATATGCAGAGGCAAAAATCCAAGAATATTGGATCGTTAATTTAGTGGATAAGCAAGTAGAAGTTTATACTGGTCCAGAAAATGGCACTTATCAAAAAGCAGAAATCTTTGGTTTGGAAGATACTGTAAAAGGCAAAGTAGTTAATGTTATGGTACAGGTCAAGGAGCTATTTGAGTAAATTAAAATTTTTGTTAAAAGAAGCAATTCATTTTAGCTTCTACTAGGATTAATACAACAAAGTCAAATCTCCCTTCAATATAATTTCCTCATCGTTTTCTAAGATCACTTTTGTCCAATAAACAAACACACCAACATTCATTTTTTCTGACCTAAAAAAGCCATCCCACCCAAAGGAAGGATCATTTGCTGGGAAATTATTTTTTTCAAAAACTTTATTGCCCCAGCGATCATAAATGGATAGCTGAGATATTTCCTTGATTACTAATTCATTAGAATAAATATAAAAGACATCATTGATGCCATCGGAGTTGGGGCTAAAGACATTAGGGATATAAATATCAGTTTCCTTAAATACTTTGAGAAGAATATCAGTTGTACTTTGACAGCCATTCTCATCATAAGCTATGACACTTATTAAAGTGTCATTAAAAACTTGTAGGCTTGGGTCTAAACAATTTTGACAATTAAAATCATAAGACCAATCAAGAGCTTCAATATTAAAATTGGAGGATAGGTTTAATTGAATGGTGGAACCAGCTAAAACTTCTTGGTTCGGACCGAGTGATATATCCAAAGAAGGAGTTTCTTCATTTATCTCAACGGATATAACTTCTTCGCAACCTTCCTTGTCAATGACAATTACATCATACATACCAGCGGCTAGATTTTCAATTAAGGTATTTGATTGAAAATTAACGCCGTCCAAAGAGAATTGATATGGAGGCTGCCCATTAGCAATGTCGATGATTTCAATAGATCCATTTTCGTCTCCCTTGCAAATCGCATTGCTAGGAATGACATCAAACTCGATTGAGGTATAGTTGAATTCGTAAACTACTAGGCTGTCGCAACCAAATTGATTGAAAAGAAAAATCGTGTCATTTGCTAAAGGAGCAATGCAGGAATTTTCTTCGAGGTAAGTGATGTTTGAATCTAAAAGATCAACTCGTAATACGATTAAGGAGTCGCATCCATCTTCGTTTTGTAAAACCGATTCAAACAATCCAACCATATTTTCATCGCAGCTCGATTCGAAAATGTAGCTGGTATCGGACTCCAATAATAAAGTATTGATTTGTACAGTAGAGTCGCAACCATATTGATTTATTTCAAATATAGTTTCTGTTCCAATTTCTATTTCATTGCAAGAATAATTATACAATATAGTATCTGAAGAAGGCAGCAAAGCTGTATTGATGATAATTATAGAATCACATCCAAATTGATTTAGCAAATCCAATTGAACAGTCCCTTCATCAAGAGGGTCGCAGGAATTCAGAAATACTTCTTCGAAATTAGAGGGAAAAAGAACTGTTCTTGTAATTACTATTGAATCGCAACCATTGACATTAGAATAGGTCCGCTCTGTAGTCCCAGATTCGTCCACATCACAAGTTTGAAGGAGTATCCTCGTTGTATCAGATTCTAAGAAGGTGATTGTCTCAATAACAGTGGAGTCGCAACCAAAGCTGTTGCTTAATACAATTTCGGAAGTTCCGACTTGATCCGGGTCGCAGCTGGAATTTTCAATTTCCGTAATGTCAGATTCTAAGAAGGAAGTAGTAGTGATAACAGTGGAGTCGCAGCCCAAGCTGTTGCTTAATACAATTTCGGTAGTTCCCACTTGATCCGGGTCACAGCTAGAATTTTCAATTTCCGTAATGTCAGATTCTAAGAAGGTTGTAGTTGTGATAACAGTAGAATCGCAACCCAAGCTGTTGCTTAAGATTATTTCTGTAGTTCCCACTTCATTAGGATCACAGCTAGTATTCGATATTTCTGTAATGTCAGATTCTAAGAAGGTTGTATTTGTAATAACTGTAGAGTCGCAACCAAAGCTGTTGCTTAAAACTATTTCGATAGTTCCCACTTGATCCGGGTCGCAGCTGGTATTTGTAATTTCCGTAATGTCAGATTCTAAGAAGGTAGTAGTGGTGATGACAGTGGAGTCGCATCCCAAGCTATTGCTTAATATAATTTCGGTAGTCCCGACTTGATTAGGGTCACAACTGGTATTTGTTATTTCGGTGATGTCAGATTCTAAGAAGATGGTAGTAGTGATGACAGTAGAGTCACAACCAAAGCTGTTGCTTAAAACTATTTCGATAGTTCCCACTTGATCCGGGTCGCAGCTGGTATTTGTAATTTCGGTGATGTCAGATTCTAAGAAGGTAGTAGTGGTGATGACAGTGGAGTCGCATCCCAAGCTGTTGCTTAATATAATTTCGGTAGTCCCGACTTGATTCGGGTCACAACTGGTATTTGTTATTTCGGTGATGTCAGATTCTAAGAAGATGGTAGTAGTGATGACAGTAGAGTCGCACCCCAAGCTATTGCTTAATATAATTTCGGTAGTCCCGACTTGATTAGGATCGCAGCTGGTATTTGTTATTTCGGTGATGTCAGATTCTAAGAAGGTGGTAGTAGTGATAACAGTAGAGTCACAACCCAAGCTGTTGTTTAAAACTATTTCTGTAGTTCCCACTTGATCGGGGTCGCAACTGGTGTTTGTTATTTCGGTGATGTCAGATTCTAAGAATGTCGTAGTTTCGATAACTAAGGAATCGCAGCCAAGAGAATTGCTTAGCAAATTTTCTATAATACCAACTTGATTAATATCGCAACTTGTGCTCAAAATCTGAGTGGTGTCCGATTCTAATAAAATAATGGTTTCAATAACTATGGAATCGCAGCCTGATGTATTAGTGTAGAGGCTATCTCTTACCCCAACTTGAGAGACATCACAAGTGTTACTTGATATTGTAGTGGTATCTGAAGGCAAGCCATAAGTGTAGCTTGCATCGAATAAAGTTTCGTTTCCACATCCATCATAAGCAAGAAAATTTACAAGACCCATTCCGTCAGGATTGATGCCGGAATAATCATTTTCAATGCAGACCTCTCCGCAATTATCTACGAGACTAGCACCTGCATGGATTTCCAGCCATGCTATAAGCTGACTTTCAAATGCTTCTGGATCACAACCTAAATCAAGATCGAAGGCTTCTTCAATAATTTGTGGTGCAAGGCTATCAATAACAGTTACTGTTGCCGCAGTTGTAAGTAGATTGTCACATTCATCTTCTATGAAAAAGTTAACTGTAAATTGTTGACAAGAATCTAAACTGCCATTCCAATTATTAGTAATCGAGACTTCCGTGCAATCATCTTCTACAACTGTAAAACCATTGTTGTTGAGCCAATCATCTAGGCTGTCAAAATCGCCACAGCTAATCTCTAAGTCTTCCGTAGGGTTTAAAATCACAGGAGGTCCTTCATCAATAGGACAGGCTTCTAGTTTTACATTGTCAATCATAAAGCCGCAACAGTTGGGACCTGAATCTGCCAAGAAAGATAAAAGCCCGGATGTATTAGTGGGAACAAACTCAAAAGCTATATTTAGCCAGGTATCAGATCCAACATTTGTGGCACTTACGGTCTCGTTCAAAACATCTAAGCTGATAATTGCGCTACCTGGATTTGAAGCGCCATTATGTAGGGCATAATCGAAACTCAATCGATGAGTAATACCCAGTTCCATATTCATTACTACCTGCTCAATCCCCCCAATAGTGAAACCATTTAAATCTAAATGTGCCAATCCCCCATTTGCGGTTCCATTGCCTAGTCCATTATGTTGCCAGTGATGATGAGAAACGGAGCCTGTGCTTACCGTCCAATTGCCAAAGGATTCTCCCGCTCTGTAATCTATCCAAACACCAGGATTTGGTGCAGGACCTGCTTCGAAATCACCATTAACTATTAAGTCAGTGGATTCTCCACAGCAACATTCCAACTGCGCAAATGCAGAAAAACTATGGAATAGCAGAAAAAATAAAAGACAGTTAATTGTCAGGCCTTTCATTCAGACAAGATAGGAATATTTCATTTGGGCATCAAGCTTCTTATTTAAATCTTAATTAAGGCTAAATCAAACCCAAATTTGACCTATTCTAATATCCTAATCATCGTCCTTCGATTAAATTCATGCTCATCCTCTGTACATTTTACCCCTTCGTTGCATTGGTTTCTAATCTGAGATTCGCCGTAGCCATGATAAGTAAGTCGGTTTTTATTGATTCCTTTTTTCAGTAAATACCAGGTCGCGTATTCGGCTCTTTTACGAGATAGCCTCTGGTTGTATTTATTTGTTCCTCTACTATCTGTATGTGCAGTTAACATGATTTTTATATCAGGATAAGTTCTCATGATAGCTACAAGTTCATCAAGTATCCTTGCAGCATCAGGTCTGATCTCATATTTGTCAAAATCGTAGTAAATGTCTTCAAGTTCCAATAAAGTTCCTCCTGTAGCATTGTACGCATATCCAGATCCCGCACTAGTACCAGAACCAGTATTGTATGCGGAACTTGTACTAGAAGAATTATATCCTGTTCCTGCATTAGTTAATCCTGAATTATTATACCCTGACTTTGGTTTTAAATCTGAATTATCGCTATAAGTATTGCTACTTGAACGCTCTAGGTTTAGCACTAAATTAATTTTTTCTGCAAATGATTTTTGAGAATCAGATAGATCAATTCTCCCCGCTGCTTTTCCATAATTATCCTTTGTAGCAACAATCTCATAGCCGCAATTTGGATCTAAGCAATCAAAGGTAAATGCTCCGATCAAGTTTGATTGGATGACTTTTGTTGCTCCAGTGCAAAGGTTTTTTAGCGTGATACTCGTATTGGCCAATCTAAGATTGTCATCCTTGCTGTTTGTACTACCGGTTACAGACAAACAACCTTCTTTGACCAATGGAATACGAATCGATAAGGCATCGTGATTGTACATGCCTTCAGTAGTGAACGTTTTGCTAGCAGTTTTGTAACCATCTTTTTGAGCAATGAATTCATACTCATGATCAGGAAGCATGCTGATAATTAATTCCCCAGCTGCATTACTTGTATAAATACTTTCTGTTACTTCTCCAGTTTTCTTGTTAGTTGCCTTTACAGTGTAAACCACATTTCCAATTGGAAGATCATCAGAGCCAATTGTTGTAATTGTTGATTCCATTAAAATGGCAGAAGGTTTGTTGATAGAACCAGCTATTGTTTTAAAAGAGTAGATGTCATCGTCTCCTTCCCTCGCCGAAGAAAGATATCCTTCTGATCCTAGTATATTTAAAACAAAACCAAAATCATCTTTTGCCGAGTTAAATGGTTTGCCCAAATTGGTCGCTTTTAGCCAAGAGGAATTGCTTCCAGTCATTGTGGAAGAAAAAATGTCTAAACCTCCTAGTCCACCCCATCCATTGGATGCAAAATATAAGGTACCATCGTCATGAACAAATGGAAAAACTTCATTCCCTTCTGTATTAATTTCTGGGCCTAGGTTGACAGGGGCAGACCAAGCGCCATTTACAAAATTCGATGCATAAAGATCCATTCCACCTTGACCGTCATACCTGTTTGAGGCAAAGTACAAGGTTTTTCCATCTGGCGATAGAGCTGGATGACATTCGTCAAAATCTTCTGTGTTGAAAGGAAGTTCTTTTGCTTCCCCCCAAGTACTTCCGGTCTTTTCTGCGCTAAATATTTTTAGGATAACAGCGTTCTTGCTATTCTTTTTTACCTTTTTATTATTATAATTATTTCTTGTGAAATAAATCACATCAGCATTGCTGTTGAAATCTACAGGACCTTCGTGGAATGGTGTATTAAGTTGCGTAGAAAATTCAGATACCGTCCCAGCTTCGCCATCTTTATTCAATGGAGCGTAAAAAAGAGACATGTAATTATCATCTAGCCAGATATCTTTTTTTGCCTTCGTTTTTGAAGATTTTCTTGTACTTACAAACACAATCCCGTTTTCGTAATACCGAGGACTAAATTCTAATTTGCCACTATTGATGGCCGCTACATTTAAAAGACTTGTATTGTTTTCTTTGAAATCATTCATTCGGTCTATGGCTGTGGCCAAACGTTTGCCTCTTTCGTCTCCTCCACCAGTTGCTGCATCATATTTTAAAAAGTATTCTTTTGCTGCTGTTGTGTTACCATTGCTTTGTAGTGCCTGTGCATAGTGTAGGAAGTCAAGAGCAGATTTGGTCTCTCCAATGAACTTTGCATACCAGGACTCGGCAGCTTCTGTGTCATGGACCAAGCGATAGGAGTTTGCTATTTTTCTGAGATCTTCCATTTCAAGATTGACCCCTCTTTTTTCAACCAAATCTTCATAGACAATGGTAGAACTCTTATACCCATAATCATTATAAAGACTTTCTGCATCTTTTAGTTGTGCTTGTAAGCTTAAAGAGCTGAAGCTAAGGAAAATGCCAAATAATAATATATTCTTAATCGCCTCCATTGTTTTAAATTTTACGCTAAATTTATTTAATTCTAATGCCGAGTCTTTTAAAAGAATCTTGGATTAGTAACTTTGTTTCTTGCCCTTCTATGACAATACTGCAAAAGAATTTCAAAACTTCCTGAATTGTAGTCTGCCAATTCAGACAATGTAAAATCAAAGGCACCACCAACTACGAAGGAATCGTTAAGGTAAATTTGCATAACCAAGTCTATTGATTCCCCTAAGCTTGTCAAACTACTTTGACCCGTTCTGTAGGTCACTCCTGTATGTACCATCTCATAAAAAATAAGCCCAGCATGTAGGTCTAAGCTAAAAGGAGCATCTACAGCATATTTGAGAAGTCCTGCAGGTTTAAATGATATTTTTTCGGCAATCGGTAAGATTGCACCTGCCATCAAGAATGCATGTGTTTCTTCTTTTGCTTGAACCATGCTCGATTCTACTCCCTCCGGCAACAAGCTAATGTCGTTCTTTATTAATCTAGGAATAGATAACCCTGCATAAAAACTTTGGTTTTCGTAATAAACACCAGCCCCTGCATTGATCAAAGTTTTGTTTCTTTCTGGTGAATCAACCAATAGATCAAAATTGTCGTTCAATGTTTCTTTTGAAAAATCTAATTTATAGTCTCTAATATTTCCCATCAAACCAAGCGCCATTTCTCCGGTTCCCAATTGAAACCTGTAAGCATAATTCAATTGTACATTTACAGAGGTGCTTGGCCCGATTCTATCTCTTACCATGGCAATGCCGAGGCCGACCCGTTCATTTTTTAAAAGCGTATGCAGACTTAATACTTGAGTGATTGGATGTCCATCAAAATTGACCCACTGGTTTCTATATAATCCAGTGATGCAAGTGCCTTTTGCCGAACCTGCATAAGCTGGGTTGAATGACAGTTTGTTGAACATAAACTGCGTATACTGTGGATCTTGTTGTGCCTCAAGAGATACAAAAAGAAGTAGACAGATAAGTATGCTAAATATATTTTTCATAAAACGTTTTCTTAGTTAAGTTTATGGTTAATTTCTTTGAATGTAGATGTATCCATTTTGAGGATTATCTAGTCCGTCATTAATTTCTAAAACATAGAAATAGGTTCCTGCTGGTAGTGCTTCGTTTTCATAAGTGCCAAGCCAATCATTTTGGTAATCTTGACTCTCGTAAATTTTCTCCCCCCAGCGATTAAATATCTTTAAAGTACTGCCAGGAAAAGAGGAAAGACAGTATATGGTAAAAGCATCATTGTAATCATCTCCATTGGGAGTGATCATTGTTGGTATTATACATTCATTTGAACCTTCTACATCTATTCTGACAACTGCGTCTGAACAGAGTGAAGGACAATCTACCGAGCAGAGTGTATAGGTAAAACTAAGTTGTCCGTTAAAGCCTGGAGTAGGTGTAAACGCTATTGTGCCATCAGAATTCAAGGTTGCTTCGCCTCCTGCAAAATCTGTAATAGAGCTAATTTCAAAATTTCCTTGAGTTAAGTTGTCATTATTTAATGGGTCCAAAACTAAACTTGTATTGGTGCTTGTTAGGTATGCATCATTTTCGGCGACAGCCGCCTCAAATAAAGTAATAGAAACGGTATCAGAAGAAATAATGCCACAGACACCATCATCAATTTGCCAAACAAATACATTCTCTCCTTGGGATAAGCCATTTACTATCGTGCTTGCAGCCAAAGGGTCTTGAATTTCTTGACTGCCATCGATTGTGCTCCAAAATCCAAAGATAGAACCAGTAGATGAAACTGGAATTGCATTTAAATTAAAAGAACCGTCGCAAGATAGTCCATCATTTCCAGCCTCCGCATTCATCAATGGAGTGGATACAAATGTTACTGTTGTAAGGGCATTGAGGTCATTGGCTGCAATGGGGTCGTAAGTGCAACCTGCTGCATTTGTAACACGAACAAAATAACCTTGACCATCACTCACCATATCAGCATTTAAAGTCAAATTAGATCCTGTTCCGATTAATGCTCCAGTATTCATGTCGTACCAATTATATGTCAAAGATAGGTCTGCACCGATAACAAATAAATTCACGTCTTCTCCTTCGCAATATGGGCCATCATTGCCAGCTGCAAAAGCAGGAGGCAATTCATTAAGGTTTATGCCAATGTTCGTTTCTTCCGAAGCGCAACCGTTAATTATGATTTGTAAATTGTAAAGACCTATCATGCTACTGTCTATGTTTTCAATAGTAATGCTAGAATCTGTGGACATAAATCCGTTGGGTCCAGTCCAAACATAAGTTGCGTCTGGAATTAAAACTGTCGATAACTCTATGTTATCTCCTGGACACAATTCCGTAATTCCATTTATGTTTGGAGCGGAAGGTATTTCTTCAATTTCTATTTCTATTGATTCTGCAGCTTCACTTTCACAAGAACCAATGCTTGCATAAACAGTGTAGACACCTGATTGTGATAAACTAACTGGATCGAAAGTTAAAACAGGTTCAGTTGTTTCAAAGGTTTCGCTTTGTCCCATTAAATTGATCATGGTCCAATGATAAATCACATCAGCTGCGTTTATTTGATTGGTTAGTAAAGTCAAAGATTCTCCTTCGCAACTCACCAAGCTTGAACTTGTAATGGTCAGTGTTTCGTTGATGCCTGAAAGGATATTTACTTCTATGCTACTGATTTCTGAAGTGCAGCCATTTATCGTTATTTCTAAAGTATAAGTGCCCGAGATATCTTGGGAAGCATTTTGTATTTCAAAGGTATTTTCAGTTGAACTGAAATTGTTAGGTCCTATCCAAAGGTAGGACGCATTTAGGATTTCATCTGTGGAAAGTGTAAGAGTTTCACCAGCACAAAAACTTGTATTGCCATTTATGGCAGGTGACCCAATTGACTCTTGTACATCGATTTCCAATAAGGGTGCTGGATTACTTACACAAGATCCTTGAGAAGCGGAAACCGTGTACATACCGTTTTGATCTGGAGTCACAGGGTTGAAAATCAGCAGTGGTTCGGTCGTAGTGAAATTGAGGCTTTGGCCAAGTAAATTAATTTGTGTCCAATTATAAGTTATGTTATCTCCGTTCACGAAATTTGTAAACAGGGTTAGTTCATCCCCTTCACAAATAAATAGAGAGGTGCTGAACAAAGTGGTCTCTTCGGTAAAAACATCAAGTACCTCAACTTCAACGGAAATTGGTTCTGAAAAGCAAAAATTTAAAATTACTTCTAAAGTATATGTACCGGCCATGTCAGAAGTAATATTTTCAATGCTGATGCTAGATTCGTCCGAAGAAAATCCATTTGGTCCGGTCCAATTGTATTGAGCATCAGGAATAATATCTGTACTTAAGTTTAAAGTTTGTCCTTCACAAAGCATGGTTTCACCTGTGATGCTTGCTTGATTCAATACGCTTTGGACTTCTATTTCCAACAAGTCAGATGGCTCAGTTTCGCAAGTTCCATCTGAGGCATAAACAGAATAAACACCATTTTGATCTTCCGAAATTGAAGGAAGCAATAGGTTTGGTTCTGAAGTTACAAAGTTCTCTGTCTGCCCCAGTAGATTCATGAAAGTCCAAAAATATTGGATATTGTCACCAGCTATAAAAGTGGTGAAAATATTTACGTCGTCTCCAAAACAAGCACTTATACTTGTCAGGAATATATCTAATTCAACATTGAAGTTTGATAAATTTTCCAAAGTGTATGACGCAATCGGAGAAGAGCAGCCTGCATTGTCAAATACATTTAAAGTATACACTCCTTCATTTTCTGGTGTAGGATTTGAAATGATAGGGTTTTGTTCAGTGGAAAAGAATCCATTAGGACCAGACCATAAATAAACGTAGTCTCCAAGCGGCAAGGCTGTGGACATCAGCTGAATGTCTTCCCCACATGTTCCGCCACTTTGGCTAATTGTAATTTGTGGAATTGGAAAGATCTCTGTACTAACTTGCATGGCCTCAGTCGTGCAGTCTGTACTGCTCAATACAAGCCAAAAATTATGTACTCCTACAGGTAAGCCAGATACTGCAGTGATTTTTTCTGTAGAAATCAAACTAGCCGGATTGAGTGCAGGATCTTCTGTATACCAAGCATGTTGAACTTCGCTATCAAAAGCGGTTGAATTTAATGTTAAGTCAGATCCTTCACATGTCGTGCCTGGTGCAAAAGGTAAGCCCAAGCAGCAATCAGTAGAGTTAATGCTTAGGGTGGTTTCCTCAAAATCCCCTTCTTTACAAATCAAGTATTCTAAAGAAGTTTGATTCGTACATATTTGTCCACAAAGGCTAAGACCAAAACCAAGGGGACAATCAGCAGCTTCATAGACGATAATATTGCAGTCATCAATGGAAGGCAGTGAAAAACTCAGCCCTCGAACTGAAGGATGTAGGTTGAGCTGTAAGACCTGACAACTTGGATCTCCAAATTGAGCATCACAACATTTACCCAAGCCTATTCCACCGATAGTAACTGTGGTTGATGCTGTTGGAGAACTAGCAAGATCAGCCATGAGTGTAGGAAGATTGTTTTCACATTGTGAAAACCCCGTACCTGAAAAGATAAGACTAATGAATAATGCTAAACTTAGGTTTTTTAAAATTCCCATAAATTTTTCGTTTTGAAAAATTAATAGCCAATCTAATTGATTGACTAATACCATTAAATGGTATAAATCCAATTATTTCTGTTAAAAGCTAAGAAGCGTCAAATGGTAGTGAGGAGTAATCTCAAGATGGTGAACCTCAAATGCAGGTTCAATTAGGACTTCTAGCGTATGTAATCGGTAAGGGTAATACCATTTATGTTTGAGTGATATCTTCAACCACAAATGGTATAAAAGGTTGGTTTTGTTGCTGCAAAATTAAACAATTAAACTTAAAACTAGCTAGATATAAGTTAAAATTAAACATATACGATATATACTACATATGTATATGCGCATATTTTATAAAAGATATTTCATCAATTGGTTGGGGGGAAATAAAGATCAAATTAGGGGAGATTCGTTATAAACCTAAAAACCTTAGTCTTCTCAAGACAAATGCTTTTTCAATTCAGCCAAAACCTCCCTCCTTTCCACAGAAAAGATATTCATCTCTTGATCCACAAATTCTAAAAGGTCAAAGGCTTTTATCCAATATTTTTTTGCTAGGACTTCTAGCCCAGTCTCCAATAAAGTATCTGCCTTTAGGGAAAGCAAATTTGCCAAGAGCTCGATTTGGGTGACTTGAAGGGACTTAGTTTCTGATAAAAAACTTATGAGTTCCGCTCCATCTAGATTTTCCAACTCAGCAGTGTCTCCATCTAGCATGCTATGGAACACTTCATTAATATGCTCCATTCTTTCAGTTGAGCTGAAGCCGAGCAATTCTGCTATCATCTTGGCTATTTGGGTAGCCATTCTTTCTATGTAGTCCTTTTGAATCATGAAAATTCTAAGTTATTTAATAAACCTATTGAATATAAGGATAATAATGAACGAATATCGACTAAGTTGTCAATTTAATAGAACTAATTAAACGACTAATACGTAATTAAACTATTGCAAAAATGTTGCAAAAAGGTACTTTTGCAGTATAAATTCAAAACAGATGTATAGAACGCATAAAAACGGAGAATTAAGAATTGAGCATGTAGGCCAAGAGGTGACACTTTGTGGCTGGGTACAAACCATTCGAGACAAGGGATTCATGATATGGATTGACTTGCGAGACCGTTATGGAATTACGCAATTGATGTTCAATCAAGATGTAAGTTCTTCAGAATTGATGGAGGCTGCAAAGTCAGTAGGAAGGGAGTTTGTTGTGAAAGCAACTGGAAAAGTGATAGAGCGATCTTCCAAAACGGATAAAATTCCGACAGGAGATATTGAGGTCGAAGTGACTTCCTTTGAAATATTGAATGCGTCCATAACTCCTCCATTCACAATAGAAGATGAATCGGATGGTGGGGATGAGCTAAGATTAAAATATAGGTACTTGGATATCAGAAGAACGCCAGTCAGAGAAAAATTGATCTTCAGATCTAAGTTGGCCTTAGAAACTAGAAAGTATTTAATAGGTGACGACTTTGTTGAAGTAGAAACACCATTTTTGATAAAGAGTACACCAGAAGGTGCTAGAGATTTTGTTGTTCCAAGTAGGATGAATCCAGGTCAGTTTTATGCCTTGCCTCAAAGTCCTCAGACATTCAAACAGATCTTGATGGTAGCTGGTATGGACAAGTACTTTCAGATCGTGAAGTGTTTTAGAGATGAGGATCTTAGAGCAGATCGTCAACCGGAGTTTACTCAGATAGATTGCGAGATGGCTTTTGTTACCCAAGATGACATTCTAAATACTTTCGAAGGATTGACGAAGCACTTGTTTAAGACCACCTTAGATGTGGACTTGGGAGATTTTCCTAGAATGAATTATGATGAGGCGATGAGTAGGTATGGTTCTGACAAACCGGATACAAGATTTGGGATGGAGTTTGTTGAGCTTACAGATATCGCAAAAGGAAAAGGTTTTCCAGTCTTTGATGCTGCCGAGATTGTTGTAGGTATTTGCGCAGAGGGTCAAGCAGAATCTTATTCTAATAAAGACATTAAGAAGTTGACGGAGTGGATGCAAAGACCTCAAATCGGCGCAAAAGGCATGATCAATGTGAAAGTAAATGCAGATGGAACATTCAAGTCATCTGTAGATAAATTTTTCGATGCAGATGCCTTGAAAACATGGGCAGAAAAATTTGATGCCAAGCCGGGTGATCTTCTCTTAATCATGGCTGGCGAAACAGATAAGACACGTAAGCAACTTAACGAGCTTAGACTAGAAATGGGTAATCGTATGGAGCTACGTGATCCGATGAACTTTAAGCCACTTTGGGTACTGGACTTTCCATTGCTAGAATGGGATGAAGATTCAAATCGTTTTCATGCAATGCACCATCCTTTCACTTCGCCGAAGAAGGCGGATGTTGAACGTATGCTAAATGGAGATCATGAAACAATGAAAGCTTTGCGTGCAGATGCCTATGATCTGGTAATTAATGGTGTTGAAATAGGAGGTGGATCGATAAGAATACATGATCGTGCCTTGCAAGCTAGAAACTTCAAACTCTTAGGTTTTACAGATGAAGAGGCGGAAGATCAATTTGGATTCTTGATGGGTGCTTTTGAATACGGCGCTCCACCACACGGAGGAATTGCTTTTGGATTTGACAGACTTTGTTCCGTGATGAATGGTGTAACTTCAATCAGAGACTTTATTGCCTTTCCTAAGAATAATCAAGGAAGGGACACGATGATCGATGCACCTTCTTTAATTCATGACGAACAGTATGATGAGTTGTTTTTGAAATCTACTGCAGAGGTTGCAGCGGAGTAGAAAAGACTTTTTAAAGATATATGAGAACCAGTCCTTTGTTAAAAAGGGGCTGGTTTTTTTTATGCAAATTGGGACAAGACTCAATCAATGCTATCAAAATTTAAATTAAGCTGGAAGCTTAATTTAGCGGTGGTGTTTTTTTAAAAAAAAACACCACCGCTGGCTTTTTAGATTCAAAATCTCAAATCAATACCGCCGCTGGTTGAAGATTGTATCTTCAACTAAACTTATTGGTAGCAATTACAAGCTTTTTACATAGGTAAATAACCTTCTTCAAATCCAAACTCAATAATTTGCACTTCAAGTAAATTGTTTAACTTGCCATAGTAATTTCCTGCACTACTATATAAGTAGTTCTCTTCATTGAAAACTATTCCAGCTGCAACAGGATTAGCATGGATATATGCTAATTTTTGTTTAGTGAATCGAGGATGCAAAAGAATTTTTGGACAATTGTTTTGTTGCCACAACTGATAATTAGTATTGTTTGAATTATACTTTGCGTGATACTTAAAAAGATGTTCTATCCAAGTTTTACGACTTTCTTTCTTGTTTGTCAAAACCCATTTAATAAGGGTTTTGGATAGATGTCTTTTTATATCTCTAATGATGTTTGACAAACCATTGGTTTGCTCTTGAGCACTTAAGATAAGATGGATATGAGAGCCCATTATAACATAGGCGTGAACATTGAGTCCCTTTTCTTTTTGACAAAATTTTAGGGATTCAATTACAATGTCTTTGCACTCCTTTCTTGTAAATAAGTCAATCCAACCAACAACAGTAAATGTGAGAAAGTACATCGCGTAAGGGTCAGCTATATAATAGCCGGTTCTAGAAGATTTCATAACTTTATTTTTAATTGTTTTAGCTTAATACAAAAGTAGGATAATAATTTTATTTTCTGAAGTATATTATATTTTGTTTTATTAGATGGGCTGGTGTATAGATCAATGCTATCAAAATTTAAATTAAGCTGGAAGCTTAATTTAGCGGTGGTGTTTTTTTAAAAAAAACATCACCGCTGGCTTTTTAGATTCAAAATCTCAAATCAACACCACCGCTGCTCGAAGATTGTATCTTCAACCAAGCTTATTGATAGTAATTACAAGCTTTTTACATTGGCAAATAGCCCTCTTCATATCCAAACTCAATAATTTTCACTTCAAGTAAATAACTTCTGCAAAAGAAATTAACTTTATTTGGGCCATCTAAAAGTATTTATACTTCTTCAAAAACAGCCCAATTTATATGCTTATCCTATGTTTTTTCCAAGATTTCGAGCAAACTAACCATTATTAGTACTTACTTTTACTATAAGTTGTAATTACAGATTCAGGAATGAATGGTAATTTTATGTAAAATAAAAAACCAAAGTGAAAACAAAGTTTACATATTACCTTCTTGTACTTCTATTGAGTCCTGTGTTTTTAATGGGCCAAAACGAAGTTAAAGATGTCAATTATCGAAGTTGGATTCGTAAAAATGCGGATTCCAAAAACAAACTTGCCTTGGTAATTGGCAATAGCGAATACATACATGGTGGACGATTGGCTGAACCTGCAAAAGATGCGGAGACAATTGCTGCAGCATTAATAGAACAAGGTTATGATGTAGAGATAGGTTATAATTTGGATAGAAGTAATCTGTTTGAGGCCATCAAAACATTTGCTATTAAATTTGAATCTTACCAATCCGCATTGGTCTACTATGCTGGACATGGTTTTCAGATAGAAGGTGAAAATTATTTAATTCCAGTTGATGCTCAACCGCGGAATGAATTTGAAGCACAAGAACAATGTGTCAATGTCGAAGCATTTTTTAGAGCGAGTAACCAACCGGATAAACCCAAAGTGGTCATATTGGACGCTTGTCGGAATAACCCATTTGCAAGTAATACAAGATCTGCGGGCTCCGGAATTGGAAGTATTAATACGATGCTTAACGCAAAGATTATTTTTTCAACAGCAAAAAACACCGTAGTTCAAGATGATAATCCTTTTACCGAAATATTGTCTGAACAAATTAGAAATGGAGGCTGTATCAATAGTATTCTTGGTAAGGTATCGAAAGAGGTTCGTAAAGTGAATCCAAGTCAACTGATCTGGCAAGAAGGTTTATTGGAGGAAGATATTTGTTTTGGTGAGTTGAAAAACACTGTTCAAGAGACTGTTGGAATTGATACAGATAATGATGGCGTCTTTGATGACAAAGACATCTGTCCAAATCAAAAAGGACTTGCTAAAAATTCGGGCTGCCCGGATTCTGATAGTGATGGGATCATAGACTTAAAAGATCTTTGTCCAGAAAGGGCAGGTTTAAGTAAAAACTCAGGTTGTCCAGATTCCGATAAGGATGGCATTATGGATGACAAAGATGCTTGTCCAAATCAATTTGGTCTGCCAGAAAATAAAGGTTGCCCAGAGCATGTTGCATCTAGCGAGGAAAATGGAGACAGTCAAAAAATTTCAAAGCCTTCTTCAAAAGTACTAAATGGAAATTTTACAGATGAGAGGGATGGGAACTCCTATGAATGGGTGCGTTTGAAAGATGGAAATACTTGGATGAGCCAAAATTTAAATTTTAATATTGAAGATTCTTTTTGCTATGATGAAAAGAAGAGGAATTGCAATGAATTAGGAAGACTGTACACCTGGGATGCTGCAAAGAAAGCTTGTCCGAAGGGTTGGAGGCTTCCAACAGACGAAGATTGGAAGTTACTCATTAATTTGTATGGCGGAGAATCAGAAGCTTTTGATGTTTTGACTCAAGATGATAAGACCAACTTAAGAGCAATTTTTGCAGGCGTTCGTGATCCGAAAGGGAATTACATTGCTTTAGATTCCTTTGGTCAATATTGGAGTAGTAAGAGTGATGCTGCAAAAGCCAGATACTTTGATTTTAATAAAATAGATGACCAGTTAAATACTTATGAAAACAATAAAAACTGGGCCTTGTCTTGTCGCTGTATTCAAGAGTAATTAATTAAGAATTAAAAAACCAAATGTGATGAAAAATATAATTAGCCTATGTATTCTTGTTTTCTCCAGCGCTTATCTTTTTGGGCAAGGCGTTACTGCGGAAGGAGTCAAGATCGCCTTAGATCGGATGCTTTTCGTGACCGAAAATAATGAGATAAGTTTTAACACCTTAACTAAGGTACAAGAAGCTGTATCTGTCAGTGATTTTTCTGCCAATGATTATGATAAATTAGAAACAGCATATAAAATCCTAGAAGGTAACTACAATCGAGTATACCTTGCAAGGATAAAGCAAGATCTTACAAATTATAAGCAACTTAAAAGTCTAATGAAAGATCCTGATAAACATATCAGAAGATATGCTAAAGATCTGGATGATATCATTCATAAATACAACAATACTTTTTTACCAGTAGCTATGTCTATCATAGATAAAAAGAAAACCAGATCATTTGATTTGAATTTTGATGGAGATGGTCCTGTGACATCAGATTGTGATGGTGATGGTGTGCCAGATGAAGATGAGCCAGATTGTGATGAAGATGGTATTCCTGATAACTGCGATACAGATGATTGCCATTGTCAAATACCAGCTGAAGGTTGCGATGATGATAATAGTATCGCGAATCAATCCATGAGTGAGTCCGAAAGATTGGAACTTGAAAATTCAAGATTGAATAACGAAAGTCAGAAATTAAACAATGAAGATTCACGCAATAGAATTGAAAGAGAGAATAGTGAAGATGCTCTAAGACTAAAGAGTTTAAAAACAGATGTGCTTAATAATAAAATCAACATGTTTTCTTCTGCTTTTCAAATTATACAAACAGGTTTGGATATTGTTAATAATACCACGCAAATGGTTCAGGATACTAGGAGAGAAAGACGTCATCTAGTACAGTCAATAGCACAGGAGGCTGACAATATGTTTAACAATATAAGACTACCATCTTGGGAAAGTTTGGAATTGAATAGGCCGGGAGGGGCCATAGAAAACTTAAATCGAAAATCCGAAGAAAACGTGGCTCAAAATAATAGAAAAGATACTTACGAGGATGAAGATTATGGGGATGATGAGGAATATGTCGATGAAGAATATGAGGACGAAGAATATGAAGAGGAAGATTATGTCGACGAAGAATATATCGAAAAAGGGACAATAGAAAATATTGATAGAAAGGATTATAATTCTACTGATGAAGAAGTACCACCAACAAATGCAATATTTTTAGAATCAATTTCAGGGGAAGTTTTTATTGAGCTATATGATAAATTTAAGAATGGCGATGTATTGATGCCAATCCGAGGAGGCAATGGAAAAAATGTTAGCGTACCTAGATATGACATGGAGACCGACCTGATAATCGGATCTAAGCCAAAAGCCACTCAAGTAAGTATGCAAACCACTGTGAGCGAATTTGAAACGATAGATTCTTATTCTGCAGGAACATATTATAGAGTCAAAACAAAAGGAGATGCATACGTCTATGCTTTCTCAATAAATTCTGGAAATAAGATGTATGGTTTCTATCCATATCAAGGAAGAATAGATAAAATACCCTATGGAATTGGATATACAACTCCTGATAATACATATTTTGAAGGGGATGAAACCTTGGTTAGTATTCCTGACAATGAAAATTATATTATGATTTCTAACGGTTCTAGTCGATTCATTCCTAACAATGAAACACTGATAGTTCTTTTGTCAAGATCAGAACTTGACCTCTATAATATCTTCAAGCGAATGGAGCGAATGGATGAAAACATTAGTGCTCAAGAAAGGCTGGCACAGATCTTCGGGTCAACAGCAGCTACCCTAGATCAAGCGAATGTTCGAATTTCAAATCATAAGATTAGTTATTCCTTAAATAGAGATGGTTTGGCTGTTTTGCCACTGGTTTATAACATCAAGAGAAAGTAAAATTAGATGAAAAATTGGGTTTACATATTATTCTTTTTCGTTTCATTTTTGGAAGCTAGTGCACAACATTGTGGGACTGTAGCTACGGAGGATCAAGTAGAATATTTGCGCAATTTTGAATTCGCAGATACTAGAAACATGATCATCGCGAAGGGGATCGTGGATATTCCTATCCAGTTTCATATTATAAAAAAAACAGATGGTCAAGGAGGAGTAGAAATGGATCTGCTAAAAAAACATGTAGACCAGTTGAATGAGCTTTATGTCAAAGCGAATTTGAGATTTGTTATAAATGAGGAACTGAATTTTATACATGATACACGATACTACGATTTTGATTATTATGATGAAGAGGATTTGTGTGCCAAGCATGATCTTGAAAACGCTATAAATATTTATTGTGTAAACACAATCAAAGCTGGTTATTATGGCTATACCTACCACCCCTTAAAAAACAGGAAAAAGCGGATGCTGATGAGTAGCATAGGGTGGAAAAATAATTCAACTTTCCCACATGAAATGGGGCACTTTTTTGGACTCTATCATACGCATGGTAAAGGTGGAAAAATCAAAGAGCTGCCTGAACCAATTGAAAGAGATTTGGATCATGATGGAAATGGAGTGATAGATTGTTATGAGACGGGAGATGATTTATGTGATACACCTTCAGATCCGAATATGGGTTTGAAAAAGCACATGGAACTTTGTTCTCAAAACTGCACATTGGAAGGTAAAATTCCTTCGGAGCAAGGAGGGTATTATGAGCCAGAAATTACAAATATCATGTGTTATAACCAGCATCCAAATTGTAGGACCAACTTTACTTTAGAGCAATATGCAAAAATTGCGCAAACAGCAAGAAGGGAACGGAAAGACATACGTGTAGTAAAAACCACTAAAGGGAAATCTCTAAAAGGAGCAGTTGAATTTGTGATGGAAGACCAAACTCCAATGCCGGTTGATCTTGATATCAATTTATATCGTTTTGAAAATACTTATAAGCAAGGAGATAGCTTTTCTTTTAAGGTAGGGAATGGCACAGAAGAAAGAATATTTTTAGGCATTATTAACATGGACTTTAGAGGAGAGGTCTTAAAAGTATTTCCTTATGCAGAAGATGCTTCTTTTATAAAACCAAAATCGAAAATTAATCCGCTAGGTGGCTTGATCTCTTTAGATAATGGTATGCAAGATGGGAAAGAATACACTTGCTTACTATTTGGTTTTGAACCTATAAATGTGGAAACAATTGTTTCTCAAATGAATCTTCTAGATGGAACATTCACACAAAGATTATATCATGTCTTGGGCAATAGCCTGCTTCCTTTAGACAATGTGAATTATAGAAAGGGAAATAGAATTTCTTTTGATGCACAAATAAAATCTGGAGAATTACTTCCAATCATGCTTGAAATGAAACAAGAAAATTAATCCTATAAAAATTTAACCCTCATGCTTAAGACCAAAATGAAAGCCAAATGGAATCAATGCCTCTCTAGCATGCTTGTGCTTTTTTCTTTCCTTGTTTTACTGAGCTGTAATTCAGTAAATGAATCTCCAGTAGTTAGGCATGAATCAGTGAAAGAGGCTTCCGCAATTAGTGATAAAATCCAAACGGGGACGATCACGGATGCACGGGATGGGACTGAATACAAATGGATCCGTTATGATGAGGGTAAGAGATGGTTAGCTCAAAACTTAAACTATAAATCACAAAATTCTTGGTGTTATAAAAATGAAATTGGTTGTGAAAACTTTGGGCGTTTATATAGTTTCAGCGCTGCTAAGCAATCTTGCCCTGAAGGATGGCACTTGGCAAGCTTGGAGGAGTGGAATACTTTGATTAGTTATTATGATGATTCGAAAGAAGCTTATAAAAAATTAGTTACTGATGATACGACGGAAGGGGCTGGATTTGGAATAAACCTAGGAGGGGTGAGGAATGCTAATAAGGAATTTGACTTTCTTAACGAGAACGGGAATTATTGGACCTCAACATCAAGTAAGAAAGGTAAGAATTGGTCTATCAACTTTAGTAAGTCGATTGAAGATATATTCACGCTAGCTGAAAATAAAAAATTGGCAATGTCCTGCAGATGTGTTGAGGGTAAAAGTGAGGAACCTGTCTTAGCAGTTCTAAATAAGAGTAAAGGAGAGACAAATACTATTAGAGAAAGTAGTTCGTCAATTAAAAAATCCAAAACACACACAAGTCATATTGCTAACAATCCTACTAGTAGCGGACTCATTGTCTTTGAGGCTTATGATGAAGCCACAGAAAGCTTTAAGTCAATGGATTGGTCAAGTAAGACATTTGCTGGAGATATGGTAATCAATAAGCCAAATAAGAACTCAAAATCTGAAATGACTCGTTTTATTTCAAACAAGTCCTATGCGTCACCAACAGAATACAGGATCAATATTTCTGGAAATCCAAAAGCATATGTTTTCTCTTTGGAAGCAGACAATAAAGTGTATGGTTTTTATCCTTTGGAAGGAAGCCCAGGCCGACTTGCCTTAAACACAAATAAAGCTTCAAGCATCAGTGGAGACATGATTGTCAGCAAACCCAATGGCAGAAATGAAGCACCTAGGATTAGTAGCAGGACAACTTCTAATAAAATTACCGTAGTTGAGGAATTGCGCCAAACGAAGAATGAAGAAGAAACTAAGATTGTTTTATTAGCAAATACTCCCTTGGACATTAAAGGAATTTTGAAACAAATGGAACAGCTTTCAAATCCGAGTAATCCAGAAGAGCGTCTACTACATATTCTGTCATCAAGAGGTTTAAAATGGCAGAATTCTACTACTAGAAAACAGGGAGATTCAGTTTTATACAGCTTAGAAAAAGAAAAATTTAGTATCTTGCCTTTGGTATTCGTTATCAAACGTTTTGATTAATTTTAATGTTTATCCTTGACTTCAAATATTTAACCAAATGGAAATTAATTGTATTGCTACAATTATTAAGCCTATCCTTATGTGCTCAGTTAAGCAACTCCAATCAAGTTTTAATTGAAGGTCAAATCATTCAACAACTGCAAGGTACAGTAGCAGCCATCCCGAATGCCCCTTTAAAATTTAAAGGTTTTGGTGTTGCAGATTCAGATGCAAAAGGTAAATTTTTTATCCAACTTCCTGCAGTTTCCAAGGATAAAGACAATTGCATTATTCTTGTTGATCTTGCATTAGAAGGCTTCGAAATAATCTCTCCGTTTGATGGTAAATTATCTTTGGATCAAGGAGATGCTACAGCTTGCGCTAATGTCAAAATTATTGCCTTGAAAAAGGAAGAGAAAAAAAATGAATACTACAGTGCTCAATTATATTCTTTAAGAAAAAGACTGAACAAGCTTCAGGTAGAAAATAATCTATCCGTAAATAGGGTAAACGCGATCAATGATTCTTTGATACAAAACATAAATATATACCTTCTTCAGAAGAGTGAAATGAATCAGAAAATTAATAGCCTTAATGAAGATTTAGCGAAAGCTTCTTCTGACAATACGGAGCTGAGACAAAATTTACAAAGAAAGATCAGCGACTTAGAAAATGCAGAACGGAAGGAACAAGACCTACGTGACAAACTTTTGGAAGCATTAGAAGCGAAGTATTTGAGACAGCAAAAATATTTTAAGACTATATCTATTGATTTGAACGACTACCTAATTCGCGCTAAAGATGTCTTAGAGCAAGTGCAACATGTCAAGGAGTATTTTCCGCAAAGCAATAATCCTGATTATGTAACAACTTATAACAATACTTTGAAGAATTACAACACAGTGCTTGTAAAGATAAATGAACAACATAAAGATTACCTTGAAAATGTGGACCACTATTGGTCTTCCCCAGAAGTTACAGAGCAACTTGCCGCTACTTTTGATGTTTTATTTGAGCAGCTGCATTATCCAAAACTGCAACCTTGCTTGAGCGAGATTAATAAATTTATCCGAACTAATAAGCGAAAAAAAGCAGATCAATTTGGGCAAGAAACCTTTAAGGAGCTTTACCCGATTATTTTGAATCTTGAAAAATCAATAGAAAAATCAATGAATTTATTAGACTTGAAATTATAGAAAACAATATCAAAAAACCAAAATGAAAATGAAAAATATACAACTCAATTTACTGATCTTGTCAGTAGTCCTAATTTTCTTTTCTTGTAATCCTGATTGCGATAGCTTGTCAAGAGTACAAACAGAAATTTCTCCTTCCTTAAGACAGCCAGGTGAAGAGGTTTTAGTAAAAACCAGTCCTGCCGGATTTCTTGAAAACAAAAATTTGTACTTGGAACGTATGTCAAATGGGAGCTTAGTGATAGATGATAGCACAATGCTGGAGTCGACTTACAATTCTGAACTACAAGCTAGAATAGCAGTTCTTCCTGCATGGGCAGAGGGAAATAGGAATATTTACATCAAGGATGAAGACTGCGGAGGTTTTTTCCCTTTGAATAATTTGCAAATTGCGGATCAAGATTACGTTACGGCAAATGCATCACTTTTTATTACTCCTGCACCTCCGGTTATCATAGTGCCTTCTGCGCCCATTCCTTCACCTACCAATGTTGTGAATACCTGGTTTAGTCCTGACAATCCAGAATACTGTATTTGGTTTTTTCCAGATACAACTTTGACCATTGATGGATTGGATAGTTGTTTTGTTGAAAAAAACACATTGCTAGGTGGCAATGTAGTTGAAGGTTTTGGATCTAGAGAACTCCACTGTTCAGATCCAGACGGGAATGATCACAATAATCCTGTTTCAGGAATAATTGATAAATCAACAGGCTATGTTGACTTTGTGATTGATCGCAGACTAAAAGGTCTTGGAGAAGAACGATTTGTGGGTCATATGGTAGAACCTAAATCTATGCCGGCAGATTATCAAAGTGGTACTTGGTGTGGTAAAGAAGCAACTTATTCTGAAAGAACAACGATTATGTGCGTGAAATCACAGCTAACCGGTCGCCAACTAATACTTTATAGATATGCAAATGAAGACATTGAAAATGTGTTTCCTTGTAATTAATTCCAAGAAGTCCCAAGAAGTTCTTTAAAAACATTAACCAATGAAAAACATCTATCAACTCCTGTCGATACTATTTATTTGTGTATTGATATTAGGATTTAGTAAGAATATTTTAAAAGCTCAAAGTATTGAATTAGATACCCTTGAAAGAGCCTTCTTTGTAGGAGGACTTTCTCCAAGCATTTTGTCTGAAGGTAAAATCGAAGTCAATGGGTACAGTTCTATTTTTTCTTCCTGGCTAGCAGTCAAAAGATCCGCTTCCGATGCTACGGTAATAGATCGGCTCAGACTTTCTGAATTCTCTACCAATATAGAAGCTTATTATGGCCTTTCAGCAAGTGGCAGATGGGATCTGGGTTTAAGATTAACTTATGTGAGAAGAAGATTAGATAATGCAGCAAGAAGTTCCCCATTTAGAGTCTTGGGAGGAGATGACCTAGAGGACAACAATGTTGGGGTAGATAAAACATATGCAGGAATGAGAGAGGTTGGTATTCGTTTTAGATTATTGCCTTTTCTCAACATACCTTCCTTGACTATAAATGGAGGGTATTCTTTATCTACGATTAAAGAAGAAGAAAGTCAAATTCATTTGGCTGCCGATCGAAATCGATTCGACTTAAATTTGGCGTATTATATTTCAATAAATAATAGTGGTACTTCTTATTATTATTTTATCATGAATAATACGGTCCAACACCCAAGTAGTATTAATAAGCAATGGCAATTTAATACAAGCTTAAGTGGATTTGTAGTGCAAAGAATCGCAGGAAGATTTGTTGTTTATCCAGGACTATCTTACACCTTAAGCTATAAGCCTCCTTCAAGCGGCGATGGCGGTTTAATAAGGACGAATCAGCAGGTATTAGGCGTTTTGGGTTTGCAATATGAACCCTCTCAAAACGTAAATTTAAATATTAGCTGGGCCATTCCTTTGTTGGTGGAATCCAGTAATGTCTTAATTGATCAAGTAAGGTCAAGTTATACCTTTGTAAGTATCGGAGGGAGGTATGTTTTCTAAACCTTCTTTTTGATTTTTTTTTAGAATAAAACCCGTAAAGAAACTTTCTTTACGGGTTTTATAATTTCAAGAATCCCTAAATTCTTTTCAATTAAAAGAATTTAAATCCTGCTATTTGGTCAAATATTGAATATTCTATGGAGTTTCACCCCTATTTTTTGTTGTTAACATTTCATTTTTACTATAAACAGTAATTAGGTTCTAAGTAAATCTATGCAACTTTACATCAAAGAATAAATCATCATGCGTTATATAATCTGTTTCTTATTGTTTGTAAGCTCAAGTATTTTTGTCAATGCCCAGTGCAGCAAGATTCACTTTATTAATAGTTCTATTTCTTATGCAAAGCAAAAGGCGGATAAGGAGGAGAAGCACATTTTTGTATTCATTTATGAACTTGGAGAATCTAAAGCTGAATTCTTTGAAAGTGCCATATTTTATAAGCGAGGCGTATGTGAAAAGTTTAACGAAAACTTTATAAATATTAAAGCAAAGTCTAGTTCCTCCTTGGCTCAATCCTTGATCCGTAGATATAGGATTGATGAATTACCGGCCTTTATTATTCTCGACGAAAGAGGACAAAGAGTAGCTGAAACAAGTAAAATAAAAGGAACTAATGATCTTTTACGCTTTGCAGAAAAAGCAGAATAGTTTTTTGTTTTATACTTGTACCATTTGATCTTTTACCTTAATAGGAATGTTGATTATTATCGTGGCTCCATGATCTAGTTTTGAATCCTCCACCACATCTCCTTTGAGAAAGTCAACCCTGGCTTTGACGGTTTTTAAAGTATCAACATCTGGCTCATAGCCAATTCCATTATCTTCTGCTAATATCGAAATTTCATTTTTTGACTGAGTCACTTCTATGGTCGCATTTAAAGATTTAGAATGTTTGATAATGTTATTTACCAATTCCTGTATGAGATAAAAAATATGTTTCTCTTTAGTTTTGTCCAATCTGGTTTCTAGACCGTGTTTGTACAATTCAAATTTTACAACTCCAAGATTATTGACTCTGTTGATTAAGGTTTCTAGAGCAGGGCCCAAGCCAAACTTTAAGGACTCAGGTGTTAAGTTTGATTGTACGATGTAGCGCATTGATTCATGTAACTCATCAAGACCTTTTCCTAGTTTGCCATTATATTCTGATGGGATGTTGGCTTCAATTTTTTTAGCCAAATCTTTTAGTTCAACAATTTTGTATCCTAGAATGTCATGAAGATCTATACTCAGTCTATCGTTTTCTTTTTCCTTACCTTTTAATAAAGCTATCTTTTCTTTTGTTACCAATTCTTTCTGTTTTTTAAGGCTATAGAGAATGAAACCTAGAATGATAATTACTATGATTGATGATAAAATTAACCATCCCATTTTGTTTGTTCTAGCTGTGGCTTCCAATTCTTTGTCAAAGGAGTTTAGCGCAGGAACATAGCCTTTTTCTAACAAATAGAAAAAGTTAAAAAATTCTTCATCATCGGTTTCGGCGCCATTTAGCATGTACTTAAATTGTAGATGTGCGGAGGTGTCTATCCTTTCAAGATTGAAATAGTCCAAGAGTTTATTTTCAAAACTTGGCTCATTTATTTTGCCACATTGGTGATTGCACTGGATGATTTTTTTTGTTATCCGAGCAACAATTTCTTTTCCACCATTGTGCTTCAACTGATCTTGTAAATAGGGATGGATAAGTTCGCATTGACCAGTTGTACGTAAACAAACTGCAAGTCGCTCGATAAGTCTCAGGCCCTCGTTTACATTTGCTTCTTCTGAAGGGTCTCTTTGAGCCCAGTAATGATCCAGGGCACGTTGGTAATTTAAAACAGCTAAAGCCGCCTCTCCTTCAAAAAATAAATTTTCAGCTTTTTGGTCATAGTAAAAAACAGAATCTACTATCTCCGCGGATAAATTAATATGGTAGAGATATAATAAACTTATTATTAAACAACTATGCTTCTTGCTTAAATTGATACTTAAAAACTTCATTAAGATTGTTTTCAACGATGTACCGCATAAGCTCTCTTTGATTGGCACAATTGGATTTGGCATAAATATTTTTAAACCTTGCATCCACAGCATGCTTAGATCTGTAGACCTTCTCAGCAATTTGTTCAGAGGTTAATCCATTCCAAAAATAGTAAAGTGTCTGTAGTTCATTTGGCGAAAAAATATCATCAAATGCTTCTAAGCTTTGAAGTTTCTCTCTAACTTCATCACAAAGATACTGACCAGTTTTAAATACTTTTTTTATGGCAAAAACAATTTCTTCTTTTTCTACATTCTTCAACAGGTAGCCATGTGCACCATTCTTCTCTTTGGTTAGTTCGCGAATAAAAACCAATTCGCCGTAGTTTGAGATGATTAATATTTTAATGGAAGGAAAGCGTTTTCGAATTTCTTTGGTACACTCTATGCCATCAATTTCTGGCATTTTAATGTCTAGTAAAATTAGGTCAACATCTTCTTCTTTAATTTGAGAAAGTAATGATCTACCATTACTAGCTTGGCCAACAACTTCGAAACCTGAAGTGTTTTCAAGATAACTTTTTATGCCTTCTCTAAAGGTAGGACTGTCATCCGCAAGGATGATCCTTATATTTGTTTTCATTTGCATAATCAATTAAAAATTATTGTATGCTGATAATTTGGTTGTCGTAAATATTCTTAACAAAACTAAGAATAAATTTATTAGTTATTAATTAATTCGAATAAATTTCTTATTTTTGTATGTGCAAAAACTTATCTCAAATAAGTTTATACACAACTACAATGCACTAAATGAAAAGGATGATTTTTCTTTTTTAAAAATTAAAATCTTTTTCATTAAAAAAAATAAATTAAGAAACGGTATAAATGTTCCATTAACAAAAATGGAGCGAAAAAAAATTAATTTTTGGATGTCACTGCACCCAAAAAAACGGAACTGTAATTTTTAAAAGTTTTTTAATATATTTTTTAACCCTAGGCTACATTGTAAAAACCAAATGGAATTAGCCTGCCAAAATTATCAAAATGAAAACCTTAGTATCATTACTAATGCTGCTCTGCATTAGTGTTTTTCCAACACATTCCTATGCTGAGATAAGTACACTTGGTTGTGACTGGAATTCTTGGTTTGAATATCCAAACTGTGGATCCAAGTATGATCATGACTCAGATGTTTACGTAAAAGTAAAGCCAAATAAATATCAGGACATTGATTACATGAAGTTATATGTTGATGGCCAATATGTAAGAAAGGAAAGCAATTATCCTTACGAGTGGTGCAAATCCAATAGTTCGGACGACCATAGACTTCGAAATATGAAGCCTGGTAAATACAAGTTAAAAATAGAAATCAAGGATCGCTGTGGAGATACCCATTACAAATATTGCGAATTTGAAGTGAAGGACCACAACAACAGCGGTGGGCAAAATCATTGTGATTGGGATTCATGGTTTGAATATCCTTCTTTTGGAAATCAGTATGATTACCACTCTGATTGCTACGTAAAAGTAAAGCCAAATAAGTATCAAGACATCGAGTACATGAAGCTGTATTTAGATGGTCAATATGTAAGAAAAGAAAGCAACTATCCTTACGAGTGGTGTAAGCCAAATAGTTCGGAAGATCAGAAATTGCGAAAAATGAAAAATGGCAAGTACAAACTGAAGGTTGTGATCAGAGATCGTTGCGGACACGATCATGAGAAGTATTGCGAATTTGAAGTGAAACATGAAAATGGAAATACAGGAGGTGGTTACACCCAATGTAAATGGAAGTCAATTTTTGAATATCCTAATCATGGCGACCAGTATGATTATCATTCGCATGTATATGTAAAGGTAAAACCTGAAAAATATCAGGACGTCGAGTATATGAAGCTTTACATCGATGGACAATATGTTAGAAAAGAAAGTAACTACCCATATGAATGGTGTAAGTCTGCAAGTTCTGATGATCAAAAATTAAGAGATATGGAGCCAGGCAATTATAAGCTCAAGGTAGAAATTAAAGATCGTTGTGGAGATACGCATTATGAAGAATGTAACTTTGTCGTCAAACAAGGATCTGGTGGCGGTAATAACAATACCAGCAACTGTGAATGGGATTCCTGGTTTGAATATCCTTCTAACGGAAACCAATATGACCATCACTCAGATTGCTATGTAAAAGTAAAGCCAAAAAAATATCAAGACATTGAATACATGAAATTATACCTTAATGGTCATTATATTAGAAAAGAAAGCAACTACCCTTATGAATGGTGCAAGTCTACTAGTACAGAGGATCAGAAGTTGCGAAAAATGGAGCCGGGCAATTATAAGCTTAAGGTAGAAATCAGAGACCGTTGTGGATATACCCACGAAAAAGAATGCAATTTTGTTGTCAAACATGGAAGTGGAGGAAGTAATACCAATACTAGTAATTGCGATTGGGATTATTATTTTGATTATCCTAAACAAGGCCAAAAATACGACTATAATTCTGATGTTTATGTAAAGGTAAAGACGGAGAAATATCAAGATATTGAATACATGAAGTTATACCTTGATGGTCAATATATCAGAAAGGAAAGTAACACTCCTTATGAATGGTGTAAGTCTTCAGGATCTGATGATACGAAATTGCGAAAAATGAAACCTGGTAAATATAAACTAAAATGTGAAGTCAAAGATCGCTGCGGCCAAACACACGAGAAATACTGTGATTTTGAAATTAAGAGCTCAGCAGGTTACGGAGGGCAGGTGGCTAACAATTGTGATTGGAACTGTGATTATAATTATCCAAAGCATGGTCAAAAATATAATAAACACTCTGATGTGTATGTCAAAATAACTCCAAAAAAATATCAAGACATTGAGTATATGAAGCTCTATCTAGATGGACAATATATCAGAAAAGAAAGTAGTCATCCATATGAATGGTGCAAAAATAACAGCTCCGGTGACAGTAAATTAAGACACATGTCTCCTGGAAAATACAAGTTAAAAGTGGAGATAAGAGACAAGTGTGGGAAGACGAACTACGAGTATAGAGAATTTGAAGTAAAAAGTTAGGTTGAAAATTCGTTAGATAATTGTTTTGAATGTCTGTAAGATGAAAGTCTTGCAGGCATTTTTTTATGAGGAAGTCCTTTGCTTTTCATAAAATGTGTTTTCAGGAATCAAGAGCTTAGGCTGTGGTAGGCTATTCCGCTGTGCAGCGTTGTGAATACCTCTATTAATAATAGATGTATTGGTAAAATGAGGACGTAATAAATCTAACGGCTACTTCATGAATTTTCGCTTTAGTATAGACTTTTTAAATTCTCTACTTCACCTTTCGCCTTTATTTTCCCACAATTACTATTTCTACTAATTTCTTCTACTTGTGATGGTAATGGCTCTGCTTACATTTTCCCCCATATTTGTGATGTAATTAACAAACAACATTTATAAATAATATTTTATTAACCTGGGCTTAAAACCAAATCGAACAAAACGAATAAAATAGCTCTCAAAAAATTTACATCATGAAAAATTTATTTATCACTTTAATCACCTTATTAGCAGTAACATTTTCAACAAATCTATTAGCAGAAGGACCTTCAGTAGGATGTAATTGGAATTCTTGGTTTGAATATCCAAGCAACGGAAACCAATATGATCAAGGCTGTGACATGTATGTCAAAGTAAAGCCTCAAAAGTATCAAGACATTGAATATATGAAATTATATATCGATGGTCATTACATAAGAAAAGAATCAAATTATCCTTACGAATGGTGCAAATCAGGCAGCTCTGGTGACACGAGACTTAGGAACATGAGCCCTGGGAATTACAGATTAAAAGTAAAGATCAAGGACAGATGTGGCTACGAGCATGAAGAAGAATGCAATTTTGAAGTCAAAAGCGGGTATGGAAATGGTGGCGGAAATTGTGATTGGGACTCCTGGTTTGAATACCCAAATAATGGTCACAAATACGATAATGGTTCAGACATTTATTGTAAGGTTAGACCACAGAAATATCAAGATATAGAATATATGAAGTTGTATATAAATGGTCAATTTATAAGAAAGGAAAGCAGCTATCCATACGAGTGGTGCAAATCAAATAGTTCATCTGACCACCAATTAAGAAATATGCAAGCAGGGCATTATAGAGTTAAGGTGAAGATCAAGGATAGATGCGGATACGAACATGAAAAAGAATGTAATTTTGAAATCAAAGGAGGAAACACTAATGCTTGTATAGACCCTTCACAAATTAATCAAAACGCAGCGTGCAATTATATATATAATCCAGTTTGTGGGTGTAACAATGTAACATATTCAAATTCATGTGTTGCTGAGAATGCAGGTGTTCAAAATTGGACAAGTGGACCTTGTAGTGGAGGTGGAAATACAACAGGAAATTGTGATTGGGACTCCTGGTTTGAATATCCTAATAATGGACACAAATATGATTTCAATTCAGATGTATATGTCAAAGTAAAGCCTAATAAGTATCAAGACGTAGAATACATGAAGTTGTATATAAATGGTCAATTTATAAGAAAGGAAAGTAGCTACCCATATGAGTGGTGTAAATCTGGAAGCTCAAGCGATCACCAATTGAGAAACATGCAAGCAGGTCATTATACAGTTAAGGTGAAGATCAAGGATAGATGCGGAAACGAACACGAAAAGGAATGCCGCTTTGAAATCAAAGGACACAACAACGGAGGAGGAAATGGAAACTGTGATTGGAACTCTTGGTTTGAGTACCCATCAAATGGACAAAAATATAATAGAGGGTCAAATATCTATTGTAAAGTAAAGCCGAATAAATACCAAGACATAGAGTACATGAAACTATATGTAAATGGTCAGTATGTAAGAAAAGAAAGCCACTACCCATACGAATGGTGTAAGTCGAACAGCTCAGGTGACAACCAATTGAGAAATATGCAACCAGGACATTATACGGTAAAGGTGAAGATCAAAGACAAGTGCGGATATGAACACGAAAAAGAATGCAATTTTGAAATAAAGCATTAAGCATTCTAGACTTAGAAAATCAAACAGCCGAAAATCAAAAAACCGTTTCTTAATATTGCTCGGAAGCCAGTATGGCTCCGGGCAATTTTTTTGGATAAAATCGACTGTAAAAATTTAATTCCGTTTTTCGTCTTTAAATTTAATAACTTCATCGAATAGCTTTGTTACTTCTGAGGTTTATTTCGCTATATTAGAAAACATTAAGAGGATAGTATGATGCAGAATAATGAAAACGGTAAAAATTCAACTTTTAAAAACCTTCTTTACTTGGCCCTTGGTGGAGGGTTTGCGATTGCCTTGAGTTTGGGGATGAAATCTAAAAATGCATCGAAACATGAAGATCTTTTAAATAAACATGCTGTTGAGAAAGAAACTCATCAAACTGAAACTGATGATCTTATTTTTGATGAATCAAAAATAATCTATGTAGGAATTGACAACCTAATTTTGTTAGACATACCTGAGCATGCCGCTGCTGAATTGCATGTAGCAGCAAAGGGTGCAGAGGTCGTTTATATTGCAAATGGTAAATGCATATTAAGAGTACAAAAACCAGGAGCTGTTCAAGTTACAATATATACTGCAAGTGAGGACCTCAGAACATTTGAATATTTAGCCAAAAGACTACCAGATCCTGTTATTTATCTTTCAAATCACCAAAGTGGAGGGAAGATGAGTTCTGGAGAATTCAAAGCGCAGCAAGGTTTTCGAATTAAAATTCCAGACATAGGTATTGATTACAAATGTGAAATATTAGGATTCCACCTTACATTAATAAATGCTCAAGGCAACGAAGAGTCTCAAGTAAATGTTGGAGGGAAATTTATAGGGGAGGCCAAAAAATTAATTACCAAAGCTAAGCCACAGGACCGCTTTATATTTGATAAAGTAAGAGCAAAATGTCCAGGAGATGTTATGAGTAGAATTCTGCCAACCATAGTTTTTATGATAAAGTAAGAACCAAAAATAATTAAATGGTATAAGTATCAGATTATTCTGGATTCATTACAACTTCAATATAATTTTCATTAAAGAATAAATTAGCAGCCTTTTGTATGTCTTCTAAAGTAAATTTTGAAATTTCTTTCGTATAAACTTTTTGATCCATCAAGTCAATTGGATTATCATTTACAATAAGCCTTGGTAGATTTGAAATCCAAAAGTCATTGGTGTCTTTTCTTTTTAAACTATTTTGAATCAAAGTTTCTTTAACATTCGCCAAATAGACTTCCGCTACATATTCCTTTTTTATTTTTTCGATTTCACTTAGTGTTAGCTTAATTAATTCTTGCATTTTTTCTGGATCAGTATTGAATTCTATAGAAATACTATATTCATTTTTTGGAAATTTATAGGATTCATAAGATATATCAACATCATATACCCCACCTTGATCTTCTCTAAGTGATTCTCTTAATTTAATTTTTAAGATGTCAGTTAAAATTTTTAAAGCGTACCTATTGAAAGTGGAATAAATAAAATCACCATGGAAGCACATGGATAAATAAGACTTAGGTTCCCTTCCTTTTGTTAATGTTTTTTGAATTATACCATTTTCATATTTCATTCCTAAATCTCCAATCTTTTCTTTTTCTTGCTTAGATGGTAGACTTGCGATGTAAGTTTCAGCTAAAGCTTTTACTTCTTCTTTATCGAAACTTCCAATTAGAACAAATGCAAAGTCATCTGCATCAGAGAATCTTTCTAAATATATTTTAGAGCAGCTATTTAAATTCACTTTATTCAGATCTTTAGTGGTATAATAGGGCGCTCTATAATGATTGTTAAATTGAATAACAGAAACCTGGTCCCAGAAATAATAGTAAGGATCAGCTAGTAAATTGTCATAGATTGAATGTTCATCCTTCATATAGTTTTCAAAAGCAATTGTATCTTTTCGAAAAGTGGTAAATTTAAGGTGGGCCAATTGAAAGAGTGTTTCAATATCATCATTCGAACAAGCACCCTTTATGCCTTCCATTTGGTCATCAATGAAGCCAGTGATGAATGCTGTATTTCCTGTAAGTTTTTGCTCTAGCTGGGTTCTGGAAAATTGGCCAACTCCAGTCGCCTCTGCAATGCCTGCAGCATAATCTGTGTTGGGAAAATCTTCTTTAGGATACGAAGAATATCCTCCTAAACTTAAGGCTGAAAAATGTACTTGATTTTGTTCAAAATCTGTTTTCTTCAAATAGAGTTTTGCTCCATTGGATAGGGTCAGGATGTCTAAGCCAAGCAAATCGTTTTGTTCTTCTGCAATGACAGTACCTTTTTTTGGCAGTGACTTTATTAAAGGTTCATTTGAGATATCTTGCAAGATAGGTTCTTGCAATTTGGAAGGTACTAGTTCAAGCATTTCTAGCACAGTGTTTTTAGTTAAATTTGAAGTTTTGAGATGCTCTGGTCCAGAGATAACATTGATTTGATTTTTATTTGTTAATAGTTTTACTACAAGCTGATTTATATCTTTAGTTTGTATGCTAGGAAATAATTCCTTGTGCAATAAAAGGGTTTGAGTAGGCTCTAAAATTGGGGTATTATTCAAGAAATGATTGACAATCGGAAATACTAAATTGCTACTCTCTTGCCGCTCTTTTTCCGCTTCGTAAATTTCAATTTGCTTCATGCGATTTGTTTTTACTCTATCTAGTTCAAAATCAAGAAAGCCATATTTTGAAGCTTGTTGCATTTGAATTTGCATGCCTTCTAATGCGTTTAAAGTTTCCGTTTCATTAGAAGTGCCGGTAAAATAGAATAGGTCATTATCTCCCACGTCTTTACCATACCAGCAATAACCATTAGAAAATGAAGGATCTGCTTGAGTGGAATTTGCTTCAAACCGATTGTTAAATAAATCTACAATCAGATTAACCATCATGGTAGTTTTGATGCTTTGCTTATTAATTTTCCTATTGGAAGGATGTTTTATATACACTTCTATTTTTCCAATAAAGGATTCAGGATCAGTAGCAATAGATATCAGTGTTTTTTCATTTTTCGGTATATCGTAAATCGGTTTTTCTCTTAAGGGGTCTGGATTTTTTAATTTGGAAAACAACTTGATTATTTTCTCTTCCAATATTTCTTTGTCAATATCTCCAACAACAACAATAGCCATCAAATCTGGCCTATACCAATCTCTATAAAATCGATTGATAGCCTCGTAGCTTACATCTTCTATAATTTTCGGTTTTCCAATGGGCAGTCTTTCAGCATACTTCGAATCTTTATAGATTACCGGCAAGACCTGATTTCTTATTCTTTGATCAGCACTCAATTTGTTGCGCCACTCCGCAATAACAACCCCTCTTTCCTTGTCAATTTCCATTGGATCAAAGCTTAGCCCTCCTGCCCAATCAGATAAAACCAACAAGCCTTTATCCAATTGATTTTCTATGTCAGTTCTTACCTGAAGATTGTATACAGTTTCATCAAAGGAGGTATAAGCATTCAGATCAGCTCCAAATTTATTCCCAACTGATTCCAAATATTTGATCAATTGGTTTTTTTCGAAATTTTCTGATCCGTTGAAAGCCATGTGTTCTACCAGATGCGCAACTCCAAGTTGGTCTTGATCTTCTAAAATAGAGCCTGCTTTTACGACTAGTCTCAACTCGACTCTATTGGCAGGATGAGGATTGTCTTTTATGAAATAAGTGAGACCATTTTCTAATGTTCCAATAGTGATTGAAGTATCAACTGGTTGAAAATTTTCTTGAGAAAATGTCAGCTCGGAACATAATACATTTGCAAATAGCAAGGAAGCTATTAGAAACCTAATATTCATTTTCATTTTGTGGTTTTTTGAATTTAATCCAAAATGAAGTTAACCATTTTCAATAAAATTAAAACCAATATCCCATTACAAATCGTAAAATCACTGAATATTACTAGTTTTTTATTAGAGATAAAATCTCTTTGATTTATATCTTTATTTTGAACATCTAAACAAGAAAAGAAGCAGTTGTTGATGTATATTTACACACTAAATCTAAAAAATTATCTTTCAATACATCGCCGTATTTTTAGTTTAGATGACCTTGTATTTGCTAAAGCCAAAAGTAATCAAGGCCTTCTAATTGAGAAGCATCAAGGCTCTTTTATCGAATCAAAACTATCTCCACCCTCCTATTCTTGGATCGCCCTTCTTCAGTATCATTGCTTTCTATTGGAAAATCTTCCCCCATTGCACGAATGGCAAAAACTGATTTAGAATCTATGTTTTTAGTCAAATAATTTTGAATGGCCATTGCCCTTTTTTTAGATAACTCTTTGTTGTATTCTAAGCTGCCGGTATTGTCGGTATGACCAACAATGTTCACTTTTTTAGGCTGTTTTTCTAGGATTAATTCCAATATAGAATCTAACTTTGGCTTGGCAGAATCTTTGATCATGCTCTTATCTTTATCGAAAGAAATTTTTTCATTTAAAGTAAATTTGATCGATTTAGGAGGTTCTGGTTTTTTAATTACAAACTCTGGACAAGGACCCTCTGTATGTTTAGCATCAAAGACAAAACCATAGCGTTCAGGGTAGGCCTGATGGTACCAAAGTTTTATTTTGTAGGTCCCTGGTTCGAAGCTTATTTTTTTCCTTAGTAATTGCATTTGATGATCCTTGTCATTGTCCAAAACAAGTTGGTCTTCGATCCAAAGTTTAGACCCATCGTCTGAGTTTAAACTAAAATCGTAACAAGATTTTTCATAAATGGTCATTGTAGAATAAAGTACCATCCCAAACATTTTTATTCTATCTACGTCTGGAAAAGCCTCGTCAATAGGCCTGTCAGTGACGTTTATTTCGTCCCAAGAAATGAAAGCTATTTTTTCCCCTTCATAAACATGCTTGCCGTATCCTTTATGTACTTGTCTGAAGTCAAGGGCATATACATCACCGGTAAATACCGAAAAAGTAGGTTCCTGTTGAGCACTTAAACATGATTTGAACAGGAAGAATATGAGAATGGTGAAAAAAATGTGTTTTAGCATAATTATATTCCTGTTGGGTCAATAGGGAGGCTATACTATAATAATGCAATTTGCTGGAAAAGAAACACAAGAGCATATCTTTAAATAAGAAGCATCAGGGCATGCTTCTTATGACGACTAAACTGCTGTCAGAAAAGGTTACCCCTAATCTTATATGACTTTATATGAAAAAGCTTAAATCCCTTATATGCTTCTACTTGACAAAATCTTGGTAATCCAAAAAGTAAATGATTTTAATGCTCAGGCTGTTATTAATAGGTAAGGTCGATAAGCCATTTATGGCAGAGGAATAGTTGTACTGGACCAAATCCAATTCATCTTGAAAACCAATAATATTATTTTTCCAAATAATAAAAAGATCAGATCCCGGAGCAAAACGCCACCTATAAATGGCGTCAATATTGAAGGCGTTAAAACTGTTATCAGCATATTCATCGTAGTCTGAATCTTCTAATATTCCATTCGAGAGTAAATTGTAAAAAGAGTTGTAAGTTACCTGAGACCAATAATGTCTAGCGACAAAAGAAAAAGTCATTTTATTATTGAAAGTATAAGTTGTAGATAATCTGTTTATTAATGTCTGTACATCTCTATTACCATAGATTACATCCTTGTCAACAGTGTCAGCATAACCATAAAATTTATTAAACCATTCAAAATTAACATTGAATCTCATAGACCATTTATTGCTAAAGCGGTACCTAGGTGCTACACCAAGATTTCTATAAATAGATCCATTATCCGAGCCCAACCAACTTGCTCCATTTAAGTCTATTGCAAATTTTTTGCGATAATCTGTAGAGATCCATCCTCCTACATTGATGAACTTTGGTGTTTTAAAGTATAAGGAAAAATCATCCGTTCTTGGATCAAAATAATCCTTGCCATTAGCTGGTTCAAAATAAGTCCACAAGTTAAAATTGGTAAATCCTTTTGTCCGAGCCCAAGCCCAAGCATTAATCCCAAAATTGTTAAATTCATTGGGCTTGTAGTAGCGAGAATATGCAGAGTATAAGCCAGTACCACCTGAAATAAATCTTCCATTAAAAAATGGCTTGTAATTCGAAAAGTTCGCTTCCAAAGAAATCTCTCTAGAATTTGCACGCTGCAAAAACCCCAGATCGTTAATGTCAAAATCATCTGACTGTTCTTCATAGTCTATAGATGCAACAAGGGCACCTCTTTTTTTAATAAGACCAATTTCATAAGAATGACCAAAATCATTTTCTAGCGCCTCATACTTTTGGGATATTGCTCCAGAACCATATAGACCATAACTAAGATCTTTGGTGTTAATTTCTGTAGTTAAACCCGTGACATTTGCCTCGTAGTCTGTTCCATCTCGCCAAACATTTGTATTTATTAAACTGACCGTAGAATTATTTTTTAGATTTTGATCGAGAACAAAAACATTGTAATTAGTTAAAGAGCTTGTCTCAACATTTCTTTTTTCTCCCTGGGCGTTTTCTATGCTTGCAAATGTTCTGCCAGCAATAGCATTGAATACTCCTACCCCAAGTCCACTGGAAGTTCTACCTGATAATTTTGTAGCATTGAACAACTGTGAGGTATTGGGATTTTCGAATATTTCTTCCCCATCCTCTAATTGATCTTCTACTTCATTGTAATGCAATGGCACACCACCTATTCTCCTAGAATAAAATAAATCCCCCTTGTTGAACAATTCAGTTCCTTCTGTGAAGAAAGGACGATTTTCATTAAATTCAACCTCAAAAGGACTTAGATTCAAGACCTGTGCATCAGAATTGGCTTCACCAAAATCAGGGATCAAGGTCATGTCCAGAGTGAATGCTTCATTGATGCCATATTTAATATCCATGCCGCCATTGAATGATCTTCCCCAAGCTGATTTACGAGATTCATTCGCATCATATCTATTTTGGATATAACCAGCTAAAAATGGCGTAGCGGATAAGCGTAAAGGCGATTGGATATTTTTAATACCTAAAAGAGTTCCCGATTGTTGAAGTAAGGAAAGTACTTCTTGGTCCACTTCGTTCCAATAAGCAATCTCTCTAGATCTTCTTATGGATCGACAAAAATTTAAATTCCATTTTTGTAATTCTTCTGATGGAAACCTTAAGGCAGAAAATGGAATCCTGAATTCAACATTCCAGCCAGTTTCATCTATTTTGACTTTGCTTTGCCAAACAGCATCCCAACTGTCATCTCCCGTTCTTAATACATTAGATCCTTGGTCATCAGCGGTAAGTTTAGAGTCAAATTGAACACCAGAGGCTGTCACGCCAAAAACAACACCATTCAAACCATCTTGGTAAGTATCTAAGATAAGTGCAAACCAATCTGCATTTTGAACATTATCTCTTTCAGATAATTCTATTAAAATACTGTCTGCAGATTCATCCAGTAAGCGGGCGGCTATATATATTGATTTGTCATCGTATAGAATTTTAATTTCTGATTTCTGAGATAGTGAAAAGCCAGGTTGGGGTTCTATAGTACTAAATCCGGAAGCAATTGGCGCTTTTTGCCAATCTTCCTCATCGAAAAGCCCATCAATAGTGATTTTTTGATCTGTTTTAGATGCTAAAACTGATTTAATCTCGGAATCTTGAGCAAAACCATTAAAGCAGCAAGACAGGAAGAATGCAAGAATATAGGCCTTTATTAAAATTTTCACCCTACAAAAGTCGCAATAAATTGGAAGTTGACAGCCATCTAGAGGCAAAATATCATTTTATTAACAACTACAGATATATTAAAAAAAATTGAAAACTTTAAAACATTGTTACGATTCAAATTTCGTAAATTTCAGTTTGTAGAAACGAAGTGATTTTTTGGCTTCTAAAAAGACGATTCAGTTTAGTGACGGAGTTAATTCCATATTTTATTCAGGATAAATTTAATAGTAACATTAAGCATGGTCGCTTTGATGCGAGTACGATGTTTATTGATATTGTTGGTTTTACTAGCCTAACTTCTCGCCTGTTGGCCAAAGGGAATATTGGCGCAGAGGAATTGTCGCTTGTTTTAAATATGATTTTTGAGCCATTGGTAGATACCGTCTATTCAAATGGAGGGTTCATTCCTTACTATGCCGGCGATGCTTTTTTAGCAGTTTTTCCTTTAAATGAAAAAAATACGGTAGAACATTTTATTCTGACGGCTTTGAGTATTCAAAAAAGATTTAAAGAAAGTGAAGCCCATCATAATGAAAAAATAGAAATCAAGATCGGCATTTCTTCGGGAAATCTGGAATGGGGAATTGTGGGAAACAGTTTGCACTCTTATTATTTCAATGGTTTTCCAATCTCCAAATGCGCTTACGCCCAAAGTCTTGCAGTTGGTGGAGAGATTATAATGGATCAAAAACTAGTAGAAACCTACCCCGATTTAAATTATGAAAAATTAAACAAGCCTGGTTTTGTAAAACTTCTCCCCGATAATAAACTGAGAGAGAATGATGGCTACAGTTCGGCAGTAGTAGATACAAAGCTACATTTGAATAAATTTTTACCAAAGCAAATATTAGATCCAAACTTACAAGGAGAATTCCGCACCGTTGTTTCTGTATTTATTGCTTTCAAAGGTTCGTTTAATCATCAAGATTTAGATGCTTTTTCATCTTTAGTATTAGAATTGGTAAAAAACTTTTCTGGGTATTTTAAAGAAATTGACTACAGCGATAAAGGCGCCTTGATGCTTGTCCTTTTTGGAGCTCCCGTTTCATATGAAAATAACATTGAAAGAGCACTTGAATTTATTAGTCAATTAAAAGAAGGGGTTCAAAAACTGGATACGGAGAATCAAATTCAGTTCAAAGTGGGAGCCACCAATGGTATTTGTTTCACTGGAATGATCGGCGGTAAGGCAAAAAAGCAGTATGCAGCTTTAGGTAATAAAGTAAATATTGCATCAAGACTCATGGGTCATGCAGATTGGGGAGAAGTTCTAGTAGATGAAGAAATTCAAAAGAATCGTTTGTTTACTTTTCAAAAAAAGGGAGAAATACAATACAAAGGCGTCATAGAAAAAATTCCAACTTTCGTTCTTGAAGGAAAATCTAACGAAGTGGATCTTTTTGAAGGAGAATTCATCGGTCGTTCTGAAGAAATTGCCCAAATTTCTCAGTTTATAGATGCATTTACAGAAAACTTAGAATCTGGGGGAGCTATAAATATTTTTGGAGAAGCCGGTGTTGGAAAGAGTAGATTAATCTTTGAAGTAGGCAAAGAACTTACGAAAACAAAAAAAGTAAATTGGGCCATTTGCCAAACAGATCAAATTCTTAGAAAGCCTTTTAATCCTTTGATTTATTTCTTAAGGAATGAATTCAAACAGAATAGCGCCGCTAGCACTAGACAGAATCAACAATATTTTGAACAAGAACTTGAAAAAATTCTTTCCAAGGTAAAAAATGAAAAAATTACTAAAGAGCTCTTAAGAACCAAATCCATTTTTGCAGGTCTGTTAGGTCTAAAAACGAAAGGGACGCTTTGGGAGGAATTAGATGCCAAAGGAAGATTTGATAATGCCATCAGTTGTATTTCAAATTTATTCATTGCCTTAGCCGAAGAGACTCCCCTCGTCGTCGAGATTGAAGATGGACATTGGTTTGATGAAAGTACGATTTCCTTTTTGAGGAAATTCATTTATCATGTTAGAGAAGAGCCGATTGTTTTGATAATGACTTCTAGATATTTAGATAATGGTACTAAGCCAGATTATTTAACATCTGAGATAGCCAAAGAAGCTTCTCTGGAATATGTAGAAATAGATTTAAACTTGCTTAGTAAAGCATCGATTAAAAATTATGCTGAGAGTAAATTGGGAGGTAAAATAAGTGAGGACTTTTTTGATCTTTTACAAAGAACAACCAATGGAAATCCATTTTACTTAGAACAAATGCTTGAATATTTTGAAGAGAGCAATTTGATAGAAAAATTGGATGATGTTTGGATGGTGAAAGACAAAAACATCAAATTGTCTAATTCTATCAATGCAGTATTGATGGCCAGAGTAGATAGGCTTTCAGAACTAGTAAAGGAAACTGTAAAAGCAGCCGCAGTTATAGGTAGAGAATTTGACATTCCTGTTTTGCAAGAAGTCATGAAATCAAATGACATTTTCGTCAAGGAGAAAAGAAAAAATAGTGTCAATTTAATAGATCAAATTGAAACAGCTGAAAAAGTACAAATTTGGAAAGCTATAAATGAGTTGAAATATATTTTTAAGCATTCCTTGCTACGAGAGACTGTTTACGACATGCAATTAAACTCTAGATTAAAAGAATTGCATGGTCTGATTGGTAATGCGATTGAAGTTTTATATGATAAAGAACTAGAGGGCAAGTACGCAGATCTAGCTTTTCATTTTGATCAATCAAAAAACCATAAGAAGGCTCTTAACTATGTAAAGAAAGCTGCTGACTCCGCGAAAAGAAATTACCAAAATAATACGGCCTTAAGAAATTATGAAAAGGCTTTGGATTATATAGATAAAAAGAAGAAACCAAATGCTTATGCTAAAATACTGCTTAAGCAAGCCGAAATTTTGGAGTTGATTGGACAGTGGGATAAAAGTATTGCTGTTTTGTCTGAAGCCACTAGCATCGTTTCTCAAAGTGAAAATATGCTCTTGCTCGCTATGATTAAAAACGAACATGGCAAGATTTTAAACTTGAAAGGAGAGTATAAAGAATCTTACAAGGAGCTGGAAGTAGCAATGGGAATGTTTGAGGGCTTAGATGACAACATTGGACTCTTTAAGACATATGGTAATTTGGGAGATCTTTATTTTAGACAAGGTGAATACGAAAATGCAAAAGAGTATTTCTTGAAGAGTATTGCTTTGTCAAAGGAATTTAAAAAATCCTTTACAGTTACTCAAATTGTATCCAATCTTGGATTGACTTATATGAATCAGTCCGAGTATGAAAAAGGTATTAAATGCCAGGAAGATCAGCTGGAGATATGTAAAGAAATAGGTGACCGGAACGGGATGGCAATTTTATATACAAACATCGGTATTGTCTTTTCAGAAATGGGAGACAGCGATAAAGCCATGAATTATTTTGAAAAAGGACTGGCCTTGAGTGAGGAATTGGGAAATAAACAAATGAAAGCCATCGCAATTGGGAGTATTGGCTCTATTCAAGAAGCGGCGGGTGCTTATGACAAAGCCTTGGATAATTTCAATTTAGACCTTAAGCTTTGTAAAGAACTAGGAGATAAAAGAGGCATTGCAATTGTACACAATTTATTGGGAGACCTGCTGATAGCTAAAGGTAAATTTGCAGATGCAAAGTTTCATTTGGATGAAGCGCTTGAGTTGTCTGGGAAAATAAATTATCAAAAAGGAATGACCAAGGCTTTAATTTCTCTGGCAGACTTAAATGCATTTCTAAGAGAATTTAATAAAGCAGAAAAACACTTGAAGCAATCTATTGGAATTTCAAATGAGATTCAGTACTTACCATCTTTAGAAGAGAGTCAACAAAAATTATTTGATGTTTACCTCATCCAAAATCTAACGGAGCCTGCGGCAGAAGGCTTGAAGCAGTTAAAAGAAATAAATCCAGATAAGCATGCTTTTGGAACTTTAATTAGAGAAGCTAAATTGACCTATTCAAAAGGAGAAATCAAAAATTCTTTAAGCATTCTAAAAAAATTAGAGACTACTGATTTATCTGATGCGCAACAAGCAGAGGTTTATTTAAGCCTTTCAAAAATTGATAACTCCTACAAAGAAAAGGCGCTTACGTACTTAAATAATAGCTACGAACGTACACCACATTATCACATTAAACAACAATTGCAAACTTTAGAAAATGAAGTTTAGATTAATTGGATTTTTAATATGGGCATTTCTTTTTTTGAATGCTTGTTCTTCCAGTAAAAAAACTGCTGCTGTTGATTTGCCAGAACTGAAAAAATATAAGATTTTTCCTTACGATCTTTCTGGTGGTATGCAGTTTGCTTTGAAAAATGAATTAGCTGAAATCTCGGGCTTAAGCCTTTCAGAAAATAAGGAACAACTTGTAGCAGTTCAAGATGAGAATGGACTCTTGTTTTTTATAAATAAAAATAATGGAACAATTGAGAAAACCATAGACTTCAAAAATGATGGTGACTATGAAGGTGTTACTTATGCTTATGGGAAATACTTTATACTCAAAAGCTCAGGGACTATTTATGAAATGAATTTAGAAGGAACCGAGCCTACTTATAAAAAGCATAAACATCAATTGAGTGAACATACAGATCATGAAGGAATAACTTATGATCCTCAAACAGATAAATTTATTGTTATCTGTAAGGATAGTAAGGGTTTGGAAAATGTTGATGATAACACAAGGTTATTGTATACTGTTGATGTAAAAAATCCAACAGCTAATTCTACACCTTTTCTTTACATCCGTAGAGAAGATGTAAAAACTTATTTATCAGAAAACTACACTAAAGAAAAAATTCAAGATTCATTCTCCAAGATATTTGACGAAGGTTTAAACTACCTTCATGTTGGCCCATCCGGAATTGCCATACATCCAATAACAGGAAACATTTACGTGGTTTGTTCTAAAGGGAAGCTGTTAATTGTAATGGGCAGAGATAATAAGATTTTAAAAATTGTAAAGTTAGATAAAAAGAGATTCCCACAACCCGAAGGAATTGTTTTTGAAGCAGATGGCACCATGTACATAGCTAGTGAAGCGAAAAAAAATTTATCTACAGTAAGTTTTTTTGAAGTACTGGATTAAAAATCAATTCACAACCACTTTTTCCAAGTACCTTCTTCCTGATTTTGAAATTATTTCAACAATGTATATTCCTTTGGTGTAAGTAGATACATCTATGGCCATTCGATTGGAATAGGTCTCATACGTTTGAATAATTTGTCCTGATATTAAGCAGACATTTATTTTAGAAATTTCATCTTCTTTGAGCCATACATCAAAGCTAGTAGAAGAAGGATTAGGGTAAATTAAGACCTCACTTTTAGCTGGTTTTTTTTCAACACCAAGGTGATTAGTTGATGTTAAAATGGTTTCTTCACAATTGTCTTCATCTATACAACCATTTTCGTCAACTGATAAAACCCATAGCTCACGCACGGGAGCTTCATCTAAAAATCTTTGGTCGCATATTCCAATGGCCAGGATACCTCCATCTGGAGTTTCTTCTAACTCCAAAAGTGCGGAAGGTCTATAAAATCTTGTTTCTGCAGGATTAATAAGGTTAGCTGTTTTGTACATTTTAAGCCAGATCATATCTCCATTAGGAGAGATTCTACATATAAAACCAGACCATTCAGAATCATTTACATCTTCATCAAAAACACGGCCGCAGACTAGGAGATCACCATTTTGTGCTTCGATAATGTCGTAGACTGCAAATACTTTATAATCTTCTGGAGTAGGAATTGATAATGGTAAAATCCATTCATATTCTTCTAGTGTATTGCTAATTTTAGCAATGTGTCCATTACCAAAACCATAAATATTGGTAGGGTCAGAGTCTTCAGGGAAATAGTAAGCGCCTCCCTTACTAACCAATAAGTTCGGTATCATATTACCGATCAATGTTTCATATGAAAATTCTTTAAGAATATTTCCAGCTGTATCAATTTTTACAATACTTTTTGTGGATCCACCTGAACCATTTATATAGGCCATGTTCCCATCTGGTGTAGCTTGAAGTTTATCGATGCTACTAAAGCTATCCCCAATATGAATTCTTTGTGTTTTTAAAATGGAATTGAAACTAGCATCCCATTTTATTAAATGACCGTAGCCTATCCCATTTTCTACTGTTTGGCCATAAGTAAAGTAATTTTCTTGATGTTTCAATACTCCCAGTAATAAGTAAGCAAGTGTATTTTGTCCTAATTCGTACTCCTTTCTATTGAAGTTATTTAAATTCATATCCCCACTTAAAACATAGAATGAATTATGGTTATTTGATTCATTTAAAGCTAATATTTTAATGGAATCTTCTACTATGTTAATGATATTGTTGTTTGAAAATAAAATATCTGGGATAGTATGAGATTGATTTAAATTTCCTTCTCTGTCTAAACTTATTATTGATCCACAGGATAAAGAATCAGAGAAACAAATATGACCTGTTGCTATAATTAATTCATTTTGCAATTGGTATAACTCAAGTGCAAAATTATCCTGGCCTACATTTAGATTGTATAGTTTGGAGAAAGTAGTTTGCCCAATGCTAAGAATTGGGAATAGAATTATTGATATAAGTAGAAAGTATGCGTTAAGCAAAAATTTCATTTATTGTTGGTTGAAACAATTTGTGTATTTGAGCTGAAGTATCTGATTAAAATCCATGGATTACACTTTTGAAGAATGCCTATAGTCATCAAAATTCCCTTAAGCCTTAGGAATTGTTTTTGAAGAAGATGGGACCCTGTACATAGCTAGTGAAGCAAAAAAAAATTTAACTACAGTAAGTTTTTTTAAAGTTCAGAATTAAAAATCCAGCCCCATAGAAAAATACAATTTCGGATCTAATCTCATTCCCGTTTCAATACCCCATGCATAATCTAGACGGATAAAATAGCCAAATAATACCGTTCTTATACCTGCACCATATCCAGCAACTATGGGATCTCTAAAGTAGTTTACTCTTACTGTTACAGGGTTGCCTTCTGAGGCAATTGTGACTACATTTAAAGGATTGTCAGTGCTAAAAGGTGTAGCGCCATGCCAAGCGGTTCCTAGGTCAAAGAAGCCTACCATTTGGAAATTTCTTAAGAAATTTGAACGAAGTGTACGCTTGGAAAAATATCTGAATAAAGGCACTCTTAATTCTGTATTTATCAAGGCAAAAGAGTTTCCATTTCTAATGTTTTGAGAAAAACCTCTCATGTTAGTTGCTACAGTCTGGTAAGCATAATCACTAGTAGTTGGAATGGGGATATCTTGATCAAAATTTGCAAACAGCCAATTATTTGTCCCTCCTAAATAGTATAACATTTTTTCAGATCCAAAAGAGCTTGCCGCAGAAAGTCTTGCCGCAAATATAGAGTGCTTATCCAACCTTTGATAATGTCTAGCATCAATTCCTAGTATGGTCATAAAACCTTTTCCGGTTTCAAACTTGACAGACTCAGCATAAGATAAGTTGAAACGTTTTACCAACTCACCATAAATTTTATATCTGGTTCCATTCTTAATATTTATAGAAACATCTAAGGTGTTGTCAAAAACATATTCTAATCTCAAGCCTGCCCTTTGTTGATTGGCATTCGGAAAGTTTAATGAATTAACATCTGTAGCCAACTCTGTAACCTTATCGTTTCGCACAGTCACCTTTGCTCTAAGGCTTGTAAAAATGTCTAAAGGATATCTAAATTCAGCCATGCCAAGAAGCGTGATGAACTCTGTCTTTAAAGTTGTTATTCCAGTGTTGTCCGTTTCTCTTCTCACTTTTCTATAAGCCGCATATCGCTTGTCCAGTCTTTTCTTTTTGTTGTCTGCAACTAGGTAATACTCCGCCCCATTAAAAGTTGTTGGTATCCTTATACCAGTTTCAAATACATAATCTTCAAATAAATCTTTGAAATTTGTTTTAAGTAATATCCCTGGAGGCTGGTAACTGTATTGATTGCCCAAGCCTGCAAATGTTTCAAGACCTTCAAATAGAAGATCATTGTCTAATTGCAAAGTGACAAAGTCAGTTCTAAATTTCGTTCTATATGGCGTGATCCGAGAAGGCCTAAATCGCATTACTTTTGGCGATTCAGCAATTTCTTCCATCTCCGGAGTTTCATTCAAATTAATCTCACCTGTTTCTTCATCAACATCAACCGTTGGTACCTTCTCGTCATCTTCAAATTCACTCTGGAACATATAGTTGTCGATGTCAATTCGACTGTTGTCATTTTCTTTTTCCTCTGGTTTTAAAAGTGGGTCAATCGTATTATCCTCTTTTATTATTTTTGAAACAGTTCCTTTTTGTTGATTAACGAATAAGGTGTTTTTTGGATCGCTACTTTCATTTGGTGTATATGATTTAGTATATATTGTATACTCCCCATCTTTAAATAGCATTTGAGCCATCACATTATTGCTTGAAGAAATATCTTGCAACTGTATAGACCGATTTAAATCAGTATTGTAATGATTTATAGCCCGCCATTTCATGACTGGTCTCAAGACATCAGAAACAATTAAAGAATCTTCAATAGCTACCAAAGTAGAATCTTCGTGTATAACTATTTCATCCCCATCTTTAAGTCCGATGACCCGCTCATTGTATGCCAAGTACTCTTCTAAGTAACCAGACTTGGAATTGTTAATACCATTCTCATCAGTTAAAAAGGAAAACCACTTTGAGTCCAGACCAGCTGGATTACTTTCACTAGCAAGAGGTGTATTGGTAACTCTGACCAATTCCCTGTCATTTTTTTCAAAGTCATAATAGAAAATATCCATTTTGTCAATCGGTAGGATGGTGTCCAACTTGACCTTGTCAAGCGTAACACTTTGTCTATTTGATGCAAATAAAATTCCTCTTTTACCATTTAGACTAACTATAGAAGCTTCTATGTCATCATAAAAATCCTGAGTTAAACGCTTTGTTTGTCTGTTCAAACTTTGATAAATGAAAAGATCAGAATAGCCATCTACAATCGCAGCAAAGACCAATTCGGAATTATTAAAATAATCCATTGATAAAACCCGAACGTATTGTGGGTCTAAATCTTCTGTTTTAGTATCCTTCGAAAAGATATCATAAGTAGCAAATTTTGAAACATCTCTTACCTCATGAATTATAGATAATTCTTGACCATTTGGTTTCCAAGCTATTAAAGGATAAGCGTAGTCTGTTTCTTGAAATGGATTTCTGAAATTACCTTTTAAGATCATCTCTTTTTCACCAGTTGCAAGATTGTGTAAGAATACTTTATACTTGCCAATCTCATTGTTCACATAGGCAAGATATGATCCGTCTGGACTCAATTTGATTTGCGTAATAGGAACATTTCTTTTATTCTTTAGATTTATTGCAGTACCACTAATTTCTTGTCTAGTCTCAGAGTCTAATTTATATCTACTGTAATAGAAATCTTGCCACTCTTGTAATGTTCTTTCATAAGAATTTCCTAGCACGTACAAAAATCCACTTTCGACCGATCTATTGATTCGAGTTAGATATAAAAGATTGGATACAGTGGACTTTCCATAATTTTGACTTAAATAATACCATAAAGAATGACCAGCTAAACCTGGATTGTTTTCAAGTAGAGTGGAGAAATTTTCAAAGTCCTCGTCTAGAATTGCATCCTTGAGCAAGTTGTCTAAATCACTATTCCACTCATCTCCAACAAAAGATACGAGTCCTTCCTTAAACCACTGCGGCAAATTCATCATAACCGCATTTTGTACGATTTCTTGAAGGTTTGAACCAAACAACATGGCATTTAAATAAACGGAAGCTATGCCTTGTCTGATCTGCTGTCTTAGATGATTATGATCTCCATTAAAATAGATAAATACCTTATTTCCAACTATTTTAGTTTGACCAATTGAATTGATGAAAACATCTTCGCTCCCAATGTTAGATTGTTTGAGATCTGTGAGGTCTCCATA
>CALIIW010000126.1 GCA_938018185.1 uncultured Saprospiraceae bacterium
TCAGGATGACAAATCCGTTCTGCTCTTTTTCAGTCGAAATTAAAAATAGAAAAACATTTGATCCTTGGACTTCAATGTCGTTCCTCTCAGGATGACAAATCCGTTCTGCTCTTCTTCAGTCGAAATTTAAAAAGTCTTAAGATCAAGTTATGTTAGTATAAATTAATTTCGACCGAGTTTGCCGTAGGCGAGAAACGAGTGGAGCAATCTTTATTATTATTATTATTATTATTATTATAGAAATAAAAATAAAATCCTAAAATCTAGCAAATCCTAAAAATCCTAGTCCAGACAATTACCTACAAAAAAAAGGTCACCGACTTTTAGCCAGTGACCTTTCAACATAATTAACCGATAGAGTTAATCTCAAAAATCTAGTATCATCATTTTCTTTGTTATTTCTTCTTTTGCTGTTTGTACTTTATAGAAATATACGCCAGATGGAAGATTGTTTCTCTTAAATGAAATGCTATTTTCACCTACCTGCAATTGGTAATCTTTTTCAAATAAAATTTGTCCATTTGAATTGTAGACTGAAAAAGATATTTCTTCTTCTTGAGTGGTATAGATTTCAATATTTGTATCTGTTCTAAAAGGATTTGGTTTGTTCTGACTGATGTTTAAACCTTCTTTTGTGTTTTCTTGATAATCTTCATTACTCAATTCTCTATTATCTCTTAAGCCAATTTTTAATGCTTGACCATTAGCTTGGTAAGCAGATGCATTTATAAATTCTTTCGAAAAGAATAGCTGATCTAGTGGAAAGGCATCTTTCTCTGCTCGTACTTTTATCTTGAAAAGATCTGATGCTACTTTATCAAATGAAGTCCAGGCAAAGTGGATCAAGTTTTGAGATTTATCAATATGCACACAATTTGAAACATTTTCATCAATCTCAATCCCTTCTAAGGATAAGCTCTCATCCAATTGAAGAGTAAATTGCAATGCAGAAATATCAAGAACAGTATTAAGCTGAACAGGAACATGGTATGTCTTTCCGGCCTCTAGTTTTTCGTTTCCTAATTCTAGGTGTACTAGTGGCTCAGGGTTTCTTTGACTAGCTTCCTCTGCTTTGAATTGTGCTCTTGAAGAACAATTTAAATCGCCAATTTTTATGGCAATGAAGTTTACATTTAATTCTGAATTTTGAATGTCGTAACAAGTATGTGCTTCAGAGAAATTATCCAAAAATGGATTGCTAGGATCGCTGAATGTGTAATCTGCTGGAATAAATCTCCAGGAGGTATTGTTTGGCAATTCAGTTCTTTGAAAAAGAATCAATTGACGGAGTATCACTAGATCCAAAGTTGAAATAGTACCGCTTCTGTTAACATCTGCTGCAATTATTTTGTAAGGTGAATTTAAAATGCTGGAACCAATAATATGTTTTTGTAGCAATACCAAATCAAAGGTGGTCACACCTTCTAAATGATTGATATTGTTTTCAGGAAGAACAGAACAATTATCTCCAGGAAATACTTCTAAAAAATGATACAAACCATATGTTCCAGTAGAGGTTACCTCTGCTTCATTTATACCTAAATTTACCTTCACATCTGACATGACTGTCATCTCTTCATTTGTAATTCTACCTCCAACAATAAAACCATCATCGGGTCTATTGCCACAGTTGCCATTAGGGTCAGAAATTTCGATTTGGTTCAAGCAAGCTGAAGTGTTCCCAAATGAATCTATGGCTACAATAAACGCGAGATTCAATCCGATGTCATCGCAGGTAAATGTTAATTCGTTTCCAAATAAATTAGTTCCAAAAAAGTCATCTGCAAATTGAATATCGATTGGGGTACATTCATCATAAGTAACATCAGCATTTATTACTTGGTTGCTATTAACTGTTACCGTCCCATCTGTATTTATAAAAAATTCATTACTTACACAGCCAATTAATGGAAATTTTCTTTCCGAAATTTCTATTCTTATGTCTTCCTTAATACTGTTTCCACAGGCATCTTCGGCTGTGAAAGTTACCATGTGATTTCCGATGGGGTACTGTCCAGATGCGTTATTGCCTTGAATGAGTGTATCAGTAAATGCTAAGCCCGCGTCAAAAATGTAGCCATCAGAGTTATAATTTATTTCGTAAAAAACATTTAGATCTTCGTCGCAATTGTCTTGAAAAATTATTGACTCCATACGTATATTGGTTATACAGATTGTTGTATCCGATTCAATTAAAAATGGAGGCCTAAATAAAACAGAAGGAGGCGTATTATCAATTGATGTGATAACCTGTCTTATTTCAGTTGAGTTGCCACATCTGTCTGTTGCTCTTATTGTTCTATTAATTATTCTTTCACATTGGGTTCCAGTGGAATCAATGGTAATGTTAATTGTTGGTTGTGCATCACAATTGTCAGTAAATAGAGCTGAAATAGGAGGTAGTCCTTGATCACAACTTATCACCGGATTTGGATCAAAATTGCCAGGGTCAAAAATTGGTGCTGTATTATCTAATATAAGAATACTCCATACTAAGGAATCTTTGTTTCCGCAAGCATCTTCGATTACAAATGTTCGGAGGATTTCTCTTTCATCTGGACAATCGCCTTCTATTATTTCTTCAGTTCTATATAAGGTGACATCTGCATCACAATTGTCATCAAAGCCTGGAACAAGGTTTGGGATTTCATCGTTGCAATCCAAGGTCAAATCACTAGGGATGCCAATGAAAAAAGGAGGATTTGAATCACTGATAGTTATAAGCTGAGTAATTTCAGAGACATTGCCACAATTATCGGTAGCAGTCCAAGTACGTTCAATGCTAAATTCTTGAGAGCAAGACCCAGCAGTTTCTGTTACTACTAATACAAATTCTATATCATCATCGCAATTGTCTGAAACACTTGGAGTTACAAATGGAATGTCATCATCACAACTTAGATTTAAATTACTAGGTATATTTGAAAAGACCGGCGCCTGATCATCTATGATTAAAATTCGTTGTTCGAACTCTGCATAATTGCCACAAGCATCCGTTACTTTCCAAATTTGAATCATGATTCCTTCTTCTTCACAAACAGGTCTCGAACCTTCCCCTGTACAGATTTCAATTTCAAGATCATCATCACAGGTATCTGTTATGATTGGGGCAATAAAATCTGGTAGAGGATCTTCGCAACTTACTCGTATTTCTGTTGGTGCTCCAGAAAATTCAGGCAAGGTCCTATCATTAAAAAGTTTGATCAAAATTGTTGCGGAGGTATCTAATCCTGAACATTCATTTAGGACAGTCCAAGTTCTCAATAGTTTTTGAACACAATCATCATCAATAAGATACTCATCTACATAACCCATAGCATATATGCCACAGTCGTCTTCCACAACTGGCCTCCCATAATCATCATCAATTGTTTCGCAGCTTAAGGTAGTATCTCTTCCAAAAGTGATAATTGCAGCTGTATTGTCAATGAGTGTAATGGTTTGAATACAGTTTGAAACATTACCAGATTCATCTTCAGCATACCAGATTCTTTTTACTTCTCCTGTCCTACACTCAGTAAGGAAATTTTCATCTTGAAAATATATGGTATCTATACAGGAATCAAAAGCCTGAGCCATTCCAGTTAGATTTAGGTCTGTCTCATCTTGCAAGCAATCTATCGTTATATCTGAAGGGCAATGAAGTGCTGGAGCGACTTTGTCAACAATCTCGACTTCCACCATACAATCATTATACATCCCGGAATCGTCAAAAACCCTTAGTATAATCATTTCCGTATTGCCTGCATCTGCGCATTCAAATTTTAAACAGGACATAAAAATACTGTCTGACATTAATGCCAATTCCATACTTTGAATGGCACAATTATCATGCGAACCAGTATCGATGTCTTCCGGACAAATTTCTGCTGAACCAGCTGATGGTATGCTAAGTTGTGTATACAGATCACAAATCGCAGTGGGTCTATCATCATCTTCTACGGTAACTTCTATGGTACAAATGGAGCTATTGCCACAATCGTCAGTTACGACATAATCTACCTCATGTACGCCAACTGGAACATTATGGAATGGACCAAATCCTAAACCAAATTCCCAACTAGGCTCGACCATTGGAGCAGACGTACATACATCTCTTGCAGATTCTATGTTTGGCAAGTTTACAGTACCTGAACAGCTAAAGTCAACTACAGTACCTACCGTAAGATCCTTTGGGCAAACTAAGATGGGGGGAACATCATCTATTATTTCTATTAGTTGCGTCTGCTCTAAACTTAGACCAGAGCACCAGTCTAATACGGTCCACTGTCTATATATCTTAAAACTATTTTCACATAAATAAGTCGTATCATCTTTGGTATAAGTAACCATGTTACAATAGTGACTTATTGGTAGATCACAGTAAAGTGGCATTCCAGTTTCTTCCATATCAGTTACTACATCCTTACAGGCAATTGTAGTATCTACAGGCATGGTCACACCAGTAAGATTGGCTTTCAAGATGTCAATGTATTGGACGCATGTATTATTAAAACCAGCTGCATCTGTAGCGATCCATGTCCTAGTGATTCTACCTATGTAGATTGGGTCTACGCAATTGTAATTTTCATAATCATCATAATAAACCAAATCAACATCAGGGTCACAATTTTCAACCAGATCTGGATAGCCAAGAGAATCAGGTTCTGTAGATTCAGTACATTTGATCACCTTGTCTTCACAAGTAATAAGTGGAGCAAATTTATCTTCAACGGATATTTCGCCATTGCAACTCAAGCCCGTTGAAATATGTGTTATTGTGTAAGTAAGAATTTTACCTATATGCTCACAGCAAACCATGTTGTCAAGGTTCTCACCTTGATAGTAGACCTCTAGTTCATAATCAGGGTAGCACAATGCTGGAACAGCCTCTATGACCATTCCTATAGTAACTTGAGCTTTAGGACCTGTTAAATTTATAGTTACTAGATCGTCGCAGGCTAAAACAGGATCAATAATGATATCTTGCTTACATATCTTACTATTTCCTAAGCAATCTTCAAGCTCCCAGGTAATCTCATAGGTTCCAACAGGATTGCCCGCTGGGACAGCTAAGCTAGGGGGAGTAGCTGCACCAACTGGAGGGAAAGGCAGGTTTGTTGTGTAACTCAAGGTTGAAGAAAGGCATACGCCATTAAAAGTTGGCGTAGGGATGTTAAAAATCTCAGAGGTACAAAGTGCAGAAGAGGCAGATAAATGAACAGCATCTTGACAACTTATTGAACAACATTTAGATTTTATATTTAAATCCCATTTTTTCCAATTAGCAATACAGGAATGTGTAAATGCTTGTAAGAGAACAATTTCGTCAGTACAACTATTGTATGTTATACTCGAACAAGAATTTGCATCTCCATTTGCTTCATTTATAAATCCTCCATGTGAAGTCCATAATTGGATTTGAGAAAATTCCAAATCAGGCTGGTCGTAAGTGGGATTATAGCAAACTTCAAAGGTATATTCTCGTCCACCAGTTAGACTTATAGAAAGCACATCGCCTGATTGAATCGTTGTATTAGAAGTTAAGTCACATGCAGCAATACTTGCAGAACCCGTAATTGGACTCGGTAAAATATTGCAGCTTTGACTATTGACATTCAGCTGACTGAAAAGTAGGAATAAAAGGATTATTTTATTGCCAAATAGACCTGGCTTTTGCTTTATTAAGCTGCCAGTATATTTTGAAATCATTGCAAATATTCCAGTAATTATGGAGTATCTGCTTGTTAAGTGTTCCATTTAATAATGCTTTATTGCTATTATTAAGGGAAACAAAGTTCAGTTGAGTAGACATATTAGGAAAATATACCCATTGTTGACGAATAATACGTCGAGCTCACAATAGTGTTACAAAAAAATGGTTAGCTAGATATAAAGCTTATTTTTACATACACAAAAAAGAATGTTCTTAACACTCGTCACCATAATTATAGCTTTATTTATAGCCATGCTATTCGTCAATGTCTATTTTAGAGTTAAAGTTTTAAAATCTTATAAGATATTGGTACAGAACAATGTGCAGTTTGGAGCAAGACATGTATTTAGTAATAAAAAACTTGAAGAAGAGGTTTATCCTAAATACCCACAACATAAAGAAGACATACATACTTTCGTAAAAAATATCCGCAATACAATAAACATGGCTAGTGTTTTAATAGCTTTGATTACCTTATTCGGAGCAGTGTTAATGTATTATAGATATGAGTAAACTTAAAATAGGTTTATTTGGTGTAGGACACTTGGGAAAAATACATCTTAAATGTTTAAGGGAATCAGGTTTATTCGAACTGCTTGGTTTCTTTGATCCAGATGATCACAGGGCAATGGAAGTTTCTGAATTTTATCAAATCAAAAGATATGATAATCCTGATCAGCTAATTGAAGATTCTGATGTCTTAGATATTGTCACTCCAACACTATCTCATTATGAAATAGCTAAACAATGTATTTGTAAAGGGAAACATGTTTTCATAGAAAAACCTCTTACCCAAACAATTGGTCAAGCAGAAGATTTATTGGATTTGCTTGAAGATTATCCTGTAAAGGCACAAGTAGGGCATGTAGAAAGATTCAATCCTTCTTTTTTATCTGTGCAAGATCGAGTTCTTAACCCCATGTTTGTGGAAGCACAACGCTTATCAACTTTTCAAACCAGAGGAACGGATGTATCTGTAGTAATGGATTTGATGATTCATGATATTGATATCCTGTTACATTTAGTGAAATCTCCTATAACAAAGGTCGATGCTTCCGGTTTGGCCATTCTTACTTCTACACCAGATATTAGTAATGCAAGAATAGAATTCGAAAATGGCTGTGTAGCAAACTTAACCGCCAGTAGATTGGCCTTAAAGCAGCTTAGAAAGATGAATCTTTATCAAGCAGATAATTACATTATTTTGGACTTTCTTAAAAAAGATGTACAAGTTGTAAGTTTGAATAGCTCCAAATATGACATTAAAGAAGGGGCGGAGTATATGGAATTTGATTCTAAGGTCGGCTCAAAATATATTTCATTCGAAAAACCAATTGTACATCCTACAAATGCAATAAAAATGGAGCTTGATTGCTTTCATGAAAGTATACTGAAAGATACCCCAGAACGGATTTCCATAAAAGACGGTTATCGTGCTTTAAAGTTAGCCTTCGAAATTAACGATCAAATTAAATCAAAGAATCTAATTATGTCCGAAACTGGATCTAACAGTCTTGTAAGATAGATTGGTATAAATTAATCTAAGAATTATAAAATTACTTCTGAACTCGTTTTTTACTAAAGTAGCATATGAATAAATTATATTATTTCCTTCTTTTAATAGCAAGCCTATCCGTTTATTCTTGTGATGTCATAAATCCAGAAGAAGATATTCCGGCATATATTGAATTTGAAGATTTTGAATTGATGGTGAATGGAGGCCAAGGTTCAACTTTTGAAAAAATTACAGAAGGATGGATCTATGTAAATGGAGACCTAATTGGAGCCTTTTCAGATAATAAACCTTTTCCTGTTTTACATGAAGGAACTGCAGAAATTATTGTCGATCCAGGCATTCATACCAATGGTATTTCTGTGCGAACTCAAATTTATCCTTTGTACAATAGATTTACAGCTCAAGTTGAACTTGTAAAAGGCCAAATAACAAAGATCACTCCCAAATTCTCCTACATTGATGAAGCCGTTTTCATTTTTATAGAAGATTTTAGTGACACACATATTTTTTCTGTTGATAGAGATAATTATCCAGAAACATTTATTGATTCCACAAATATTGGTGGCATAGATGGGACAGCAGGTGTAATAAAACTTGATGCAAATAATCCGGTTATTGAAGTTGCTTCTTCTTTTTCTTTTAGTGAATTGCCTAACGATAATATCAATACCAGCTTTTTAGAAATTACTTACAAAACAGACATTCCATTCAACATTGGTCTTATCTCAACGGATAGTTATGGCTTAAAACAAGCTTACTATTCTCATGGATTGAATACAAAGCAAGAATGGAATAAGGCATACCTTGATCTAACTGAATTATTAGCTTCTGTTGATGCGCCTACTTATCAGGTCAGCTTTCGGACTTCTTTGCCTTCTGACTTGGAGGAGGCATTTATCTATCTTGATGATATTAAATTAGTTCATTCTAATTATTAATACTTCAATAGAATAATGAAGGGTCAGCGTAAAACAGATTTAGTAATATATTCTCTGGTAGATTTTGTAATGGCAATGTCAGCTTGGGCACTCTTTTTTCTTTATAGAAAAAATATAGAAGGCGCTTGGACATTCAATGAAATTCTTCAAGATTCAAATTTTATTATTGGAGTAATTGCTATTCCAGCTGGATGGTATATGTTGTATTCCATTATGGAAGATTACAAAGATATTTATAGATTATCTAGGCTAAATACTTTGTCAAAAACCTTCTACTTATCCTTAGGCGGAGTTATCATATTGTTTTTTACTTTTATTCTTGATGATGTTGTCAAAGGACCATCCTCCTATTTGAATTCTTTCTTAGTACTCCTGGCCTTGCATTTCTTTCTTACTTCATTGGGAAGAATGATTTTGCTTACAAGAGCTTCTAAGCGTTTAAAATCAGGCAAAGTTTCATATAATACCCTTATCATTGGCGGCAATAAAAATGCCCTCGATATGTATCAGGAAATTCAAGGACTCCAAAAAGGTTTGGGAAATAATTTTCTTGGTTTTATTGACACGAATGGCAATAGCAAACACGAACTATCTTCTCATCTTCCTAGACTTGGAAAGGTGGAAGAGCTTGAAAAGATCATCGCAGAAAAAAATGTAGAAGAAGTAATTATTGCTATTGAAACTTCTGAGCATAATCGACTTAGAGACATCATGAATGTACTCTACGATTTTGGAGAAACAGTTTTGGTGAAGATCATCCCAGATATGTATGATATCATGCTTGGTACTGTGAGAATGAACCATGTATTTGGAGCAATACTTATTGAAATTCGACAAGATCTCATGCCTAAATGGCAAAGATTAATAAAGCGTTTTATTGATGTTGCGATTTCACTTTTGTTGATGATAGTTTGCGCACCAGTGTACCTTTATTCCATTGTGATGGTAAAGTTATCTTCTCAAGGATCGATTATTTTCAAACAAAAAAGAATAGGTCTGAATGGGAAACCATTCAACATTTATAAATTTAGATCTATGTATTCTGATGCAGAAAAATTGGGACCTCAGCTTTCTTCTGATACAGACAATCGAATCACACCATGGGGTAAGATCATGCGAAAATGGCGTATTGATGAGCTTCCACAGTTTTGGAATGTATTAAAAGGGGACATGTCATTAGTAGGTCCTAGACCAGAACGGCAATTCTATATCGACAAGATCGTAGAAAAGGCTCCACACTACAAACACTTGCTCAAAGTAAGACCAGGGATCACTTCTTGGGGACAGGTTAAATACGGCTACGCTTCTAACATCGAGGAAATGCTACAACGATTAAAATTTGACATCCTTTATATTGAAAACATGTCTTTGAGTTTAGATTTCAAGATTATGTTTTATACCGCTTTGGTTTTGTTACAGGGTAAAGGGAAATAGCTAAAATAAATTCCAGCTAGGTTTGAAATAAGCTATTTTGAGTCACAGCGTTTCACGGCGGTCCACGGCGCTGTTTTTCGTTTGTTTTAGAATCTGTACCTAAATCCTAACCTCACAACAAGAGGAAAATTTTCTGTAGTTATATTGTTATTTCTTAAGTCACTGGTAAAACCAGCATGTTTTGAAATGTCATATAAAAAATAGCCATTGAAGCTTAATTTCTGACCCGGAGTACCAATTCCTGCACCCAGATAATAATGCAAAGAGGCATCTCTTTCTAATTCTAATCGATTGTTATCATCAAGTATACCTGTTGCAAAGGACTCCCAAAAGTTTTCGATTTCAGCATGAGCAAAAGCAATTTTTAAAAATTTAAAACGACTAAAAATACCCACGGAAAAATCAAAAGCATCTAGACGGATATCCTCTCCAAAATTACCATCATTGTATCTTCCGCCCTGATAGTTAACCCCAAATCTTGGCCCCACTGAAAAGTTTTTGTTCAATTTGAATCCAAGCATGGGCGATAGTCCAATCACAATGGTGTTGCCACTATATCCCGCACCAATATTTTGTGGAGAAAAACCCCAATTGACATCTATACCATACCAAAGTTTATGATAAGTATTCTCACCTTCTTCTAGGTATTCGCTTTTCTTGTCAGAAGACTTTTTCTTCTTTTTCTTCTTTCCTCGATATTGAGCGTTTGCATCAAAAGAAAAGCTGAGTAGAATAGCAGTTGTTAAGAATAGGAACAGTATCTTTTTCATTTGTTTATTGCTTTAAATTTGTCTTTCTATTTTGGAATACCCTTAAATTTAATCCAAATAAAACGGTTCAAAAATAATGATATCTCACACCAAGCCTAACAAAAAGTGGTAAATCATTCAGCTCAAAGGTATTTGAAAAATCAGATTCTACGGATAAATTATACAAGAGATAAGCATTAAAACTTAGCCTCTTACCAATAGTTCCTATGCCTGCTCCAAGATAATAATTGAATGACGATACCTTTTCAGTTTCCAGTTCGTCATTACTGAGAAGTACTCCTGTAATACGGGAGTCCCATCTATTTTCAATTTCTGCATGGGCAAAAAAGTACTTCAAAAAGTTAAATCGTGAAAATACACCTAGGGAATAATCTACAACACTTATTCGAAAATCTTGCCCGTTATTATTAAAACTTAGTCCTTTATATAAAAAACCAAACCTTGGCCCAAGCGAAAAATCTTTGCTAAATTTGTAGCCAAGCATTGGAGATAGACCAAAGTTAAATGTATTGCCTGAATTTCCTAAACTCAAAGAGGTATAATTTCTTTTCTCTGCTACTCCTGGGTTTAGATCAATCTCGTACCATAATTTATGATAAGCCTCATCCCCTTCCTCAAAGTATTCACTTTTGATGTCTGTGGTATTTTCTTTCTTCTTGTTCTTTTTTTTGCCTTGGTATTGCGCAGCAAGATCTAAGGAGAAAGAGAGTAGGATAGCTGTGCCGAGGAATAGAAGAAGTAATTTTTTCATAGTTTATTGTTTTGTTTAAATAGTGCTAGACTCAATAGAAAGATAGGGAATTTTAAATACATCTAATATGAGATATAAAAAAAGCGTTTGGAGGATACTCCAAACGCTTTTTTTATATCCTATAAAATAGACTTATTAAAATTTATAAGTTAAACCAAGTCGTATGACAACTGGAAGATTACTTGCTGTAAATTTTTGAGAGAAATCCCAAAGTGCATAGGCGTTAAATCCTAAGGCACCAGAACCAGATCCGTAGCCTGCACCAAGATAATAATGCAGAGTTGCTTCCCTTTCAAGTTCTATTCGGTTGTCAGCTCCGATTACACCAGTAGCAAAAGATTCCCATATATTTTCAACTTCTCCTTGTACAAAGTAATACTGTAAGATTTTATATCTACTAAAAATACCGACTGTAAAATCTGTCGCATTTAATCGTAGATCATCACCAAAAGCACTGTTGTTGTATCTACCACCTTGGTATAAAAATCCTATTTTAGGACCAGCTGAAAAATTGTCAGTGAATTTGTATGCAACCATTGGAGTCAAGCCAAATACAATAGTATTGCCAACATATCCAGAACCAATACTAGATTGCCCAAAATTCAAACTTACATCTGCACCAAACCACAACTTGCTTTTGAAATCTCCAGATTCGTCAAAGTATTCACTCTTCGTGTCACTTGACTTCTTTTTCTTTTTCTTCTTACCTCGATATTGGGCATCCGCGTCAAAAGAGAAGGACATCAGTATTGCTGTAATTAAGCTAAAAAATAATATCTTTTTCATACAGTTAAGTTTTGTTTTAATAATACGCTTTAGGCAATTACTTTGTTTTATCCTAAGACGCAATAAATGCCTATTTAGCTGTTATAGTTTTGTTAATCATCGAAGTTTTTAAATCACTTCTATGAATAACGCATCAGTTATAGAATGAAGGTACTAATTTATCTGAATCTAAATAGCCATTTTCGATCAGATATTGTATCCAATCTTTAGCTCGTGAAGTGGAAGTATATCTATAAAAGGTTTGATTTTCATTGAGTTTCTTATCATGGCCCAAGGTTGTTTTAAATTGTTTCTCTAGAATTTTAATAATTCCATAAACAAAATAATCCCTAGATCCGCCTCCTTTGCCAACAAATCTGTAGGCTATGTCGTAATTCAATATTTCACTGATCTTTTTATAATCTAGTTTGCCTTTTTTGGTGGTAAAATCAACACCAAAATCAGTAAGGTATTTAATGTAAAATTCCTTTTCGCTCAATTCTTGATGTGCCTTTCGCATCTGATTAATTTCCTTTACAGAATTAAAAGCAAAGACTGGAATCCCAAAATCTTTGTGGAAAAAGCTAATGTCATTGTGCCCATTTTTATCGATAAGCCCATCTACAAAATAAAGGATATCTTCTAGGTCCTCATAATTCATTTTTGCGACTATGTTTTTCTGCAGTTCAGCTCGCGTGCTTTGGTCAATATCCATTTCAATAGAAAGTCTAAGTTTTTCTGAGAGTTCCATTCCAATCATGCTAATAAGGATGATGTTTAATTGGGTTTTTCGGTCTTCTACTTCTGAAATAAAATCTGATTCTAGAAGATAGTCAGTAAGTAAAACAATTATTTCCGAACAACCCTGAGAAATACTCTTTGTATAAGTGATGTATTTTAAAAACCAAGTATTTCTGAAAAAAGAATTTGCTAAATAGGCTTGATCTTCCAAACTTAAATGTGCCGACTTTTCTAAAATGAATTTTATGACCTCATCAGGTTTGTCTCCAGTAAAGAATCTGATAATTGAAGCTAGTTCATTTCGCTCTAGATCAATTTCTTCAAAATATATCTTATCAACAGCATCAAGATCTTCTTTTAAAGCCAACTTTCTAATATCTTTTTGCGGAGATATTTTTGCGATTAAACTTAATGTAGTTTCTCTTTCTTTATTTAAAGCTTCTGGAAATTCTAGTAATTCATTAAAATCCTTATACCCAATACTGCTAGATTCCTTTAGGTCTTTAAATAATGTTTTAAATGCTCTCTTGGTATTTTCCTGAACACGTTCAACTTGTTCCTCCTTAAGTTGTGCAATAATTTCCTCTAGGCCATTTCTGATCATTAGACTGTTCGCATTGGAATTGAGCCAATCGACTTGATCTATAAATAATGGATCTTCCAATTTGAATTTCTTATGATAGTTTTTACAGCTGCCGGCTGAATCTAAATTTTTAAACAAAATTGCCGTATGGACATAGTTTTTAAATAGTTGGACATCTGACAAAATCTCTTTCCAATTTCTCGAATAAAATATATCAAGAATTCTGCCCGCAGAGTAAGCATCTTGTTTTGATTTCGATCTTAAAATTGCCCAATATTCTACAGAGGCAACATTGTTTAAGTTTAAATTGTCAAGGATTTTATTCTCTAATTTATACCTTGAGGATTCATTTATTTCTAGAGACAGTTTGTCTAATAACTTTCCTATTGTTAAATCTGTTTCAAAAACTAATTTGTTCTCCATGCAGTAATCTACATGTTTAGAAAGTGTTTCCAAAAAATTATGTTTCAAGGATGGAATGGTACTGTTAATTTTATCCATCACATTTCGATACTTACCTAGTAAGCCTTCTAGGATTACTGGGTCTCCCTTACTCAATTGTCTGTATGATGCAACAGCAACAGAATCGTTTTTAGAATTCAATCTTCTTATCAGCTTCTCTAAATTATCGGTTTGTAGTTCTTTCTCTTCTTGACTAATAAAACGAGAACAACTTTTATCCCATTCAAAATTTGCGTAATTTTTATTCCAAAAGATCAATGTGTTTAAAGCTATTTCTTCTGGACTATCGCCTCCAATTTTTATATGACTTAAATTAGATATCAATTTAATTAAATTGATATCCATTTCTTGTTTTCTTAATTTAAAATTGTAAGCAGCTAAATAATATAATAGCTTTGGATCTCTCGTTTGTAAAAGACTTGAGATTATACTTTTCTTGTTTTCATTTTCTTTCTTTAAACATAAAATATTTCCGAAAAAATCTACATCTGTATAAAAGTAACTTGACGAAAGGTTATATTTCTTTTCAAAAATATCCGACCTGATACTCTTTGCTGGATAACCTTCTCCAATCATACGATCGATTTCAGAATTTAAAGGGTCACCTTCTTTCAAATAGGTATATAGCTCTTGATATAGAATACTGTTCTTTTCTAGTTTATGTTCATCGATAAATTGCTCCTCAGGAAAAACGTAATGGATTACTTTTGAAGATGAAAATTTATTAAGTAGAGATAAATTTTGCTTAGAGATACATGGATAAATTTCATTGTAGGAATAGCCATACTCTAGTTGGAGTTTTGAAATGTTTTCTTGTAAGGAATTAATTTGATCATTATCCTTGATGGTTCTAATGTCAAAACAGAGTTTTGATTTTAGAACATCAGATTCTTCAATATCTAAATGCTCTACTGAAATTTGATTTTTTAAATTTTGTAATTCTTCAATATAAAAGACTTCCAAAAAGTATGAAAATTTAAGCTCTTTTTCATTGTTGTAATAGAATTCAAAAAACTTCTCTTTACCTGGGTTGGTACTCAGGTCTATCAGCTCTTTTGGAAATATTGTGTTAGAATTTAAAATTTGGAGTGCTTTGTGACCCAATTCGTCATCATCCAAAAAGCTAGCTATGTCTCTAAGGTTTCTGTGATTGCCAGATTCAAGGATCCATTCCAGCTGATAAAGGATGCTGTTGTTACTCAGGGAGGTCATATTAGTTTGCCCACTAAGCGATAAATAGCTATAAGTTAAAAACAACAATATGGATAGTCTCCTCAACAATTATAAATTAAATTAGTATAAGAGGGGAGATGCAATAACTAGTCCGTTTTACTAGGAATTGAGAGCTTAAATTTTGTTTTTTTTTCTTTTATTAGAATTCGGCTGGATTGTGACTAGCATATTGAATTGTATACAGAAAATGCCAATTTAAAAAACGAAAATTATGTCAATAAATTTGGAAGCTTAAGAATACAAAAGGCAATTAGGGGCGATTGGCGTGAATGAATTGTGATGGATCTAAATAGCCAAAATGATCGTCAGAATAGCCAGGTCCTAGTGACATATTTATAAAATCTCTAAGTTCAAGATGAAGGTGTGCTTTATAGGCTCCATGTGCATTCCCAATTGTACCAATAAGATCACCTCTTTTTATCAATTGTCCCGGTCTTACATCTATCCGGTCTAAATGTGCATAGACAGATTCTAAGTATTGATACTGTTGATTGTTTTCAAGTTTATGGATGACACGGATTACGTTGCCCCAACCACAACAGACATCTTCTGTAAATGTAACGACGCCATTAGAAACAGCATATACTGGATCTCCTAGATCTGTGTTTCCTCCACCTACACCATTCCAATCTTCACCCAAGTGATTTCGATTACCAAATTTTGAAGCGAGATAATATCTTTCTGCATTTGGCTTTCCAACAGGAAAATCAAAGCCATTTGTGTAAAATTCTGGATTAAAGTGGAAAATACTGTCTATTTGTACAGGATCGAACATAGGATCATTAAATGCATCAGTCATTGGCTGATGGTCACAACGATCTTCTACATAAAAGGACAAAATGCCTATAATAGATATGGCTAGTAATATGTTATACTTGAGAGAAATACGCATATTTAAAGTCTGCTACAGTGTTTTATATTAAAATATGGCTCTATTAAGTTAAATTAAAGATCCAAAGGTATTAAAAACAGCAAATTTTGGACCTAATTTTCTATCCGTTATTTACTTTTATTATCTTTAACAAGGAATTTTTTTAAAAATTCTCAATCGAGCAACTTAATTTATAACAGTTTGAATTAAGAAAAAATTCAAATAGTTTTAAATTGATATGTGTAGCAAATTATAAATCCGCCCAAAATCGACGCAAAACGTGATGTCCAAAATCTGGCTGAACATATTCCTTCTAATATTTTGCTTTCCCTTGCAAGCACTTTCGCAAGATTGCGACTGCATTAATTGCCCTTCCAATATCGTCGATGCGGATACTACTGAAATCATATTTCGAGTCAACAATATTGATAACAATGATTTATCTTCTATTGATCAAGGGGTATGCGAAGTCTTTTTAAAATTCAATCATGCTTATATTGGAGATGTCACTATGGACCTCGTTTCTCCCGCCGGACAAACAGTTAGCTTAATAGGGCCCTATGGCTCCTCAAGTCCAACTTTCTTGGCTTCCTTCAATCTAACTTTTTTGCCCTGTATTGAAACAGTTATGCCTGACCCTGGAAATCCATCCAATTGGAATAACTCAGCAGTAAATGGATTAGGAAATTATGCTGGTTCCTATTATCCTTATCAGGGCTGCTTAGAAAATTTCAATACTGGGACAGTTGCAGGAGATTGGAAACTTATAATTATAGATCACCAAACTTTTGATTCAGGAAATTTCAAAGATATATTTATAACCTTTTGCGATCCGACAGGAATTGATTGCTGCAAAGCCGATGCTGGAAGCTTACCTTCTGATGAAGTTTATTGCTTGGGCGATCCAAATCTTTTACTTGATATACAACCCACTTATATTAATTCCGCGCCTCCTAGTTCAGCCTTCGGTTACCAATACATAATTACCGAAAATGATTTTATCATAGGGCTAGAAGAAGAGGCAGACCTCAGTACTTATCCTGTTGGGACTTATGGTATTTGTGGAATCTCCTACGCCTTAGCTGATGTTCCTTTTTTGCCAGTACCAAATGGAACCATAAATATTAATACTATAATCACCTTATTAAATGGAAGTGATCCGCCCTTATGCGCCGACATTACAGACATTTGTATGGAGGTGCAAATCATTGATCCACCAATGGAACAATTTGATTCTGAATATTTATGCCAAGGAGATACTTTGTATTTTGGATCCAATACAATTGTTGAAGCCGGTCTTTATAAAGATACTTTGATTGGTTTTGCTTCTTGTGATAGCATCGTCAACCTTGATGTGATCATGAAAGATACTTTTGAAGTATACCAACTTGATTTTTCCTGTGATCCAAACTTAGTGGGCATCGATACTGTTTTCTTGAGTTCAGTCTTTGGTTGTGATAGTACACTTATAACTGAAACAGTTTTTCAAACCTCAGACACTACCTATGTCGATCCATTCACTTGCGATGAAAACTTAGCAAGCACATCTGACACAACTTCTTACACAACTACAAATTGTGATTCAGTAGTCATAACTACCTTTCAATATTTACCTCCAGACACCTCGAATGTAATAGACTATACTTGTTTAAGTAGCTTATCTGGTACAATGGACACAGTTTCCTTTCCTACAGCAAATTGTGATAGTATTGTAATCACTTCTTACGAGCTTATAGAATCAGATACGACTTACGTTACAGAAGAAACTTGTGATGAAACCATGTATGCCGTTTCAGATACAATGTCTTTTGAAACTTTGGCTTGTGATAGCATAGTTATTTTGACTTATGAACTTTTGGCACTTGATACGACTTTCGTCGAATGGCCAACCTGTGATCCAAGTTTAGCTTTTCAAATTGACAGTATGGTATTTGGAACACTAAGTTGCGACAGTCTTGTAATCACAAGTTATTTATACCAAGAAGCTGATACCACTTATCAACAAGATTACACTTGCTTAGCAAACGCGGTTGGTATAGACACGACATTTTTTACCAATGAAGCAAATTGCGATTCATTAATTATCACAACTATTTCTTTTTCAGAAAATGACACAACTTATATACCGCAAGAAACTTGTGATCCAGATCTTGTTGGTGAAACAGTCGAAGTGTATCCAACAGAATTTTGTGATTCAATAGTGATTATCACAATCACTGAATTGCCAAAGGATACCATTCGCCTGACGGATTCCGTTTGTGTTTTGCCTACAGCAATGGTAGATACTAGCTTTTTTATTAATCAATACAATTGTGATTCTTTAGTAGTTACCTCTTTTGTTTTAATTCAATCCGATACAAGTTATGCTACAGAATCAACCTGTGATCTAGAACTAGTGGGTATTGACACCATGTACTTGCTTAATCAGAACAATTGTGATAGCTTGATTATCACAACATTTACTTTATCAGAAAATGATACAACAGAAGTAGAAGCTTATTCTTGTCTTGAAGAAGAACTTGGGTCAATTACGGAAATTTTTGAAACTGAATTTTGTGATTCAGTTGTTATTACAACAACCTATCTATTGGAAGGGGACACAAGTTATCAAAGCGAATTTACTTGTGATGAAAATAATTTAGAACCTGATACACTATTTTTCCAAAATCAAAATTTGTGTGATAGTTTGATTATCACCACTTATACCTTATCAGAAAATGATACAACAGAAGTAGAAGCTTATTCTTGTCTTGAAGAAGAACTTGGGGAATCAATTGAAATCTTTGAAAGAGCTTTTTGTGATTCAATAGTCATTACAACAACTTATTTGCAAGAAGCTGATACGAGTTACCAATTCGATTTTAGCTGTGATGAAAACAATTTGGACCCAGACACACTTTTTCTTCAAAATCAAAATTTATGTGATAGTTTAGTGATTACAAATTATGAGCTCCTAAAGAGAGATACAAGCTATTCAGAAGCTTATACTTGTCTTGAATCAGAGGTAGGAATTCTGGAGGAGACTTTTCCAACTACGGAATGTGATTCAGTGCACATCACTACAATATTCTTAATTGATATAGACACCACCTACTCAGAAGAAGGAACTTGTAACCCGCAAGAAGTAGGCCATGATACAACTTATTGGACGAATCAATTTTCTTGTGATAGCATTCATATTACAAATTATGTATTGACTCTTTCAGATACCACCTGGTTGGAAGAATCATATACCTGCCTTTTAAATGAAGTTGGGTCAGATACAACTGTTTATGAAAATGATAATTGCGACAGCATCGTTATTAGTACTATTTTATTCTCAGCACTTGACTCAACATTTCTTTCGATTCCAGTTTGTGAAGGCGACCCTTTAGATTCACAATTTGAATCATTTCTAAGCAGCCAAGGTTGTGATTCTATTGTAGTGAGTACATTTTATCCATTGGCAATAGACACGAGTTTCCAAACACTATACACTCAAGTCGCTTCTGAGGCTGGAATGGATACATTGGTTTTAGAATCAAGTTTTGGATGTGATAGTATTGTGATCAACACCATTCTTTTTCAAGAAAATAGCCCAGATACTATAAGTACTGTTCAAGTCACATGTGATATAAGTCAGGTAGAGCCGGATACAATATTTGTGTCTGCAGTTCTAGTAGAAATCATCAACTACCTGTATGGAGGCTCTTCTTCAACTTTAGTAGAAGGATTTGTCTGTGATCTTGCAGAGGCAGGATTGGATACGACGGTGTATCAAAATCAATTTGGCTGTGATTCACTTTTTATTACTAATAATATTTATGAGGGGCCAATACAGACCAACCTAATAAATAATACTTGCCTAGAGGAAGAAGTTGGGATTGATACTACATTTTTACTAAATGCCTTTGGTTGTGATTCTTTATTAATAGTAGATAACCAACTGGTCGATTCAGAATATGCTTTTTATACTGTTTATGTTTGTGGGCTTCAAGAAATGTATTTGGATACAGTTATGCTTAATGCAGTCCCTTGTCCTTTGTTTGAGGTTACAACCTATTTGCCAGGTGATTCAGAAACGTCGCATGTAGAAGACTTGACTTGTGCAGCTGAAGATTATGAAGAAACCATAACTTTGGAAAATGTATATGGGTGTGACTCTACAATTATTATTAGTTTCACTTCTGTGCTGCCTGAAACAACTTTTATTGAGGTGGGGACTTGCCAAATAGAGGAGGTCGGAATGTTTTCAGAAATTTTTACTAGTCAATATAATTGTGATAGCCTTGTTCTAACAAATGTTTTTTATCAAGAGATTGATACCATCCAGATAGACATACAAACTTGCAAGCAAGAAGAGGTGTATTCTGACAGCTTGCTAATAAGCTCCGGAGATTGCGATCAACTAGAGATCACAAATTATTATTTTGAAGCACTCCCTGCGACTCAGATTGATTCTATAACTTGTATAGAAGAAGATGCAGGTATTTTTAGTAGTGTATTTTTATCTGAAGAAGGATGTGATAGTACAGTCATTTTAAATCTCGAATGGGAAGCCCTCATGGACACCATTTATTTTGAACAAACCGTTTGTAATATTGCGCTATCAGGAATGGATACCTTGATGACCAATAATCTAGAATGCCCGACCATAGAAATTACAGATTATATTTTTGAAGCTATAAATGATACCTCTTATCAAGAACTAGCATCTTGTGATCAAGATTTAATAGGCACGTTTAGTATCGACAATTTTCTTTCAATGGATGGATGCGATTCTATTGTTTATACCACTTTCGTGGAAGGGGAGGGAGACATTGATTATGAAGTAAATACCACACCAGTTTCATGTTTTGGTTCTTCTGATGGATCTGTTAGTTTAAATATTATTTCTGATGGAATAATGATCAGTTGGTCTGATGGTTTCATAGAGGAAGAGAGAACAGAGTTGCCCGCTGGAGATTATTATATAACACTATCAAATGGTGCATGTGACATTCTAGAAAAAGTAACAGTAGAAAGCCCTTCGCGAATCATTACCTCTGTGCAGCCAAATATAGTTATGTGTAATAATGAAGGAGTAAGCTTGTTTGCAACAGCTACAGGTGGCCTAGCTCCGTATGAATATAACTGGAGCAATGGACAAGCAGGCGATTATATTGAGCAACTACCAGATGGAAGCTATTTTGTAACTGTGTCGGATGCAAGAGCTTGCACTGCTATGCATCAAGCCACTGTCTTTAACGTACCCGCCCTTGAAATTAATTTAGATGTGCAGCATCTCACATGTTTTGCATCAGATGATGGCCGCATAAAATCTACTGTGATTTCTGGCACCTTACCTCTTTCATTTGAATGGAATACAAAGGACAATACGCAAAATTTAGAACGACTAGACCCAGGGTTTTACAATCTCACGGTTGTAGACGATAATGATTGCAGATTCGAAGCAGAGGTTGAAGTATTAGAACCTGAGGAGATTGCGGTAGAATTTTTTGAAGAACAAGGAAATCTTTCCGTCCAAGTCGAAGGAGGTGTTCCAGACTATTCTTATTTGTGGAGTACAGGCGAAAGCACAAGTTCAATTTCAAACTTAGAAGTAGGGCGCGTGTATTATTTGTCAGTTACAGATGCAAGTGGATGCGAAGTTGTTGAAGAATATTTGATGACCAATTCTTCTGGTGTATTAGCTGCAACAAGTTTATTGCCAGTCTATCCAAACCCCTCAAAAGGGGTATTCTACTTTGACAAGTTTATATCAATCGATAAAATTCAAGAGCTGCTTGTTTTTAACAATTTAGGACAAAAACAAGCTTACGAATTAAACAGCGCAGGGCAGTATTTAGATATTTCAAAAGCATCACCTGGAACATATTTTCTTTATCTAAATATGGGCGGTCAACATTTTTGGCAAAAACTTGTTCTATTGTAGAATTTACACAAGATAAAATTCAATTTTATATTAAAACGTGACAGGCATTAATGTTGATTATTCTTAATTACTTTTGTCAAGTAAAGAACAATTGCCATACTGCGTTTAGCTAAAATTGGCAATTGCAAAGACACTTGTTTAACTCAAGCTTTCTTAAGTAAAGAGCAAAATTATGCTTGTGACAAGACTTGAATTTATAGAGCTCCAATTATCTTTTAAATTCGCTTATATTTATATTAATTTATTGTAAATTGTAACAAGCCACCAAGGTCGCGATATATTGTATGTTTTTAGTTAATTTAACAGTATAATAGTTGGTTTGGTGATTCCTTAAAACTGATTTAATCTTTATCTAAATCTTTTTTAATAAATGTTGAAAAAAATAGCATTTCGTTGCAGCGTTTCATAGCAAAGCTTATTTATAGAGGTGCTTGGTCCAGTTTAAGTGAAAGAAACAAGGAAAAAATACAAATTTGAAGAAGTATTTCAGAGAATCTAAAAACTTCAAATTTATCCGATTAAAAAGCAATAGAGATATTGAAAAGGTTTAAATCAAATCAGTAAAAACTGAAATTGATAAGCTCAAAACTATTTAGAAATTAATATTAACTGACAAATAACTTGAATAACAATACTTAATTTATTTATTATGGAAAGTAGGTTTACTATTTTAATTTTTTGCTCCCTGTTCTTTTGCCTAAGCACTCAGCTTTCAGCGCAACAGGATTGTGAGATTTTCTGTTCAGTGACAAACACCTTCATAAATGTTTGTTCAGAATGTGATAATGTTATCGCAGCAGATGATTGTGCAGATGCAGCAACACCATCAATTTGCGAGTTAGACGGTTTTCAAACCACAACTTGTGCATTTACACCAGATGGTCCTGGCGGCTTGCCTCAGTTTTGTGGACCTGGAACAATTGTCCATAATAATATATGGATAGGTTTTGAACCTGCTTTTAATGGTAGGCTACATCTGAATATAGAAATTATTGATTGTTTATCTCCTAATACCCAATGTAACGGAGTTCAAGCTGCAATCTCTAGAGCACTATGTGCAAATCCAGGAAACGTATTTTTTGGATATGAATATGTAACCTTAGATTGTGTGAATTGTGTAGATCAAACTTTTGATCTTATTACAGTTGATGCACAAGCTGGTGTTCCTCACTACATCATGATCGATGGATGTTGTGGAGATGCCTGTGAGATAGTAGTGCACGTAATTGATGGTCTTCCTGATCCAGGTTGGACTTTAGAGCCAGTAGCTGGTACACTTTGCCCTGACGTTCTTAATCCAGAATGTCTTTCTCCAAACTCGTCAGCTCAAGTATATGCAACTCCAAATGCAGATGCAGATCCAAATTCAACTTTGGAATTTACTTGGTATGATCCTAATGGTGTTATCATGTGGCAAGGAAATGGTATTCCACTTGGTAATCAACAATTCAGTTCTTTGACTGGTGTAAACCCTATGACAGGAGATCCATATTTTTGTATTGAAGGAGATTACACTGTTACAGTAAGAGATTTAGGAACTTGTTGCTTTGATGAAAGTGAAACTACTTTACCAGTAGGAGATCCGCTGGCAGCTGCCGTAGCTTATGTAAACCCCGATGAAGATCAGTTTGACTGTGAAATTGAATCCATTTCATTGGTAGGAGAACCCGAAGATCCTAACGTTAATATATTATTTCAAAACTGGTGGAAGGTTGATTGGACTTCCTATCCTCCTGAAAGAGATTTCTTGCCATCAGCAATTGGTTCCCAAGGACCAGAACTGACAATATCGTTGGAAGACAGTCCAACAGGTGCAGGAACCTATCTATATACTTTTATTGATGATGCTTCTTTCTGTGTTTCAGAAACCTTCATTTGTGTTCCTGCTGATACCATCAAGCCAGAGTTTGATGTTGAGATACCATTAGAATTAGATTGTGTCACAAATCAAACAGTAACCCTAGATGCAACAGATTCCGAAATAAATAGAGTTATTATCGATTGTACTGTAGGAGATATCCTAGCAGGAGAATATCCACAGGAAGAAATTGTACCAACATCAAATTATACCGTTGAATGGTCAAGTTCAGATGGACATCCTATCATCGATGACGATACATTCGAACCTACAGTTAGCAACATTGGTTGGTACGTTTGTACTATTACCAATCTTGACAACAAATGTGTTTCTGTAGATTCTGTATTTGTAGATGGTTCAGTAGACCCTCCTGTTGTTGATGTTCCTGAAGATGATGTATTGACTTGTGAAAATGGAAATTCAATTGAATTAATGGGAACATTTACAAATGCAACCAATGTTTCTTATAATTGGATGGATGAAAATGGTATGACTGTTTCTACTTCTGAAAGTTATACTGCAACTGGAGTTGGTACTTATACTTTAGTTGTTACAAATAACGATAACAATTGCTTAAACCAAGCTTCTGTAGTAATAACACAAAATAATGATGTTGCTGCTATTGCACCTTTGAGCGGACCAGATATCACTTGTACGGATGCAACTTCTTTAGTTGATGCTGAAATAACTGGTACAAGTACTTATACTTATAGCTGGCAAGATGATGCTGGAACAGAACTAGCAGATACAGAAGATTTTACTGCTAACGCTTCTGGTACTTATACTTTGATCGTAACAGATACCGAGTCAGGATGCTCTACTTCTGAGATGGTAATTATTGGAGAAAATGGAGATTTACCTACCGTAGATGATATGGACCAATTGGTTATAACTTGTAATACTTCTTCTTTTGATCAAACTGCTATGGCCACAGATGTAAATGGAGATCCATTGGATTTTGAATGGATGGATTCTGATATGGCTGTTATTGGTAGCACGGCTACTTTAAGCAACATCACTACACCTGGTGTTTATACAGTAGTGGCGACTAATCCTATCACAGGATGTGCTACTGCAAATACGGTTGAAGTTATTGAAGACCTAGAAATTCCAGTTATTGATCCTGGAACGGCTGATGAATTAACATGTATTGCTCAATCTGTAGATTTAGCAGGTACAGCTACCACTGTAGGTGGTGCAAATTTATCTTACGAATGGTCAGACGCAAATGGCGTCATTTCTAGTACTGCAGCGGCGACTGCATCTGCTGCTGGAACATATACATTGACAGTAACAAATACAGATAACGGTTGTGTAGATTCAGAAGAGATCACAGTTATGGAAAATGTTGATTTACCAACTCCTGACGCTGGTGCTCCAGCAACTTTAACTTGTACAGACGATTCTGCTCAAATTGATGCTTCCGGTTCAACAGGTACTGGAACATTATCTTACGCTTGGTCTAGTACAAATGGCTTTACTTCTACGGATGCTGTTAATACAATTTCAGATCCTGGAACTTATACTATCATAATAACAGACGATGCTAATGGTTGTACTGAAATGGCAACAGTTGTAATCGACGAAGACGTTGCTATCCCACAAGGCTTAACAGCTAATGGCGGAGAGATTTCATGTACAGTTACGGAGTTAGACCTTGTAGGTGGATCTACAAGTCCAAATGTATCTTATGAGTGGACTTCCCCTGGTATGTTTGTCGAAAACACACAGACAATAACTGTAAATGAAGCTGGTACTTATACATTGGTTGTAACAAATGAAGACAATGGATGTACAGATCAAATTACAACAGACGTAACCGCTGCTACAGATTTACCTGGAGTTAGTTTTGAATATTTAAATGGAACGGGACCTCGATTAAATTGTGAAAATCCTTCAGCAGAAATTTTGGGTGTTACAGATTCTGGGCCTGATGTTGAATTAACTTGGACAGGACCAAATGGTCCATTGACAGGAAATCCAATTACTGTAACAGAAGAAGGAGAATATATGCTCGTAGCATTTGATCCAGTTTCTATGTGTCCAAATCCTACCATGCTAAATATCATTGTAGATTTTGAAACACCAATAGTTGAAACAACTACGGAAACAATCAATTGTTTTAACGAAAATGATGGTGTAACGATTTCTGCAGAAGATATAAGAACAGATGCTGGTATTACAAGTTTTACTTGGACTTTCCCAGATATGACAACTTCAATTATCACAAACCCTACAGTTACTATGCCTGGTATTTATACCGTTGTAGCAACCGGAGATAATGGCTGTGATTCAGAACCAGTTATGGTAGAAGTATTAGATGATAGACTAGATCCTGAAGCTGCTGTAGCGCCAGACTTTGAATTAACTTGTGATCAAAGTACTTATGATTTGGCCGGAACAACCGTGACTGGAAATGAATTTAGTTGGAATGGACCTGGTGGGTTTAGTAGTTCTGATGCAAATCCTAATATTGATCAACCTGGACAGTACATTTTGACTGTAACTAATACAGTGAATGGATGTGAGTCTACTGCAGAAGTAATAATTACTCAAAATAATAGTGATCCAGTTGCTGTAGTTCCTGGTGGATCTACCATCAATTGTGAAGATGATAATGTTGATTTAATGGGTGACACGGATGCTGGAAATACAAATCCAGTTTATACTTGGACACTTCCTGACGGAACAGTGGTATCTGACCAAATGGTTAATGCTACTACTGCTGGTACTTATACCTTGCTTGTCGAAAATGAAGACAACGGATGTACCATGGAACAAACAGTAGTCATTTTAGACGACTTTGCTGAGCCTACAGCTACTGCTGAGGGAAATACAATTACTTGTGCTAATCCTTCTGTCATGATAGAAGGTGGAACAACAACTCCTGGAACTTCTTTCAGCTGGTCAGGACCAAATGGTTTTATGTCTACGGATGAAGATCCTTTGGTTACGGATGAAGGGGATTACATATTGACTGTTACAGCTTCTAATGGTTGTACCATGCAAGCTACTGCTTCAGTGGATACAGATGGAGACATTCCTGATGCAACAGCTGCAGTAGTCGATGGAGAAGTATTAAATTGTAATACAAATAATGTAACTGTGGAAGCAACATCTTCTGTTGTTGGCGCAATATTCGAATGGACTTTACCTGACGGCACTATGCAAAGTGGTTCTACAATCCTAGCATCTGATATAGGTGACTATACTGTGGAAGTGGTAGATCCAGATAATGGTTGTGTTGTTCAATCAACAACTACAGTAACTGAGAATTTCGACTTACCTGAAATTACTGTTAACAATGGTTTAGTTACTTGTCTTGAACC
>CALIIW010000127.1 GCA_938018185.1 uncultured Saprospiraceae bacterium
CTGTGACACATAACAGTTCGAGCCCGTTCCTAGCAGACTAAGAAATTAAAGATCAATGTTCATGAGATGAATTAAGACAGCTCTGGCCAAGTAAATTCAGTATATTGAGAAGCTTAAGAGAAAAGATCGAATGATCTGAAACTAATGCGAATAAAAGTAGAAGATATGGAAGGTTTTCTTTGGCTTTTTCCAACTAAAGCAAGTGACAGGGATAGAGTTACTTTAATGCATGTAGAAACGGGAGGGCTACTTAGGTTTATAGATAAGTTTGGGCCAATTGTATGGATTTCCAATCTGGTCCGCGGATGGGGGTGAATGAATGTACAAAGGAAGCTGGCATCCATGGCGGTAATTTGGCTCGTGCTATTCGTGCTTTTTAGGATTTGACTTTTGAAAAAAAAAACAAACAAAGGGGTGCTTAGCTGACAAGCACCCCTTTAAATAAACTACTTATTTTTTAATCAAAAACATACGCTTTTCCCAGCCCCGCAGCAACAGGAATCCCTGCCACAATCGTATTTCCACTTATCGCAACACTCCTCAAAACTCCATCCGCACCATTATCACTTAGTGTCAGTGTTTCATTAAGATTCCAAGTACCAGCTGATTTTTTAAAAACATAGACGGCGTCTGAGATTACATTGTTATTAGACGATCGACCAATGATGATGGTAGAACCTTTAATATCTGCAAAGCAAAGAGAAAATGGAAGGGAAGGAGGAAGTAAAAGCTCCTGTTCTATTTCCCAACTACCATCATTGTTGCCGATGACCCAATGCTTACTGCCTGGTAACAAAGCCGTTAATACAACCGTATTGTTATCAATTGCTACATCATATGGGAAAGCAATCGCAAATGGAGTTGGAGAGGGGATAGGCACCTCGGATTCCAATACCCAATTTGAGCCGTTGTTTAAGAATATACTTGCTCTTACGTTTGCTAAAGAATTATTGACAGAACCAGTGCCTACAATCCGGTTGCCGCTTTCATCCATGTCAATACTAAACCAAGTGTAGCCTGGTTCGAAAATTGTACCGCTCAGCGTCCAGTTGTTTCCGCTTTTTTCAAACACACTGATCGTACTCCCAGGGTCAGGAAATCCAGATCCGAAACTAGTCACTGCCAGCTTATTACCCTGCAAAACTAAGTATGCACCAAAATTATTTTCGCTAGCTGGGCCAGTCAAAACGGATTTTTGCACCCAAGAGCCACCTTGTTTTTTGAACATAAATACCTGCCCAGGAATGTTGTCATAAGGTGGGCCAAGGTCAGGAGCACTCACGGCCATCCAGTTGCCGCTAACAGACACTTGGTTGCCAAAATCATCAGAAGGACCAGAAGGTGTTATTTCGTCCGTCATGGAATAAGAGCCCCCTGTTTTAGAATACTCATATACTTTTTGATCTCCGCTTGCTCCTACATAAACTTTGTTTCCAACAGTGCTTACACTCCATCCAAATAAGTTGTCAGGAGTACCGTTGCTAAGGAGCGTTTCATCGGATCTAGTGCTGACAGCTTGGTTGATGTTGTTAGAAGTTGTTGCTTCATTCAGCTCTTTTAATTGTTCAAATAGGCTGGTCAGTGCATTCCGATCTTCTTCGGAAAGTAATTGGATATGCTCATCGTATAGTTGTAATATTTTTTCGTCGCTGAGTCCCTGTGTTTGTAGGCGGAAGTTATATTCTAAAATGAGTTTTTGAACAGCCAGAGGGGCTTCAGTGATTGATTCAATTGCTGTCTCATTAGCAACTTCTTGTAGTTTTTCTTTCTGGCATCCATACATAAATAGGATGCTAAATAAAGAGAGAAATAATACATACTTTGAAAAACTTTGAATTGATTTTTTGTTTGTCTTCATGGTTGATGAGGTTTTAAAAATAAATTAAAAATTGTTTAATTCAAGTAGTGAAAATGTTTATTATGGGCGTGCAATTAAGAGGCTCCAATGAAGCCTAGATACGTTTTTTGTGTCCTTGCGAATTTTTCAATAAAAAATCTTTTGCTTGTGGGCAAGCACTAGTGTTTACCAATCGACATCATAGCTGAATTGGCATTTCTTTACTAAAAATATTACTGTTTATTATTTGGATTTTAAAACGGTACCGTTCTAATTTTTAAAGTAGTTACTTGCTTTGGTAAGTAGTTTTTGCATGTAATTGAACACTTGCTCAAGAGCAATATATAAATTATTTATTATTTGTCCAAAGACAAAATTCTAAAATAATTCTAAAAACGAATGCTATATTTTGAGCATAAAATTTAATATAAGATTGTTTTTCAGTGCTTTATGTTCTTGACAAACACTATGTCTTGTCCAAAAAAAAATAATAAATTTTGGGATTGGAAAAAAGACTTGTTATTTCTTTTCAGCAAATGGCTATGACAAGCGAACCTAGAGCTAAGCTTTTTATGCTAGAGTGTGTTTTTTACTGAGGTAGAGGATCGTCACATTCTCGTCAGAGAAAAATGCAAGCTTTGGTTTCTAATAGTCAAGACTTCTTTATGCCATGACATTGAGCAAAAGAAGGATCTAAATCATTCCATTAAAATCCCTAAAACGCCAGGCAAAATCGCGTCCACCCATTGCATATATTGACTCGCACTAGGATGCAAATTATCCGTAGCCAATGCTCCAGGAGAATCTGCAAGGGTTCTAGATATTTCGGTTATATCGACATATAGAATATCCAAATCAAAGCATTGCTGTTTCATATAATTATTGTACAAAT
>CALIIW010000128.1 GCA_938018185.1 uncultured Saprospiraceae bacterium
CCGAATCCTTTTGATCTTCCTGTAAATTTGTCCATGATGATCTTAACAGAATCAACGGCACCGAAAGCTTCAAAAGCGTCTTGCAAACTTGACTCTCTAGTGTCAAAGTTTAATTTTGCAACAAAAATATTCATAAATAAAAAATTAAATCTCTCGCTCTTAGGCGAGAATAGTAAAAAAATACACCGCGTTTTAAGACGGCAAAAAATAAAATGAGAAAACTAAGGAAGGTAAAAAACCAAAAAGGTGAGTATTATCCTGAGAACTTAATTAAATCACTGCAAGTTTACATTAAAAATGTGACTTATGCTTCTTTTGACGCAAGAATAATTTAAAGTAACCTATATATGTAACTTACTTATGCATAAAAACTCAAATATTAAGTTAAATTGTGCCGTTTGAGCGAAAATCCGCTATTCCTCTTCACCATTATCCTCCTCTTCATCCAATCGCTCCACTAATGAAAGCACCCAATTAATAACCTTTATACTGAGGAACTTGGCTATACCTGCCTTCTTCTGAGCTGTTTTTAAAATCTTGATATTTTTATATCCTATGCTCCTAGCTTCTGCCTCATCAATATATTCTTGCCAATCTTCTGGTGTATACATATTGAATTGCCCCCGCATTATATCTTGGTCTGTTGGATCCTGTAAGTCGTATTCCGGCATTTTTTTTCTTTATCTATTTTAAACCAATTAAAACTCAATATCCCAAATTGGTTCTACATTCAAAAGATGTTCAACAAAATAATTCCATCTCTTTTTCCTAAAGTAATCTCGATAGGCTCCTTGATATCCATGTCTTTGACTAGGAATAATAAGTAAGTCAAATTGCTTATCCGCTTTGATTAATGCTTCAGATAATTTAAAAGTTGATGAAGCATTAACATTGTCATCTAATGCACCGTGAACTAATAGAAGCTTTCCCTTGAGCTCTTTTGCCATGGTAACATTTGAGACTTCATGATAAGTAGAATCAATTGGCCACCCCATATACATTTCTGGCCACCAAGCTTTTTCCATTCTAAAATCATGATCTGCAGAACTGGCCACTGCCACCTTATAGGTATCTGGGAAGGCCAACATCGCATGAGCGGCATCATAGCCACCAGCTGAATGTCCGAATATGCCAACCCTATTTCCATCTATCCATTTGTACTTACTAGCCAAATACTCAATTGCTAATACATGGTCTTCCAAATTATTGCCCATGTTCTTATAACTATGTGCTCTAAAAGCCAAAGACCTTTGTGCTGTCCCTAAACCATCTACTTTAATTAAAATAAAACCTAACTCTGCCAGACTCTGTAAATCAAAAGCACGGTTAAAACTTTTTGGAAAAACAGAAGTATGTGGTCCAGTATAAGTAGCATCAATGATTGGATAACTTTTAGCAGGATCAAAATTAGTGGGCTTCCAAATGGCGCCATAAATTTTTGTCTTTTTATCTTTTCCAATTAAAGAAAATGTTTCTGGATATTGCCAACCTGAAGAAATTTTAGTGCTAGCATCTGCTTTTGTCAAATCCAATACCTTCTGTCCTGTTTTACTTTTACAAAGGATTGTTTTCGTAGGACTTGAAATTGAAGAAACATTATCCACATAATACTTCCCATCAGGTGAAAAACTAACTTCATGATTTAGATTATCTGATGTTAAAGAGCTCACTTGTCCCTTGAAGTTTACTTTATATAATTGTTTGAGATATGGATTGATGCTTTTGTTTTTTCCAGAAGCAAGAAAAAATATTTCTTCTCTTTTTTCGTCAACATATACTATCTCTTGTACAAAGTAATTCCCCTTACTTAGTGGCTCTATCTTTTTTGTCTCTAAGTCTAACAAATATATTTGTCGCCAGCCAGAGCGTTCAGAAATAAATACAAACATTTTTTTTTCTGGCAAAGGCCAATAAACAAAATTGTCAATTCCAATATTCGAGACTTCTTCAAACAGAATTTCTTTTGTGGCCTCCTTGAGATTAATTTTATAAAAGGTTTCTTTCAAAAAACCTCTTTCTTTTTGTCGATAAATTAATTCATCTTCTTTTGGCCCCCATATAAATGTAGCAGCAGAAAAATGTGCATTTCTTCCAAGATCGATTGGCACTTTTTTCTTTTCTTCAACATCAAAGACCATAGGCTCATAATAGACAATATTCGTATCACCGGGTGATGCTCTATAATAAGAAAGTAGCGCTGGTTTAAACAAGCTGTCTTGACTATAATCAAGCATGTACATTTTTTCGGCTTTACTAATGTCGGTTAGTCTGGAGTAAATGTATTTGGAATCAGGAGACCAACTTATATTAAAGCGTTCTGGTCTATCTGAATTCTCCCCATACATTTTATCAAACCATCCATAATAGGAGCCATGGGTTCTATCTTTTGTTCCGTCAAAAGTTAGTTGATATTCTTTTTGAGTTTTCGTTGAACGTAAATAAAGATTATATGCCTCAACATATGCCACCCAGTTTCCATCTGGTGATTCTGTATCTATAATTGGAATTGATTCTTCTTGAACAATCTTATTTAAGGTTTTTGTTGTTTTGTCCCAAGAATATTCTAGTCCTTGGTGTGTGAAGAAAATCTTCTTATTTTTATTTTCAATTTGGCTTAATTCTAAATTTGATGCAAGGACTTCTTTTTCACTTTCTTTAGAAAGGGCTACTGCCAATTTATCATGATCAAACATTGTTTTGATCTTTGGAGAATCAAAATGAAGTGACTTATAAGTTCCTCCATCAATGTTATGATCTACAAAATATAAGCCTGTACTATCAGCAAACCAATTCACTGAAGTATGCAAATTGTAAACAGATTTATTAGCTAAATTCTTGGGTACATAAGAAAGTGCTCTTTCATAATCCGTCTTATTCAGTTCTTGTCCCTTAAGATTGCCAAGAAAAAAAGAACATACAATTAAAAGCTTGATCAGTTTCATCATTTATAGATTGATTTATATCCCAAGATATTAAATATCCTTAAGCCATAAGAAAGGAAGCCTTGGCTTAACTTTTCATTTAAGTTTGAAAAGAGCTAATGGAATTAACTAAAACTAGGCTTTTAGTTTAGAGAGTAGCTCATCCTTTTTATCTCTTGACACAGGAACTGTCGCACCATCTTCCATGATGAGTTCCCCTCCTCTGCCTCTAATGTATTTTTGCACACAATCTAAGTTCACTAAATGAGATTGAAAGACACGCATGAAGTCATGATCCTCTAATAGCATTTCATATTCTTTTAGAGTTTGACTCACTACTATTTTATTACCACCTCTTAGATAGAATGTTGTATAATTTTTCTGTCCTTCACATCTAATAATTTCTTTAATCTCTATGATATCAAAACCTCCAAAGTTAGGTAAAGTCAATTTTGTATTTCTTCCCTGTTTATGAGATGTCTTAAGTTCTTTGATTCTACTTTCATTATTATATAATTTAGAAGCTCTTATTCGTTCTACGCATTTTCGCAATTCTTGAAGATCAACAGGCTTTAATAAATAATCAAATGCGGAATACTTAAATGCCTTAATCGCATACTGATTAAAAGCTGTAACAAATACTAAATGAAAATTAAACTCCTCTATCTCATCTAATAAATCAAAACCAGTTCCATCCTCCATATTAATATCTAAAAAAACAACGGCTGGTTTCAGCGCAGCTATTTGTTCCAATCCTGATTTCACTCCAGTGGCATGGCCAATAACTTCTACATTTTTTACAAATTTTTGGAGCAAAACTTCTAGTGCAGCTCTTGCATCCTTCTCATCATCTATAATTAGTACTTTCAGCATTTGTATTTATTTGAGCTTTTAAATTTATAACAATGATTTAATTAATTAAATCGCCAACAAGACTTTTGTTCCGATTTTGTTATCACCATCAAGAATATCAAGTTTCAAATTCTTGTTGTACTTTAAATTTAGCAACTGTACTCTTTGAACAACCAAATTAGTACCCATTGATTTTTTCTTCTTTTGATCTTTAGATTTTCTACTAAGAGAAAAGGCTCGTCCTACCCCGTTGTCTTCCAAACTTATTTTTAATTGACTATTTATCTTACTTACATTCAACTCTATTAGTCCTCTTTCTTCTTTTGGAATAATGCCATGCCAGATAGAATTTTCTATAAATATTTGCAAGATCATAGATGGAATTTCCTCATTATAAATATCGACTCCTTCTCCAATATTAATTGCGTAATCAAATTTATTATTGGTTCTTACCTTTTCTAGTTCTAGGTAGTTGACTAACATTTCAATTTCCTCGTTTAGTGGGACAAAAGCTTTTTCGGAATTCTCTAACACCTGTCTCATTAGGTTAGAAAATTTATTAAAAAGATGAATGGTCTTTTCTTTATCATCAAGTAAAAAAGAAGACTGTATGGAGGCTAGGGTGTTAAATATAAAATGCGGATTGATTTGAATTCGCAATAAATTTTGTTTTACTTCAGCAAGTTCTTTTTCAATGCTCAACTTTCTATTTCTAGAATAAAAATAAGAGACAATTCCTAGAAAGATAAGGCTACCTAGCAAGCCTAAAATGATATTCCTTCTTTGCGTAATTTTTGCGCCAAGCAAAGATTTTTCTGATTCAAGTTGTTGAATTTCAAATTTACTTTGCTCAATCTCTTTCTTTGATTCCTCGGCTAAGATCAAACCGATTCTATTCATACTTACTAAGGTATCTAATAATATTTCCTTTTCTCTAACTGCGTAATAAGCTTGTTTATAGCTTCCTGATTTTTCAAATATGCTAGCACGTAATTCTTTTAATTCTAATTCCGTCCGCATATCCTCCACTTCCATTAGAAGTGCTTTTTTTATTTCAAGAAGAGCTTCTTCATATTTCTTTTCATTAGAATAATACAAGGCTCTTCCCAATAAGATATCAGGCAAGATACTGGCCAATTCATCACTCACACATTCGTTCTCTGCAAAAGTATATAATTTGCGAGCGCGTTCCTTATCACCTTTTACCCAGTTAATCTTTGCCCTTAAAATTGTTGCTTGGCAATGTAGTTTTATTGGTTTAAACACTTCATCTTTCTCTGAGAATTTAGCCAAGGATTCATCAGCCTGAATAAACTTGCCTAGGTAATATTCAGCTTTTGACTTATCCAATAAACTGTAAGGGGTAAAACGATCCATCTCAATTTCTTGAGCTAGTTGTAAACTTTCATCGGAATATTTTATAGCTTCCTTAAATTGACCAAGAACCATATAGAGTTCAGACATCTTTGAAGCATAGACAACCGCATCTTGTTTGTAATTATTTTCTTTAGCAAACAAATAGGCTTTATTATATAATTCTGCAGCCTTTGGAAAGAATTGCATTGCAAAATAAATGTTACCCAAACTTGCTTTAGCTTGCATCTCATTCTTAGCATCGCCAAATTTTTGAGCTATGGTTGCACATTCTTCCGCTGCATCAATTGCTTCGTCATATTTCTTGAGTAGTCTTAAATTATTTGAATAATTCTGTAGAATTTTTCTTTTGGCCGAAAGATCCCTTTTTGTGTCAACCATTTTTAAGGCCTCTTCAAACAACAATTTTGCTTTCTTATACTCAATAGTTTCCAGATAAAATTTGCCTTTTGCATTTAAATATTCCCACATCCGACTTTTTGCGGAGCTATCAATATTCTTTTTAGCTTTTTCCAAATGAAAATAAACCCCATCTCTAGCTCCAACTTGTAAGGATAGATCTTGGATTTCAAAAAGATAGTCTATTAAGGTCTTAGGGAAAGATTTTAATTCATCTCGACTGAGATCCTCCTTTAATTGTTTTAAACATTTTTTAAATCCAATTTTTTCTTTATTTGCCAATATATTATTTAGTCGTTCAATAAAGTAAGTCTCCTCTTGAACGACATACTGAGCCTTAGCATTAAAATTAATACTAAGCAGGAAAAATAAAATTATAAATATCTTTTTCATTACTAATGTAATATGCATCTTTTGTTGTTTTAAACAAAGATAAAGGCCTTGACTTTAACGGCCTGCCAGATTATTCGATGGAACAACCACATTATTCATTCAATAAAAACAACAACTTAGACCTAGGCCAAAAGGCATATTTCATTGACCTTTCCAAGCATAAAAATTAAAATAAACCTTGGCTGAGCATCCTTTTATTTGAATTCAGTCTATTCCTTGCCATGTTATTCATTAGGTCCGCCAGATTATTCAAAGGGACTTTTTAAGAATACAAATGCCTGTATAATTGCATTGTAATTAATATTTAAATCATCAAATATTTAAAATATGAAAAAGTATATCATTTTAATTTCAAGTCTACTATTAAGCATTTTGGCTTCTGGACAAACCAATTCCTTAATAGAAATCGGATCTTCTAAAACATACAATCATCAGATTGGATTATCTATTGGATCTAATACTGGTATTATGAAAGACACAAATTTTTCGCCCTTACATTATAAGGAAAGAGGTATTTTGTACAAATTGTCTTATGAAAATAGCAAGTCATCCTCAAAAAACATTTTCTTTTCGAATTTAGCATTTTCAAACGGTTCATTAAAAACAAACGCCTCTGACTCTCTCGAATCAATATATATCTACGGAGATATCGAATTAGGATATCTAAGAAAATTCTATACAAAAAATAAAAAAATTGATTTTGCACTTGGCGCTAAATATCATTTGGATTTTAGCGAGGCAATATTTAATAATGTCTATGAATCCTTTACATTCAATATAACGCACAGATTAGATTTAAGTGCAAGATTAAACTATCAAATTAATGAGAAGCACAACCTAACTGCAAATCTGTCTGCTCCAATTGTTTCTCTACTTGTTAGACCACCTTTCAGCGGTTACGATGATGAGCTAAATGAAAATACAGAGAAACCATTGGCACTAATTACAAATGGAAATTTTGTTTCAGGGTTAAAACACAGAGCTATCAAATTTGATCTGATTCATAGATATGAATTGAACAATAAATTAAGCACAATGGTACAATATGAATTCAACACACAAAGCAATAAAGAATACAAGCAATTTCAAAACCAGATCACTGTAGGTCTAAACTATAAATTTTAATATCATGAGAAATCTAGTTAACACTTTAATAGCAATACTAATTATTACGAGTCTTACTTCTTGCGAAAAAACAATTATTGGAACCGAGGTAGGCAATACACCTAGAGAAAATTTCGAATTATTTTGGAATGACATCAATGAACATTACGGTCTATTTCAGGTACGAGGACACGACTGGGATAGTATCTACAATCAGTATAATCCACAAGTGACAGGATCAACAACGGAAGATGAACTTTGGGACATAATGGTGGCAATGAATGAATATTTAGATGACAGCCATACTTTTATCTATGATAGAGAGAATCAAAAAATAGAAGTTTCTGGTTACGAGTCAAACATGGCAGCACATGAAGTTTTTGAAGCAAATCCATTTGTTTCAAATTACCTCGAAAATCATAGGTCCTTAGATCCCAATGATTATTTTCAATCTGCAAAAATCATGGACAAAGAAATAGGTTATCTCTACATAGGTGCCATGGATGGTTGGGATGAGACTTTGATAGACGAAGTAATAAAGGAGCATGAATCAAAAAAAGCTATCATAGTTGACATCAGAAGTAATACAGGAGGTGATGCAAACTTCTCTAGATTTCTAGCAAGTAGATTTTCAGATGGCGTTCATTTCACGCATACTACAGAAGACAAAATTGGTCCTGGTCGAGATGAATTTTCAGAAAAAACGAAATGGTATTCATCAGTTGGAGGACCTAGACAATTCACTAAGCCAATAGTAGTTATTACAAATAGGGCGACAATTAGTGCGGGAGAAGATTTTCTCACAACAATGAAGTCATTTGGACATGTAAGTCAAGTCGGAGATATAACAGCTGGTGATTTTTCAAATACATCCATGCATAGATTTTTGCCTATTGGTTGGGAGTATAGGTACTCTACTCAAAGAACTTTACTGCCAGATGGTTCGTCTCTAGACGGAATAGGGCATGTTCCAGAAATTTTGGTCAAAAATGAGATGGAGAATGTAATATCTGGAGAAGATAAAGTAATTGAAACTGCATTACAATATTTAACAGATAGGTATGGTATAAATTAAGTCAAATAAACAGTCAAAAATATTCAATAATTGGCAAACGTCATTAAGGCATAAAACGCATGCTTTAAACATACGTTTGCCTGTTTTTTTGTACTAATACATGAAAATATTTGTATTTGATTAAACCAATTTCGAGACTAGCATGCAGTTAATAATAACAAAATTAATTTTGTTGCTAAATTATTTATCAGCGAATAATAAGTGACGAAATATCAAACCCTTTTTGGCTTAAAGTTTGAGTCCTATGTCACTATAACCCGTAAAACAGTTCTAAAATTAATTTCGAAAAAAATATGTATCAAGCTTGGTTTAAATAATTTATTCAAGCATTTGATTTCATGATTTTAGAACTTTTTAAAAAGACAATAGATTTGAATTTAAACTGGCTATTACCTGAGACTAATTCTGAGATTGATTTGACGAGAGCAAAAATCTTATCTACTACCTGTATTGCCTTTTCTATTATAACTCTCATTTTAAGTCCAATAGCTTTATATTTTACACATTCTAATTTCCCTTTCTTTCTACTATCCATAGCAATGCTATCTCTTGCATTGGTTTTTAAATATACTGGATCTTTAATTTTAGTTGGAAACATTCTATGTTGTATTACATACATTGCCTTCTTCCTGCTTATTCCTAAAACTGGGGGCATTTTTTCAGAAGATTTACATTCCATGTTCATTGTGCCTTTAGCAGCTTTTGTTCTTGTGGGGTATAGGTCAGGGATCGTATGGTCAGCAATTTCATTTATAACAATTGGATATTTCTATTCACAGATAAATAGCTCAGTTGATGTACTTGCCTTTAGATCTCAACTTGTTAATTTAAATGCTAACTATTATTTAGTTATTAGTTGTATAAACATTTTAATTGCTTGTGTTTTATCAACAATCCTTATACGTGAAAATCAAAAGCTTGTTAAAAAAATTGAGGGTCAAAACACAGCCCTAGAAAATTCAAATTCAAAACTATTAAAAACAGAAGCTAAATTAAAGCACAGAAACAATGAGCTAAATAAATTTGCTTCTATAGTTTCGCATGACTTGCAACAACCGATTCGTACAATTCAAAATTTTTCAGAAATTTTAAGAGAGCATTTAGAAGAAAATGGAAACCCTAGTTCACCACAACTGACTTATATTAAATTTATTGAAGAAGGTTCAGGAAGAATGAAAAGACTGGTGACAGACTTGTTAGACTATGCTAGGTCTACAAAAAAACAAAAGGATTTTCATTTTTCTTCTTTAGATGACATCCTAAATGAAGTAATTATGGATCTTGATAATCAAATTTCGAATAACAATGTTTTGATCAGAAGAAAACCTCTTCCGAAAGCAAATGTTGTCCCAGTTAGAATATATCAAGTTTTTCAAAATTTAATTTCTAACGCTTTAAAATTTAAAAAGGATGGTCAGCAATTAGTTTTAGATATCTATGCGATTGAAAAGGAAAAATCAATTACAATTGCCATCAAAGACAATGGGATAGGAATCAAGGAAATTCACATTAAAGACATCTTTGAGCCTTTTAAAAAATTACATAGTAAGAATGAATATGAAGGCTCTGGAATAGGACTTTCTACTTGCCAAAATATTGTTGGGATCCATAAGGGGAAGTTGTGGGTAGAATCCACATATGGAGAAGGCAGTACTTTTTTCTTCAGCATCTCAAAGAAATTAAAAGCAGTACCGAAGGCAACTGGACAAAGAAGAGTTAGTAGTTCAGTTTAAGTAATTATTCTTTTAATATGTTCTTACTCCTTAGCAATTTTCATTTAATTGACTTTGCTCAAATAAGAAATAGTATCAAGCTGAAATATAAAAGATGATTTAAAGATTTTCCATTTAGTAGTTTTCTCATGTAGACTTACAATTAAGGCTGCATAAGATATCTTTTCAAGTACTAAATGAAAAATCTCACAAGACCTTATCCATTCTTTGATTTTTTCAAACGTTTTTCAGCTCTTTTCTCTTTCAAGCTTTTAGTCGCTTCCTTTTTAACCGCTTTTTTAGAATCTTTACCTTTTGCCATTTTTATGGATTTTAATTTTGTGGAATAAATTATGCAATTATAAACAATTATTCAAAGTTACCACTTTTTCGAATCTGTTTTTTTATCTCTTAATATCTCTTTTTCAATGATTGCTTTGTCTTCTTTTCGATAATGCAATTGCAAACCTTGTAGAAATCTCCTAAGTACTTGATCCAAACATAAGCGATATTGACTTTGTCCTGGCTTGCGAAAAAAAGCAGAAAGTTCATGTTTACTGAGTCTAAAGTCTGCCAATTTCAGCATTGCTAAAATATCATCATCCTTTAAATTTAAAGCAATTTTAATCTTCCTAAGGATTAGATTATTATTTAAGGTCTTTTCAGCTTTTGCTTGTGGTCCTTCTCTTTTCCCTCTTTTATAATTTATAAATCCATTTAAGAAGGTTGCTAAATGCTTATCATACAAGCTTATAAAGTCTGGATCCTCTTCACGTTTCAACCAAGCACTAACTTGCGCTCTAGTCGCTTCTATACCACCTGAAGCGAAAGTCTTCATCATTGTATCATCATTGAGATCGAAGATATATCTGATCCTTCTTAGTATATCGTTATTTTGCATTTATGTATTAATTTATAAAATTCATGCAATTTAGTGAATTATCTCTTTTACAGTAGATTGTAAGACTGGAATAACTGCTTCATTAAACCAATCATTTTTTTTCATCCATATATTGTTGCGTGGAGAAGGGTGTGGTAAAACAAAATACTTAGGTAAGTAGTTCTCAAATTGTCTTACTCTTTCAGTTAAGTTTTTCTCCCTGTCATCTTTCAAATAATACTTTTGCGCATAAGTCCCAATTAATAAAATGAGTTTAATATCTTCTACACCTATAAATAGTAAATCATGCCACTTAGGTGCACATTCCTTCCTCGGAGGAAGATCACCAGACTTCCCTTTGCCTGGATAACAAAATCCCATTGGGACTATCCCTATCTGTTTTGGATCATAAAATACTTCTTTTGAAATATCCATCCATGCTCTCAATTTTTCGCCACTTTTATCATCCCAAGGAATACCTGAAGCATGCACTCTTGTTCCCGGCGCTTGTCCAATTATTATGATTTTACTTTTCTTATGAAGACTAACAACGGGTCTCGCTCCTAATGCCAATTGTGGTTCACAAATTTTACAATTAGAAACTTCCGCAAGTAATTTTCGCATTTTTAAAAGTAAGAAATATTCTATACTAATATGACAAAGTTGAAAAAAAATGGCCAACCAAGTTTCCCTGATCGGCCCTACCAAAATCTATAAAATATTTACATGCTAGTCTTTAACACAAGCTAAAGTCTAGCCACGAGATTTTATAAATCTTTGAGTATGTGAATGTCCTTCATCGTCTTGAATCAATATTTGATATACTCCTGAATTCAAAGTTCCTATTTCTATAGGAATCATTTGTATCCCATCAATAACATCTATTGATTCTTCCATTATCAATTGTCCATCCATGTTATAAACTTCCATTTGGATTTTTTCTGTTTCTAAACTTTGAATTTCAATATGTATCAGATCTGTAGCTGGATTGGGAAATAGTTTTGTAATTTTTAATCTTTCTGAATTATAGGTGCTCTTGCTAATAGCAAATTCATTGTTATGATCAAAAAAAGCAGTTGCAGTATTTGAGCACTCTACTTCTATTAATAATTTTCTTTTTGTCCATCTTCCATCAAGTCCCCATGTTCCATCCCAAAAATTCATATATGCATAATCACCACTAGCTGAATTCGTAGTTGTAAAATTATTGTAGTTGTACCCTGCACCAGAATCCCAGACAAAGCTACCTTCGACTTGTTCATCATTCAAACCAATAAATACAATTTCACTATTTAATCTTTGGTATATAAATTGATTTTCAGCAGCAGAATTTATGGATACCAAGTTACCTAGATTGTCTTGCATATATGTTTGTCCCTCTTGCCAATTGTATTTAACATTACTCATGAAATACTTGCTATTTCCAAACTCTCCTAGATAGGTAGCATTTGAATAAATATCAGAACAATCAGTTCCACCTGAGCCTACTTCAAAAGTGCTTGATGCTACCAAAACATTATTCCCTTCATTTAACTCATTCAATTCATCATTCGCATCCACAACAAGAATGACATAATAATTTCCATCAGACAAATTAGCAGGCACCGTTAAGGCTCCTCCAACTCCAGATACTGTTTGACCTGCAGCAAAAAAGCTTGTATTTATTATTCCATCTTGAATATCATCTAAGCTTAAATTTCTATCTGTGGAAATGTATGACTTTAAATTAAAGCTACCCGATACTGCTGTACCAATATTTGAAATATCAACTTTAAAAGAAAGAATATCTCCTGATGAAACAGCTGTTTCATTATAAAAGAAATTACTCAAAGTCATGTCAGGCTTTGGTCCGTCCTCTGTTGCCAATACCGAAATTATAAAACTACATATTTCTACATTACCACAATTATCCGTTGCTTCTATAGACATAAAATATGAACCTGCCGTGAAAGCTCCCCCTGAATCTGGGCCTCCAAAAACTTCATAAGTCAATCCTCCTTGCTCACAATCCGTTGACAAGATTACTGGATAATCTATAAGCCTACTTTCTTCGTCTACATTTAAAGTGATATCGATATCAGCCGGACAAGTCAAACTAATATCTGAATCTTCTTGGCCAAGACAAGGTACTTCCAAAATAAAATACCTTGAAGTCCAAGGACCATCTAGCCCCCATCCTCCATTCCAGAAATTCATATATCCATTGTCTACAGCAAAAGTATTTTCCACTTCCAGCTTACTGAAGATATATGGCTCGCCTGAATCCCAGACAAGATCTCCTTCATTTTGTCTATCTGCCAAACCGATAATCACAATCTCATTTCCGATTTTGGAACGAATAAATTCATTCTCTTCTTCTGAACTAATTGAAATTAAATATCCGTCTGTATTTACTTTGACATACAATTCTGCCTCTTGCCAATTTTTCTTTGTGTTGGAGATATAATATTTGCTATCATTATATTCTCCAAGAACAGTAAAACCATCAATATCTTCTGGGCAGTCGCCTCCTTGATCAGGTGCTAAAACGCTCACTTCAAAATTGCAAGAAGCATTACTTCCACAAATTGCTTCTGCTCCCTCTTCTCTCCAGACATAATCTATTTGATGTGTTCCAATTGGTATAAGATCGCCAGAGGAATAGAAACCTTGATAAGTAAGTGTCAAAGCTTCGCAGTCCGTCGTTGGGATGGGTTCGTCCCATGTAACAACTGCTCCATTTATATCAGCTGCCACTACTGTAATATCTTCTGGGCAAGTTGCCGAAGACTCGTGCACTCTAGTTTTTAAATCTACATAAAACGAGCAAGTTTCCTCATTTCCACAAGGGTCAGTTGCTGTTACTTCAATAGGATACCTACCGAAAATACCAGTTCCTCCAGAAGGAATACCAGAGATGCTAATGCTAACATCTCCTGAAGGACAATCTGTCGTTGCACTTACATCATAAATCACTTGTCCACTTGTTTGCTGGAATGGAAGAAGTATTTCCAAGTTCCCTGGACAATTTAAGCTAATGCCTGAGCCAGGATTGGTACTGCAAGGGATCTCCATTAGGTGGGCTTTTCTAACATTCTCTCCAACAAAAGTCCAAGAGCCATCCCAAAAATTCATCATTCCATAATCATTATCAGCTGTGTTGCTAATGACATTATTATAACTTAGGGTCTGTCCCGAAATCCAGTTTAAATTTCCTTCTGTAGTACGATCATTCAAACCAATTAAAATAAAGTTGCTTTCTAAATTAGATCTCACAAATTCATTTTCCTCCGCACTGTTTATTGTTACAAGATGCCCTCCGTTTTGAACACATAAGGCTTCTGCTTGGCTCCATGTCAATATATCATTTGACAAATAGTAATTATGGTTTTCAAAAGTCCCATAAAATGAATACCCGTTAATATTTTCTTCACAATCAGATCCTTCCGTTTCACAGCTAGGGCATACTCCCCCACAATCTATACCTGTTTCATTTTGATTTTGAATACCGTCTTGACAAGTTGCTATGGTTTCGCAAGCTGGACAAATACCGCCACAATCTACCTCCGTTTCATTTTGATTTAAGATGCCATCTTGACATGTGGCTTGGGTACCGTCTGTAGGTGTACCACATATATAAACCTCTCCTAGGTGCGCGCCAATTTCTCCTTTTGTAAAAGTGATGTATCGACTTTGCCAGTTTAGATTTTCTAAGCTTTCCCATCGGATTGGCCAAGCACTACAATCGAAAGAAACTTCTTGCGTTGAGTTGACATTTGGCAATGTTGGTTTTATCTTGAATTGTCCCTGACCATTTGTATCATAATAATAGATAGACGAAATATTGTACACTTCTCCTAGGTCTAAATAAACTTTTTGATCTGGAGCATAAGGAGTTAGCCAAGGGGATTCCATATTTCCTCCTAGCCCAAATGGTGGTTCCCCAATTGTATTTTGCTCATCAAACAAACTTGCTCCTCCCGAGTTAGCAGAAGCTTGGCTACCATCTGGATTAAAAATCATATCAGATGAAATAGGAATCTGACAAGAACTCTTTGCTCCGTTTAAATCTCCTCTTACAAGTATATTATCTAAATTAAGACTGTAAGAATCTTGTGTGCGATAACTGTATTGAAATTCTATTTTTACTTTTTCGTTTTCAAACGAACTGATATCAATTGAAACGGCTTTATAACTCTCTATAGCATTTGGTGGTGCGTCAATTACTGTTTGCAAGTCATAATCTGACTTTTGCCACAACACCTCTGCTTCTCCATCACATCCTCTGTAAGCTACCACCTTTAAAGTATGCCCATCCGGTGCAAAATCTTGATGCCTTGTAAAAGAATATTTAAATAATAATTTTGCATTGTTGTAATTGGTCAAATCGACCAACGGTATTTTTAATGCAGCGATATCCTCTTCTCCTTCTGTCGTACTATAAGAAGAAGCAGATAGCCAAGTGTTTACACCATTTCGTACATGATACCAACGAGAAAAAGTACTAGCCCCTAATCCGTAAGAGCTATATCCATATGGCAATTGGCTGTAATCTATATCATCATAGGATTCGAAATCTTCAAAATACTCCGGTGTTACTTCTACGTTTTCTACTGTATTATCATATACAATACTTAACATATCGTAGGTCGAAATTTCATCTTGTTGTCCGTTGGGATTTAATACTTCTATATCAATTGAATTCTCCCCAAATTGCGCTTCTATACCATCTAAAGTAAAATAGTCGGAAGCTCCATAAGCCAAGGATGTGTTTACAATAATACTTTTGTAAGTACCTCCATTCATTCTATACCTTGCCTCAAAACTTGTTAACAACTGTGAACCTTGATTCATTACTTTTATTACTGGTGACACAAGTTCTCCACAGGTAGGCAAATTAAAATCCCTAGCTTCTAACAATGAAACATTATTTGTTGGCAAAGAGGATGCGCATCCCAAAGAAGACAATAGAGGTCTTCTAATTGGACCTTCGATTGTTGCATGCATTCTTTCCTTTTGACCTGGAGTAAAAAGCAAATAGTTCCCGCAATAACTCATGAAGTTGTTAGACGAGTTTTCAAAATAGTCCGTGTCGATGCATTGACTGAATGAACAATCCCCAACCTGATGTGCTGGCGTATCACAAACCCGATCTCCTTGTGTTTGACAATCTTCGTTTTCAATACATTCTTCTCTATTGCCATCAAAAGTGTGGAACAAATTAAGGTTATGTCCAAGTTCATGCGCAAACACGCCAGAGTTTAAATTACCAGGTTGCATAACGACTCCATCATAAAGCCCTCCATTAGGATATGTCGCATAAGCTCCTGCATTGCCACTAATTCTATGTGCAACCCAGACATTCATGTATTGTGAAGTTGGCCATCTGCTTAAATCTTTAACAAGTGAACCTTCTGTACCAAAATCACCATTATATCTGATTCCGTAATCGATGTAGCCAGGAAGTGAAGATCCATCTACCCTATTAATACCATTGGTAGGATTTCCTTCAGGATCAATAGAAGCTAGGCAAAATTCAATTTCTGTATCTATGTTACCATTATATAGACTACCATTAAAGTCATTGTTTAACTTTTCCATTGCTAAATGAACAATTTCTTCCGATACATTAGAAAAGTGTTCCTCCCCAATGTGGATGATATGGATTACCATTGGCAAGACATAAGGTCCGTTTTGGGAATTTCGAGAAGCAATTTGTGGATCTTTCACCCTTTGCTTCATATAAGCTTCATTCTTCATATATCCTTCCTGATAGATAGGATCTGAAGCCATACAATTTTCATGGTGTTCTTGAATCCCACAATCTTGAGAATAAGATGAAAATTGCAATAAAAAGAGTACAAATACTAAAAGTGCAAATCGGATTAATTTGTTCATAGTTTTCTAGTTTAACTTTATTATTTGATTGTCAGGTCAAATGTTACTATCAACTTACAATATGCTTCATTTATTGATAAAATACCTTTGAATATGTATTAAAAAGCCTTTGATTTCGTAAGCCAACAAGAGATTCTTACTTAGAATAGGGATTAAACACTAATCTTAACACATTAAGATTAAATATTAGAAAAACCAAAGACTATAGAATTAATAGGTACTCTATCCATATTAAAAAGTATCACGACCAAAAACTTAGGTTTTACTTTTTTAAAAATTCCTTGGGACTTTGTTTGAAATGCTCTTTAAAAACAGTACTAAAATATTCAGGACTAGAAAACCCACATGAGTAAGCCGTTTCAGAAACAGACTTGTCTCCATTTTCCAGACTCTTTTTTGCTTGATCTAATCGATGCTTTTTTATCAATGCAGATGGAGAAGAGTCTATTAAGGCTTTAGATTTCTTAAATAATTGAGTTCTACTTATTTTAAGGTTGTTAGCTAAGGCGTCAACATTGTATTTACTATCAGTATAATTTAATTCAATATTTGAAACCATTAAATTGATAAAAGGATCATCCTTCTTTAACTTCATAACCGGATCATTTCTTTGATATCGAATCTTTAGCCTCCTCCTATTTTGAATCAAATTATTAATTGTTAATAAAAGCTCCTTCTGTTTAAAAGGTTTTGTTATAAAACTATCCGCTCTATTTTTTAAGGCAAGGTGATGGATCTCTTCGTTGTTTAAAGCAGTAAGTATAATGATTGGTATATGATCCGTCAAAATATGTTCTTTCAAATCCTTACATAATTCTAATCCAGTTTTGCCTGGTAACATTTGATCCGAAATTATAATATCTGGCAAATGCTTAAGTGCTAATTCTATTCCTTTTTCAGCGGAATCGGCTGTAAATACATCATACATTTCTGATAACAAGTCTTTGAGATATACTAGGAGTTCAGGATGATCTTCAATGATTAAACAGCTTGTTTCTTTTATATTTTCTTTGAAGGAATTTGGCTCAAGTCTTTCAATCTTTCTTGCTTCAAATGATTGCACTTCTGAGATTTTTTCAATAGGTAAAATCAAAGAAAAAACTGACCCAACTCCTTCAGTTGAAGTGAAGTTCAATTCTCCTTTCATTAGTTTGCTTAGCTCATTTGAAAGAGCCAAGCCAACGCCAAAACCTGAAGAGTTATTCAAGTCAGTCTCTTGTGCTCTTTGGTACCAATTAAAAATTTTATCTTTCACCGTTTCAGAGATTCCGATTCCATTATCTTCCACACTAATTTTCAGTCTATCTTCAGATTCCAACGCCATCTTTAAAATAACTGTCCCTCCTTCTGGAGTATATTTAGCGGCATTACTTAGAAGATTTTTGACGATAACTTTTAGCTTTCCAAAATCTAATTCAAGTGTCAACTTTTCAGGAAAGATATCATAAGACCATTGTAGATTCTTAGTCTCAAAATTACTTCGTGTTGAGAGAAATACTTCTTTCATAATAGCAGCAGCGTCTCCCAATGCTGGACTCAGAACCATAGCTTTTGCCTCCGTCCTTTTCCAATGTAATAATTGATCAATTTGAGCTAACAGATCTGAAGCATTACGATCTAATTTTTTTGTAATTTTTTGATCGGATTTACTTAGGTCTCCATTCTGCAGCTGCTCTATTTGCCCAACTATTAAGGTTAAAGGGGTACGCAATTCATGGGTAACTGATGAAAGTAAATTTTCTCGAACTTTTTGTATTTCATCCTCTTTAGATTGAAGTAATAATGTCTGCTTTCTTTTTGATCTTTGACTATAAATCCAAAAAATTAAAATGGTCAACAAGAAACTAAAAAAGCCAACTAAATAAAAAAGTCTGTTTCTAAATTTATTCCTTTCTATCTTTTGCTGATATTCTAATTCTTTGACAATTTGCTTTTGTTCAAATACCTCTAATTGTTCCTGAGCCTTTATGTTCTTAGTTTCATTAAATTGAGTTAAAAGAGAATCTTGATGCGCACTTTTTAATTTTGAAAATTCTAGTGCTTTATCATAATATTTTTGCTGCTCATATAAGCTTATCAATTTATCTCCAGTTGTAACAATTGAGTTGTGATTGTTATTTTCTAAACTCCAGTCAATAGATTGCTTCATTAACTTTTCGGCTTCATCAAAATTTTTCAGCTTCATTTCTATCTCCCCTAACTTTGATATAGCAAATCTATAATTTACATGATTAGTACGCTCAAGTATTGGGAGTATCTCTAATAAAAGACCTCTTGACTCATCTAACCTTTCGAGATGTATTAAATCTACAGCCTTGCAGAATTGAGAACGCAGTTTCCAAGGTTCATTTTCACTACTTTCAAAATAATCAAATGCCTCATCAAAAAATTTAATGGCTTTCTCCGAATCATTCTTCTCAGAGTGATATACTCCAAGACCATTAAGTGAAACTCCAGTTTTAAAGTCATCTTTAAGATGCTTATAAAACTTCAAAGCCTTTTCCATTTCTATGATAGCTTCATCCGTCTGATACTCCCAATAAAAAGTGAAGGCACGACTAGCAAAAAAGTCAGCTTTAATTTTTACCCATTCCTCTTCTTCAGTACCATATTCATGAATGAGTTCTGCTACTTTAGTCAAGTAGGGTGTGCCCAATTGATGTTTCCTTAATTTTCGATAGGAATCGAAAATTTCGTGATAAATTTGAGCAAGAATTTGAGGGTAAAGATTAACCGATTCTAATGCTGACGCTTCTTCTAATAAAATATTTAATATTTCATTTGATTTGGGCTTAGTTGCTCTTGCCTTTTCTAGAACTACTATCGCTTTTTCAGGGTAAGCATTTCGGTTAATATCCTTTGATTGAATATCAAATTGTGCCCCTATGCTTAATGCAAGCAATGAAAAAAAACATATTAAAAAGATCCTTATCAAGGATTGAATCATAAGAAAATAGGCTAAATTAAGGGGCTAGCTTGCAATTTGCAGAAAAGGATTCTTATTGTCAAATCTAATATATCATTCTAGTATTGGAATACTATCAAAAAATAATCGTTTTTAGTCATCCTTTAATTCAAACAATCTAGCATTTGATTCAACTCCTTCTCATAACCAAGCTTTTCCCATAAGTCAATACTAGGTCGAAGTGTAATTGCTTTTTGGCCTGATTCGATATAGGATTCTATGGATTTCAAAACTGGGTCATTTTCTCCTTCTAAGTTCAAAATAGCTCTTGGCCCAGGGATTGAATACCCCCCTTCATACTCATAGCAAAACACCAACACCTTATCCCCTTTATTAAATTTTGTTTTATAAAAACAATCACTAGTGAAGTATGATTGCTTGTTAAATTTTTCCTTTTTCAAATCTCTTTGAAAAAGTACCCTATCAATATTTAAAAAACCTCTTTGAGAAGTGTAGCTACCAGTTTTTTTGTCTCTGATCTTTTTTTTGATCTCCTTTATAGTACCTAAAAAAACTAAGGCATATTGATCCCCACATAGCCCCATAAATGGACCACCATCTTTTTGCCAATAAGTATATTTCACTCTAAATGTTGGATCAATCCAATTACCTGAATCATCCAAACCTCCTCGATTCAAATCCTCCCCTTTTTGTTTGATTATTTCCTTTGGAATAAGTTCCTGTACTTTTGACTTTGGCTTTTGATCTTGATTTACGCAAGCCAAGAGTACCCCCATTAATATTAGTAATAAAATTAAATTGATTTTTTTCATGAACTATGATTAATTTTCTGCTAATCCTCTTTTCTAAATTGTAAATATAAAATTGGGATGTTCATTTTAAATGCTCCTGTTTCTTGAATGACAGCATCGATCTTGGATTTTAATATCTCAAAAAACTTATCATGGACTGACTCTGGAATTATTTTCTGCCAAGTTGCTAAAAAACCAATTCTAATTAATCCATGATCAAATATAGCCGAAGCATCAACAAACCGCATATAGGTCTTATCCTCAATTGCTTTTTCTAAGACAAATCCCATCCTATCAAAATCATCAACTATTTTCTCTTTACTTTCTCTATGCGAAACATATTCCCTAAATATACCTATGGCTTCCTCTAGTTCAAGTTCTTTCAGTACTTCTTCAAACAATAAAAAGAAAGCTTCAAATGTACCTATAGGATTCGTACTTATACAGAGGTTCCCTCCATCTTTTAACACACGAAAACATTCTAAAAGAATATCTCCCTTATTGTTAAAGTTGTTGACACCTAAGTTAGAACATATCAAATCAATGGAACCATTATCTAGTGGTATTTTCTCCGCACTTTGCTCAAAGAGCTCCACATTTTTTATATCTAAAGTTTTAATTTTAACTTGCGCTCTTTTCACAGCTGCTGGCCAAATATCCATACCATAAATTGTTGAGCCATCTCCAAATCTTTGAGCCAATTCTATTATTGGAAATCCTGTCCCAAAACCAAGATCTAGAATTTTTGCATTTTTCTGCATCGGAATATATTCCAAGAGTAATCTTCCAAACGGTGCGGCCCAAAGACTTATCTCATCATAAATATTAACAATTTCTTCTTTCTGAAAATCAAGGATTTCTTTCATGTATTAGCTTTTTCAAAAAATTTATCATGCAAAATTGTAAAGCTAAGAATTTTGATTGTCAATGTTGTCAAGTAGTTGTTTTTGACTGCTGTTATGGAATGAAATTAATTTTAACGCATGACACAACATTCTAAAAAAAAGGCCAACTGTAAAACAGCTGGCCCTTATATTCTGATTAAATAATTTCTAACTATTTGTATCACATTCCTTAAAAAAGAAGTGATTTCCACAGGTCTTCATAAAATGTAAATCGCAGGTATTCTTTGCTTTAATTCTAAAAGCTTCTAAATCCCTTGCATTGATAGGATCAAGTTTTCTATGAACCGTTTGATGATCCCGCTTGGTACCTAAATTTCCAGATACTCCTCTTGGTACAGTCACAGCTGTAAACATACCTGCAGTTGCATCAGCAAAGCCACCATCATATCCCATCTGTTTAAAAATGGCATCTAAGAATCTTTTTTCAGACCCAGAGCTTGCATACTTTGATTTTAATTTATTGTAAAATCCATTAGCATCTAAACTATGTAAATCTCCGTATTCTGGAGCAGAGCCTAGCGCAGTAGTAGTCTTAGGTGCTGGTCCACCTGGGATTGTAAATATGTAATGATTTAGATCTTCACATTTACATCTAGGTGTAGGAGCAACTGGAGGAGGCACAGCTTTTACCGGCGGTGGTACGACTGCTTGCTCAACAATTTGCTCTTGAACTGGAGGTGGGGTAACTGAAGAAACTACAGTTGAAGGATTCATCCAATTCCAAGCTAAAAATAATAGAGGTATCAATAAAAGCAAAAGTGGAATCCACCAAAACTTTGCTAAATTTAAATCCCCTGCAGCTGGAGCTGCATATTGAGTTACTCCTTCTTTATAAGAAACAGTTTCTCTTACAACACCTGTTTTTCTCTTTGCTGATACATATTTTTCAGTTCTAACTTCAGAAACATGATTTGTAGACTTGGCCTTGTTTACTACAACAGCAGATGAAGCTGCAGCCACTGCGGTAGCAGCCGTTTTAGTGTTAGTTCCTGCAGCAGTTTTATTCTTTATTTGCTTCAAGCAAGATCTACCTACTTCTCTCCCTGTTTTATCTTTCAATACATCATAGAAAAAACCCTTTCTTGGTTCTTCTCTGGTGTACATTGACTTATTATTTTTTAATTTCAAAACAGCTGACAGTTCTTCATCTCTTTTGTTAGCAGTTTCAAAACCTTCTGACCTAAGTCTAACATTTCCCTCTTTGCCATACAAAGCAAAATAATATTGTCCATTAGAATGTTTGAACAGAGCTACATTATTCACCTTGTCGTTGACCTTATGGTTTTCATAAGCACTACATACTAAGTAGTCATCTTCTTTACTAGTGCTTACTTTGTCAACAGGGTTTGTCCCTTTAGTAGTTTTATCTGTTTTACCAGAAGAAGTACCTGTATTAATTCCCGCAGCACTAGCAGCTGCAACAGTAGTAGTCAAAGGTGTCCATGAAGCTGCAGCTTTATTTTGATATGCCCCCGAACGACCAATTTCTTGATGATTGGCTGCCTTAAGAATGCTATAAAATTTACCATTTTCTTCTAGAACAGACCAATGTTTCTCAATAGTCATATTTTTCATCACAGATTCCATCCCATTATCTCTAGCCTTTTCTGATTTATAAGCTTGAGATCTCAGCTTGACCTCCCCTGTGTTTGAATGCAAGGCAAAATAGTGATGCGCATCATGAGTAAAGCTGGTAAAATTCTTGTTTGAAGATTTTTCACCTCTATTTTTATATTCATTTACTGGCAGGTATTCATCATTTGAACTAGAAGTCTTACTTGATTTGTTACCTCCTCCAGAAGTCAATCCCGCACCAGTTGCCACTGTCCCTGCTACAGCTGATGTCGCAGCAAGTCTATCAGAAGAATCCGTCGTATTTTCGGTAGTACCTTCATTTGTAGCTTTAGCCTGTTTTAGATCATCTACTTGAAGTGGAGACCTTCCAATCTCTGTACCATCTTCATCTTTTAGTACCATCATGTGGTACTTCCCTTTTCTTATTATTTGGTAACGGTCCGCATTGTTATGATGCTTTATCACAGCAGACAATTCTTTGCCTCTATTCAAAGCCGTTTCAAATCCTTCTGATCTGATTTTAACTGAGCCGTCATTATGATAAAGAACAAAATAAAATTGACCATCGGTATGTGTAAACATGGCCACATTATTAGTTTTATCTTTTATTGGATGGCCTTCATAAAATTTAGTTGGGAGATAATCATCTTCTTTCTCTTCTTGCTTGGCACTACTTGAGTCAACTAAGTTTAAAAAAGTATTTTTCATACTTTCTGCTTTAGCTTTAGAGCGAAAGATATCTGATCTTGCGATTTCTTTATGATTACCAGCCTTTAAAACCAAAACAGTATTATTGTCTTCCTCAACAATGAACCATCGTTCAGGTATGTCACAGTTTTTCAAAACTGATTCCATGCCGTTGTCCCGAGATTTTTCTGTCGCATATCCCTCACTCATCATAAAAGCTTTGCCTTTATTTAGTAAAGTGAAAAAATAATGATCTTGGTAAGTAAAGGTTGAGAATCTAGGTGTTTCCTTTGATTTTGGATGTCCTTGGTATTTGGCAAATTCTAAATATTCGTCTTCGCCGAATTTTTGGTTTCCCATAACTTAGTTTATTGGTTAATGAATAGTTTTGATAGATTAATATAAACAAATATATTCATTTATAATAAAGCACCAATCTTAATATGTTTTTAAAACTTATTTTTCGAGGATTAAACCTTGATTAAACTACATTTCAATTTTCGAGCAATTAAAATGGCCTAGAGGGCATTCCTTTTTCCCTGTAATCCCACAAGGTCTACAAGCTAAAGGCTGCTCAATTTGTTTAATTTCTTGTATATCTGATAATGGCCCAAAACCAAAAGATGGGACCGTAGAACAGAAAAAAGCGGTTACTGGTGCATTCATGGCGGAAGCCAAATGGAGGGGCGCAGAATCATTGACATAATTCATTTTTGCTCTTGACATTAGTGCAGCTGATTCAAGCAAACTAAGCTCAGAGGCTTTCACTACAATATTAGGATGATCACTTTTAGATGCCAAATCTTCACAAAAGGTCTTATCTGTTGGTGCCCCCAAAAGAAATATTTTGGTGTCCATTGGAATTTTGTTCATTAACAAAATCCAGTTTTTTGAAGGCAATTGTTTTGTGTACCAAACTGAGGATGGTGCGATCGTTATATAGCTCTCTTCTATTTTAGTTTTTTCAAAGGCCGCTTGAGATGGATAGAGTTTAGGCTTCTCCGCCTTAGCATCAGTTAGATCCGCTATTAATTGATGATTTCTATATATTTCATGCGGGGAATTTTTATCTGTAGAAATTTCATGCTTGAAGGCTTTCGAGAAAAACAGTGATAGGGGATTTTTCTTGAAGCCTCGAATCTCCTTTGCTTTTGATCGGGCTGCAATAAATCCAGAAGAGAAAAAACGTTGTAGATTTATTAGCAGATCATATTTTTGATTTCGGATTTCCTTTGAAATCTTTAGGAGATTAGAAATCTTATTTTGTTTTTTATTCCAGACCAAGACTTTATTTACAAAGGGGTGCCCCTTCAACAAACTTTCATTTCCTTTTCTTACTAGCACATCAATCTGAGAATCAGGGTAGTGCTTATACAGTTTTTCCAATAGGGAGGTGGCCAATATCACATCTCCAATAAAAGCGGTTTGAATAACTAAGATCTTATTTATAATTCCCTTATTTGACAAGCACAAAATTTAGAATCACAATGTACTCAAAAAGTATTGGTAAATAGTCTGCTCTATTTATGAAAAACAAAAACCGGCTGCGACGAATCGCAACCGGTTTTAAGGTTTTGGTTAAAAACCACCTTTAAATGGTTTTACGTTTTGTTTGTAATCAATAATTGGAATTTATGCTTCTTGTGCTTGTGTTTGATAAGATGAAATAAGTTTTTTCTGAATATCTGGCAGTACTGGCATGTACTCTGAAAATCTCCGAGTAAATTTTGCCCGACCTTGAGAAATCGACCTCAAGGTTGAAGAGTACTGATACAATTCTGCCAACGGTACTTTAACCGAAATTTTCTGATAATGCCCTTCTGAGCCCATCCCTTGGATGATGGCTCTTCTAGTTTGGAGATCTCCCATGATATCTCCCATGACTTCATCAGAACATAAAATCTCCATACTATAAATAGGTTCTAAAAGCTGTGGACCTGCAGATTCAAAATTTTCTTTAAAGACCATTGAAGAGGCAATCATAAAAGCCATATCATTAGAGTCGACAGGATGCATTTTCCCATCATAAATACAGACCCTTAAATTTTGACAGTTCGAGCCAGTCAGTGGTCCTTCTTCCATTTTCTGAAGGATTCCCTTTTTGATTGCATTAGAATATTTTGCATCAATTGATCCTCCAACAATGCACCAATAATAAACCAACTTGCCTCCCCAAGGCAAAGTTTCTTCTTCCTTTTTTCTAACGGTCATATCAGAAGGATCAGGCATCCCTTCAAAGTAAGGTTCAATTCTCATATGAACCTCTCCAAACTGGCCAGAACCACCAGATTGTTTTTTATGACGATAAGAACCGTTTGCTTTTTTTGTGATTGTTTCTCTGTAAGGAATTTTAGGTCTTTCAAATTCCATCAAGATATCGTTTACTTTTTCGATTCTATATTTGGTTATATCTAAATGCAGTTGTCCTTGACCATGAAGCAAGGTTTGCTTTAATGCTTTCGATTGTTCAATAATAAGTGTTGGATCTTCCGCAGCAATCTGATTTAAAGCTTTCATCAGCTTTTCCATATCATTTTTACTCGGCGGATTAACTGCCACTCTGATTCTTGATTCTGGAAACACCATTGGCGCAACTTTCATTTCAGATCCTTTGGTCGACAAAGTTTCATTTGTCTTTGTCTCCTTAAGTTTTACAGTTACTCCAAGATCTCCTGCACAAAGACTTTCTTCTGAGTTTCTATTTTTTCCATTTGAGGAAAATATTTGTGATATTCTTTCTGTAGATCTATTGTCTGTATTTACAAGTTCATCCCCACTTCTGACAGTGCCTTGGCAAACTTTAAAATAACTCACATTTCCAACTCTAGGCTCCGACATTGTTTTATAGACAAATAAACAAGTAGGACCTGTTGAGTTAATATTCATGATTGTGCCATCTGCCATTTCTACTTCTGATCTGTCAGCTGGTGATGGGCAAATATCATTGATAAAGCCCATTATTCTGCCTGAACCCATGTTTCTTGTTGAAGAACAACAAAAGACAGGATATATTTCTTGCTTGGTTATTGCCAATCGTAATCCTTCAGCAAGTTCTTCTTCATTAAGAGAACCCTCCTCAAAGAATTTCTCCATCAGTGCTTCATCGTTTTCTGCAGCTGCTTCGACCAATTGGTTATGCATTTCTTGAGCCCGATTTAATTCAGACTCTGGAATTTCTTTTTTCTCAGGTTTGCCACCATCTACTGGAAATACATAAAGCGTCATCCGCAATGCATCCACTATTGTATTAAAACCTTCGCCTTGGTTTAATGGGTATTGAACTGGCAAAACTTTATTGCCAAATCTAGCTTTTGCTTGTTCTAGGGTTGTATCAAAATCTGCTTTTTCGTTGTCTACTTGGTTTATTACAAAAATTGATGGGGTTTTATACTTTTCAACATACTCCCAAACCAACTCGGTTCCTACCTCCACACCAGATCTTGCGTTTAGTATAATGACTGCTGTGTCTGTCACTTTAAGAGCTGAAATAACTTCTCCACCAAAATCATCCAATCCTGGTGTATCGATGATGTTAATTTTAGAATCCTTCCATTTTGCGTTCATCAAAGTTGCGAATATAGAATTTCCTCTTTCGCTTTCGATGTTTGTATAGTCTGAGACTGTATTCCTTTCTTCTATCGACCCTCGCCTACTTGTTGATTTTGATTCAAACAACATGGTTTCAGCGAAGGTCGTTTTCCCACACCCAGAATGCCCCAATAGGACCACATTCCGTAAGTTTTTTGTATTGTAACTCATGGTCGCACAATTTTTTCAGGTTAAAAAATATGGATTATAAAATATTCGTCTGACTGTTCATAGAATGGAACAATTAAATTAGGAAAATTTAATGAATAGACAAAGAATTACCTGCTTAATTAGCCAAAGGAAGTATAGTATTTTGAATTATACTTTAAAGGATAGAGGATTTGCTAGTACTTATTAGGAATATAGTAGATGTGATTGTGACCAAAACAAGCTAAAGATTGAAGCAGAGCATGCGTTCTATCTTATAAAGAAAATGAATCTAAATGCTAGAGTCTTTAGATTTAAAAATGTTTGAACAAACGAGCATCCAAATATTAAAATATTTGACTACTCGTTTGCTCATTTGCCTAAAACTATCTATTTGGCGCCTTGCCTTTCACTTTATTTTTGGCTTTTATTTTCGCTTTCTTACCTGATTTTACATCTGTCTTTACACTTGGGTTCAACTTCACCTCCTCCGCTTTTTTCGGATTAACCAATTTCATCTCATCCACCAAATGTCCAGCACCTGCATACTTGTCTACAATAAATAAAACAAATCTGATGTCTACCATGATGTTTCTACAAATGGAAGGATCATAATTAATATCACTCATTGTGCCTTCCCAAACCCTATCAAAATTCAATCCGATTAGATTGCCATGCGCATCGATGGCTGGTGATCCAGAATTTCCTCCAGTAGTATGATTAGAACCAATAAAACAGACTGGCATTTTACCATTGTCAGCATATGGACCATAGTCTTTTGCTGCATGTAAATCTCTTAGTTTTTCTGGAACATCAAATTCATAATCTCCTGGCTTGTATTTTGCCATGACTCCATCAAGATAAGTCACCGGCGTATAATAAACGGCATCTCTCGGGTGGTAGCCGTTTACTTTGCCATAAGACACACGCATGGTGCTGTTGGCATCTGGAAAGAATCTTCTCTCTGGAAATACCTCCATCAAAGCCTTCATATAAATACGTTGAAGCTCTGATATCTCTGTATTGAGTGCGGTGTATTTTGGTTCAACATTTTCATTGTATGCCTTGGTAAGTTTTTGCCCAAAGTCATAAGCAGGATCCTTTTTTATCGCTTCAACTGCTTTTTCTGGCTCCATTGAAAATACTTTGGTTGTCGCTTCTGCATTGGTAAACATGGTATTGTCATATACCGAATTTGCAAGTCCTTGGTAGCCTGATCTTAACATAGGTACTAGAGGATCACTCAAAGCTGCAATAGGAACTTCGGCTGTATATTTTTCAATTAGCGCAGTAAAAACTTCTTTGTCAATTGTAGCATTATAGTCTTTAAAAAAATTGCCCATGTAGCCACTCAACCTATTTTTATAGGCATTGTACCCTTCTGCCCCATTGTTTTCATATACTGAAACCAGGCGATTTAAATAATTCATATTTCTTAAAAGCTCGACATTTCTGAACACGATCTCATTGTACATGTCCCTACTCAAAGCATAAGGCTCTATTTCCTTATACAACTTTTCGAAACGAGGCAAAATATCTCGATAAGGAATCAAGGCCTTATCCTTTACAGATACTTTTTCTGTGAATTCTTTCTCAAGTTTATGTTTTTTTCCAATCCCATCAGTTGCTTTAATACCTGTACTTTCTCCAATCCATTTTTTCCAATAATTGGCAACTCGTGCAAACTTAGAAGCATATTGAAGCCTTGTCTTTTCATCTTGTCTCATATACTTATCGATGATGTTCAAAGCTGATTCTCTAATTCCAATTTTTGCAGGATTCAAAACATCTACTGTTTGGGATACTGCATAAGAAGGTAAATACTGATTGGTTCTACCTGGAAAACCAAAAACCAAAGTGAAATCTCCTTCTTCAATTCCATCCATAGAAATTGGAAGAAAATGTTTAGGCTTGAATGGAACATTTTCTTTTGAATATTCAGCGGGCAAATTATCCGGACCAGCATAAATTCTAAAAAGACTAAAATCTCCCGTATGTCTAGGCCATACCCAGTTGTCTGTGTCTGAACCGAATTTCCCTATTGATTCAGGTGGTGCTCCAACCATTCTTACGTCTTTGTAAGTTCTAGTTACAAATAAAAAGTATTGATTCCCTTTGAAGAAAGGTTTGATCATCACGTCATCATAAGACTCTATCTGCTTGGCTTTTTTAACGGCATCAAGATTTTTATCAATGGCAGATTGCCTTTCTTTAGAAGTCATATTTTCATTCACTCCTTTTAAAATCTGTTCTGTAACATCTTCCATACTAACTATAAAAGTGGCAACCAAATCTTGATTAGGCAATTCTTCTGATTTGTTCATTGCCCAAAATCCATCTCTTAGATAATTATTTTCTAAAGTACTATGACTTTGAATTTGGCTATAGCCACAATGATGGTTTGTCAATAAAAGCCCTTCTGCAGAAATCAACTCAGAAGTACAACCACCATTAAAATGAACGATGGCGTCTTTTAAGGAACCTTTGTTTATGCTATAGATGTCTTCCGCAGACATCTTCATCCCCATGTCTTGCATCTCCTGTTCATTTAGTGCTTTTAAGAGAAAAGGAAGCCACATGCCTTCTCCTGCAAGCAAGATATTCGCGCAGAAAACCAAAATAATTACTTTAACAATCCGGATACTGTACATTTCTTATTTTTTTATTTCTTTAAATTTGATAGTAGTTTCAAAGGCTTATTTGAATCAAAGCACTTTGAGGGCATTCCAAAAATAACAATATTCTTGCTCTTTTATGGCATAAGGCATTCTATCCTAGCAACTTTTTATTACCAAATCACAGTATTTTCATACCTTAAAAAAAAAAAATGATGAAAAGGAGGCGATTTATTAAAAAAAGTGCCCAAGCTGCAGTCGTACCTGCAATGACTGGTTTACACTTTTCTAGCAGTTTTATTTCTCAAAAAGAAAATTTGAAAAACAATATCAATCACTCCGTTTGTAGATGGTGCTATAGCAAGATGCCAATGGGGCAACTTATTGAAGGTGCTAAGGAAATAGGGGTTCAATCTATAGAACTACTAGATCCTTCTGAATGGGAGGAAGTATTAAAAAGTGGGCTCTCTTGCGCCCTTTCCAATGGTAGCACCTTGGGAATCCCAAATGGCTTTAATAATCCAGCAAATCATTTAGAGCTAAGCAAGCAATACCTAAAACTCATTCCATTGGCAGCTGAGAAAGGAATCAAACAAATAATATGTTTTAGCGGCAATAGAAATAAGCTCACAGACGAACAAGGACTTGAAAACTGTGCAGCTGGTCTAGATAGAGTTGTAAAGCTAGCAGCTCAATATGATATTATCATTACCATGGAATTGCTAAACTCAATAGTCGACCACAAAGACTATATGTGTGACCATACTGCTTGGGGAGTTAAATTGGTAGACAAAATTGGTAGCCCACATTTTAAATTGCTTTATGATATCTATCATATGCAGATTATGGAAGGCAATGTAATTGCTAACATCACTGAATACAAAGATTATATTTCACATTTCCATACAGGAGGAGTACCTGGAAGAAATGAAATAGATCATAGTCAAGAGTTGAATTATCCTGCCATCATGGAAGCTATCGTTAAAAACGGTTTTGAGGGTTTTGTAGCTCAAGAATTTATTCCAACTAGAAATAAGCCTCTAGATTCATTGCAAGATTGTGTTTTGATTTGCGATGTTTAAGAAATTTAAAATCATTAAACACAAGCATTGAAATTGAATATTTTTGGTTCAATTTCCGAAAATTAAATCAAAAATGATCATCGTACAAATAACAGACCTCCATATAGGTCAAGCCAATGCAGATACCTACGGAGTAGATATTCGCCATAACTTTTTAATGGTATTAGGGGAACTCAAAACCTTAGATCCTGATTACATCGTTATCACAGGAGATTTGTGTTATGAGTATGGAGAGTTGGAAATCTATCGCTGGATTAAATCAAAAATGGATAATCTAAAGATTCCTTATTTAGTGATTCCAGGCAATCATGATGATAGTGCAATGATGCGAGAAGTTTTTGAAATAGAGTATACTCAAGAAGAAGACGAAATATTCTTTGCCAAGAGACTTGGCAAACAACGGGCACTTTTCTTAGACAGCTCTCAGGCATCTATGTCTGATATTCAGCTCAAATGGCTCAAAAGACAATTAAAACAATCCGCTGATGAGCCTCTTTTGATTTTTACTCATTATCCGCCGATGAAAGCAGGAGTGCCTTTCATGGATACTAAACATAGCTATAAAGAAAGCTCAGAACTTTTAGAAATCTTGGAAGAATACCCTTCAAATATTTATTTATTCTGTGGACATTATCATATAGACAGGTTGCTATCTCAAAAGAAGCTTCACGTTCAAATAAGTCCATCCATCATTTGCCAAATAGACTCCTATTCAAAAGAATTTAAAATAGATCATTATAAAGCTGGGTATCGAGTAATTGAGTTAAGTAAAGAAAGCTTGATTACTAGTTTACATTACTTAGAAGGAAAGATGTTGGCTTAGGAAATGAAGGAAATAATGAGAGTCTTTTAAAATTACAGGTAGGCCTAAAAAAATAGTAAGTCGTAACAACAAGTGTTACGACCCACTACAACAAATTATAATCCCATGAACATATCCGAATTAGTAACCGCGCTTAAACGGTTTTTAGTTTTGATCTCCTCCCTCCATTCTTGAGTTTGAAAATAGTAAGTCGTCCCTCAGCGGGACAACTCACTACCAACAAATTATAATCCCATGAACATATCCAAAACTATTATTTATTAAATGTTAACCAGTATTTAATAAAATGTCTCTTTATTGATTAATAATTGTTTTTAACCAATTTGATATTACAATAATCTATATTATTTCTAGGTTCAACAAATACAAAAAAAGTCTATTGTGAAATATTTATTTATGATATGAAAATAAATTAATTGCAACAAACCCCTATTTTATTGAATAGTTATATACTATCGCTTGTTATTTTGTGAAAAAATTATCAAAATAAATCCTTTATAATCCAAAAAAAAAGGGTGATATTTTTTCAAATACACCCTAATTTTTGTCAATAAATTTCAGTTTGCCCAAATAAGAAGTCCATGGTACTAATTCAAATGTTTAGAAATTTTTCTAAAAATCTGTCTTTTACCCATTTGAATTCTCAATAAATAAATACCTACAGGTAGGTTTTTATCCAAATCAAATTTAAAAACATTCAATCCACCTTTTAATTCTTTAGATTGCCCCATTCTCTGAATTCCTGAAACATCGTATAATTTAAACTCAGCTTCTGACTCATATTGATTATGCAATTGAACAGTAATGTCATTTGTAAAAGGATTTGGGTAGACCTTAAGATCCTCTTCCAATACATCTTTTACTCCTAAGGGGAGATCTTCAAAGACAATATCGTCCAATCTCATTCTTCCTTCTCCAATTAGTTCAAATTTTATCTGAGTACTAGCACTTAAAAATTGACCATTATTTGTTAGCGTAGATGTAATATTGTAATTGTTACTATTTTTCCATTCATCCGCTTTATCTAGATCCGAAAGAAGAATCCATTCATCTAGGTCACTTCCTCTTAGGTAAACAAGTGCTCTTAGCGCATCGTGTTGGTACTTGAAGTTCATATAGATTTGATGATCTGAATAAAACGAGCTAGCATTCAGAGTTATCTGGGAATGACTTGTACTATTTTCAATGTTGTAAATATTTAAAGAATGATTTCCACTTTGTACTTCCATACGAATATGATTCATATCATTGCCTCCATTTACATAATCCCATTTTTCCAAACTCCTTAATCCAATCCTTGAATCGTCAATAAGAAATGGCTCGTTCCCATTAAAAGATTCAATGTAAGGAAGTTGGATTGGTTCATTGCTCAATTGTTGAACATGGAAAGTCCCAATTAGACTATCATTATCAAGAAATAAATCTTCCTTTGAGGATATCCAAGCATCAAAATAATAGTTGCCAACTTCACTTAGGTCAAAGCCATGATCAAAAGGATAATTCACTTCCATACCACTGTAAAGGATTGAGTCAAAATCTTCTTCTACTTCAATTTCATCATTGAGTCTTGCATGAAATTTAATTTCATTTAAATCTTCTCTGCCTATGTTTTTAATTTGCATGGAAAGGATTTCATTATCAGTTAAGGAAAGAGAGGTAAACGCTCTACCTGTTGTTATCCCTGACAGCTCCTTCAATTTTATATCTACATCTCTAGGGCAAGAATTCACCTCTTCAAATATTGCTGAAACAGCAATTGTTCTCTCTGTTCTTTCTCCACTACTGTGAATTCCTTGCACTGCTATCCAATAGGTTTTATCGAGTTCAAAAGCAGCTTCTATTTCGAAATGTTCAGATTCTGTTGTTCCTTTGCTTATCATCTCACCTTCTTCATATAAGAAGATTTCGTATGATGCCATCTCATACAATCTATCCCAAGTCAATTTCAATAGATCTTGACACAAGGCTGTGGCTACTAAATTTCTAGGCGTCTCTAAAATATTAAATGGTAAAATATTACTACTACTTGCTCCGTTTCTTAATACTCTTATATACCCTGCTGTAGTAGAGGTCACTGGTACTTTCCATATTATATTTGTTCTATTCGCAGAAATTTTTTCTGCAATCGGATGCCAAATTTGACCACCATCTATTGAGAAATCAATTGTATAAGAATCATTTGAAGAGCCATAATCTACCCACGATATAGGATACTCTTGACCCGGTATCAAACTTTCTTTTCCAACAGGATAAATCAAATCCAAATTGTTCTCTAGAAAATCATAAACAAGATTAAATCTCTGTCCTCCGAAAGGCACAGACTTCCCTTTTACGATGAGCTTATATGTTCCTGGAATAGGATTGTATATTGTAACTTGTTCTATATTATTCAAATTGTCAATTCCTTGTTTTGCTGGATCATCTACTTTGGCAGGATCTGCATTTAATATCAAAGGATTAAATCTTATTCCATTTGGATCTTCTACCATCAAATCCAAGTTGTTTACCAAGGCAATTGCTGGGTAAGCTTCTGATTCATGATCATGCCAATAATTCATGATTTTTAATTTATCTATACCAGCAGGAACAATGATTTGTTTTATTATCTCCTCTCCATCGTAAACTTCATCTACAAAATAGTTTTTATCTTCAATGCAGTCTAGAGCGTTTGCCAGATTAGCTAATCCGAAGCCATATTTATAATCGGGACCTAGGTTGCCAAGATCTTCTGCGGTATTGCAAATAATCGCTTTCATCAAGTCACCATAAGCTTGTGCACCATTTATTTGCTTGTATTTTTCATACATCAAGGCCAAACAACCTGTCACTGCTGGAGTCGCCATGCTTGTCCCACTATTTACAAAGTAATTGTTATCTCTTCCTGTTGAAATAACATTAACCCCAACTCCAACAATCTCTGGCTTGATCCTTCCATCTGCTACTGGGCCTTTAGCCGACATGGAAGATAATTTCTTCTCTTCATCAACGGCTCCAATTGTAAGGACATTTTTTGCAGAACCATAAAATTTCAAAACAGTGTTAAACCCTTGTGGAAAATCTCCACAAACATTTGTTCCATTATTACCCGCCGCAAATAAATGCAATAATTGAGGAATTTCTCTCAGCTGCTTATCTAGACTCAGGCTATTATAATTATAGGCTCCATTATATTCACAATCAAATTGGACTCCCCAAGAATTGTTTGTCAAAACCATGTTATGTTGCTTATAATATTCTTCTGCATTATTAATAATATTTTGAGTCTTAGCAATTACCAAAGTAGACTGAGGAGCTACTCCCTTATGTCTTGGATCTAAAAGACCTCTTCCTGCAATTGTTCCTGATACATGATCTCCATGTGCTCCAAAGTTTGCAGCAGGCTCTTCTGTTTCGTCAAAATGAAATCCTTTGTTGTCAATGTGATCTCCCAGCGCTCCACCATCACCTACTCCAATTACAACTCCTTGGCCTTCTAAAGCTATTCCATGCATCCCACTATTAGCATATTTTGCACCTTGCAATGCAGCAACCTCATAATTTAATGGGATCAACTCTGGCGTTATGAAATCAACAAATGAAACTAATGGATGTTCGTTCAATTTTTCGATCTTCGCTTGATCGGCTACAACACTAATAATCTGACCTTTAGAAAAAATATCATTCACCTCTAAACCCATCTCTGAAATAAATTTTCCTAATTTATCTTCATTCAATTCTTTGTTAAGGACAATTGCTATTTCTAGGTTTTTACCATTTTTTGCATGCATTGGAATATCTGACGAAAGAATGCGGCTACTTATTTTGTTGTTCTTTTTTTGCTGCCTATAGGAGCTTATCCCATATTCAGATAAGCTGCTTAGATCAATTGTTTTTGGCAAAACAACCTTATACTTATTATTACCTAAATAGCTAGTCAACTCAATCTTATGGGCTTCTAGGTTTAATATACTTTCTTTGTTTGGGATGTTTTCAAATGTAACTTCTAAGTAATAGAACTCCTTGTAGCTGAGTTCAGACTTGTGCTGGGCACTTAGAATAGTCAATGTGAATAAAAAGATTAAAATACCAATTCCCCTCATCATTAGATGTCTTAAATTAACAATAGATGGTGCTAACCAAATGTTTTAAATTTTCCGATAAACATCCCATATGAATTTTTCAGATTCATATATCAGCGTTGACCGAATAAGGGGGGAATTATTTTGTTAATTAGGGTATTATTTTTTCTCATAGTATTGAACCAAAAGAGCTCGATTCAATAACTACTTGTAATGTATTGGAAGAATGAATAAGTATTGTTAGGAATTTGCTGAATCTGTGACAGGAGTTATTAAAAACGTACGGAATAACTTATATATGTGCATACTAATTGTTGAGCTGTTCTTTAGCGCCTCTAGTCTATTCTTGTTATTATCTTACCTCTTAATTGAAAGAATTTAATCGAAATCATCATATTCTTAAACATAAAAAAGGGATGAATTTTTTCAAATTCACCCCAATTTTAGTCAGTAGATTTCAACTTGTCCCAAAGGTCCTATTATGCCAAGAGTACTATAAAATACCTTTGGATGGATCCTTTAGAATCAATTCAAATGTTTGGAGACCTTCCTAATAATCTGATGTGCTCCCATTTGAATTTTTAAAAAATAGATTCCAGCAGGTAAAGCCTTTTCCAAATCAAAGTTGAAGATACTTAGTCCTTCTTCCAATTCTTTGGATTGACTCATCTTTTGATTTCCAGCTGCGTCAAAAAGTTTAAAGTCAACTTGCCCTGCAAATTCGTTACGCAAGCTTACATTTATATTATTTGTAAAAGGGTTTGGATACACTTCTAGGTCTTCTTGCAAAAGATCTTCAGTACTTAAAGGAATATTTTCAAATTCCAAATCATCCAAACTCATTTCACCTTCTCCAATTAGTACAAACTTTATTTGTGTACTTGTACTATATAATTGATCATTATTTCTTAAGCCTGAAGTAATATTGTAATTGTTAATTTTTTTCCAATCTTCTGCTTGACCAAGATTTGCAACTAATATCCAATCGTTTAAATCATTACCTCTCATATAAACATGAGCATCAAAATCATCTACTTGATCAAGCTTATATTTAAAATTCATAAGAATTTGTTGATCCATTGAAAATGAAGTTGTATTCAATGTTATTATTGTTTGAGTGGTACTATTTTCAAAATTATTTAATTTTATCGAATGATTTCCTCCATTTAATTCTGAGCTTATGCTATTCAATTCACTTCCTCCGTTGATATAATCCCATTTTTCTAAGTCCATTAAGCCAATGGTAGATTCTTGTATTGAGAACAAACCACTATTATTAAAAGATTCACTGTACGGAAGCTCAATTGGATCATTGCTTAATTGTTTAACACTGAAGGTCCCAATCAAACTATCATTTTCAAAGTACAAATCCTCATTGGAAGATATCCATGCATCAAATTTATAATTGCCATCATTTGTTAAATCAAACTCATAGCCAAAAGGATAATTTAATTCCATCCCACTATATAACATAGAATCAAAATCATCCGCAAATTCATCTTCATCGTTTAGTCTTACATGAAATTTGATTTGACTCATATCTTCTCTGCCAATGTTTTTAATTTGCATCCTAAGAGTTTCACTGTCTGATAGTGAAGCCGAAGTATGAGCTCTTCCAGTTTTGATTCCAAAAAGCCTCATTAATTTTATATCATTTTCTCTAGGGCAAGAGTTCATTTCTTCAAATATAACAGGAACAGCAATTGTTCTCTCTGTTCTTTGTCCACTACTATGAATTCCTTGTATTGCAAACCAATACGTTTGATTGATTTCAAAGGAATTTTCTATTTCAAATCGTTCTGATTCTGTTGTTCCTTTACTTAGCATCTGACCATCTACATACTGAAACACCTCAAAAGAATTTATCTGACTTGGTTTATCCCACGATAGCTTCACTATGTCTTGGCATAATGGGGTAGCTATTAAATTCTTAGGCTTTTCAAAAATATTAAAAGGTAAAATATTTTTACTACTTGATCCAACTCTTTCTACTCTAACAAATCCAGTTGTAGTAGAAGTCTCTGGCACTTCCCAAAAAATGTTACTATTAATTGATGATACTTTTTCCGCAATTGGATGCCAAGTTTGTCCTCCATCTATTGAAAAATCAACATTGTAAGAATTATTTGTGCTGCCATAATCCACCCAAGAAATTGGATATTCCTGCCCCGGTGTAAAACACTCCTTTCCTACCGGATAAACCAATTGTAAATCATCTTCTAAAAAGTCATATACCAAGTTAAATCTTTGTCCACCAAAAGGGACAGACTTGCCTTTTACAAATAATTTATAGACCCCAGGAATTGGATTTTTAATTGTAACCTGTTCGATATTATTCAGATTGTCAATTCCTTGCTTCGCTGGATCATCTACTTTATTAGGATCAGAATTTAATACCAAAGGATAAAATTTTTGACCATTTGGATCTTCAACCACCAAGTCCAAATTGTTTATCAAAGCGATGGTTGGATAAGCTTCAGATTCGTGATCATGCCAATAATTCATGATTTTTAATTCGCTTAAACCTGAAGGGACGTTAATCTCATTTACTATTTCCTCTCCATTGTAAATTTCATCTACAAAATAATTTTCATCTTCAATACAAGCTACAGCATTAACTAAGTTAGCGAGCCCAAATCCATATTCATAATCTGGTCCATAGTTACCTAGATCCTCTGCCGTATTGCAAATAATGGCTTTCATTAAATCCCCGTAAGCTTGCTTTCCATTTACTTGTTCATACTTTTCATACATCAAAGACATACATCCAGTAACTGAAGGAGTTGCCATACTTGTTCCACTACTTGTAAAGTAGTCATTGTTTCTACCAGTAGAAACGACATTTACTCCAACACCTACAATTTCAGGTTTGACTCTTCCGTCTGCTACAGGTCCTTTTGCGGACATAGAAGAAAGTTTCTTTTCTTCATCGACTGCTCCTACTGTAAGGACATTTTTGGCAGCGCCATAAAATTTTAGAACCGTATTAAATCCTTGCGGAAAATCTCCACAAACATTTGCACCATTATTTCCTGCTGCAAATAAATGCATTAATTGTGGTGTCTCTCTTAATTGCTTATCCAGATTAAGACTAGTATAATTGTATGCTCCATTAAATTCACAATCGAAAGTTACCCCATAGGAATTGTTTGTCAATACCATATTATATTGCTCGTAATAATCTTCTGCATTATAGATAATATTCTGCGTCTTTTGAACAACCAAAGTAGACTGAGGTGCTATGCCCTTATGTCTTGGATTCAAAAGTCCTCTACCAGCAATTGTACCTGACACATGATCTCCGTGAGATCCATAAGATGAATAAGTACCATCTGCTTCATTAATGTGAAATCCGTTGTTATCAATGTGATCCCCCAAGGTTCCTCCATCACCTACTCCAACTACTACGCCTTTACCTTCTAATCCTTGACCATGTACAACACTATTTAGGTATTTTGCTCCAAGCAAAGCCGAAACCTCATGATTCAATGGCTTTAATTCTGGTGTAACAAAATTGACAAACGAGACTAAGGGATGAGCTGTTAATCTTTCGATGGTAGCTTGATCCGTTTCAGCTCTAATAATTTGCCCTTTAGAAAAAATGGCATTTACATTTAATCCCATCTCTGAAATAAAGACGTTTAATTTATTTTCAGTTAAAGATTTATTGAGCACTATGGCTACTTCAAGGTTTAGACCTTTCTTAGCATGAGAAGGGATTCCTGATTCAATTATTCTCTTACTTATTTTATTGTTTTCTTTCTGCTGACTATACGTTAATATTCCGTATTCAGATAATGTCCCTAAATCAACTTTTTTTGGTACAACAAGCTTATAACGCTTATTGCCCAAATAACTAGTTAACTCAATATTCTGAGCCTCCAAGTTTATTAGATCATCTTTATTGGGTATGTTCTCAAATGTAGCTTCTAAATAATAATATTCATTATAGCTTAGCTCTACTTTATCCTGTGCGCCAAGCCAGGTGCATGTGAATAAAAAAATTAAAATACCAATTCCCCTCATCTTTGGATTATTAAATAATTAACAATAGACGAGTGTTGATCAAAATGTTTTTGCCTTTTCGATAAATATCAAATAGGAATCTAATTGTGATTCATATTTAAAACCGATCGATCCTGAGGGGGGATGTGTGTTTTGTTATTTTGGATACTTTTTTCTCATAGTATTGAACCAATAGATTTTGATTCAAACATACTGTAATGTATTGCTGTGTTTGATGAGAAATTTTGAAAAAAAAATGAATTTGTGACAGGAGTTTTCAGGACATATAAAATACTTATTATATGTGTATATATCCGAAATGTCTTAGATAAATATTAGATAAATAATTAATGTGATATTAGTTAAAGGGATTTGAATACCTTTTGTCTTTGATGAAAGTTGTATCAGTAAGAGTCTTTAGAAAGGCCAATAGATCTGCTCTGTGATTTTCATCAATGTAATCAGGTTTTGATGGATCATCGTGATTCTCCATTAATGGATCCTTGTTAGGAGATTCTTTGATCCCAGAAATGTAATGGTCTAATACTTCATCAATTGTTGCGAATCTACCGTCATGCATATAGGGTGCATTAAATTCCCAATTGATTAATGAAGGGGTTCGAAATTTCCCATTGTCAAATTTATTGCCAGTAAATTCTCCTCTCCCTTTGTCAACAAAATCCTCTAAATCTGACACTTCATCTAAGCCATTATTACGGTATTCATTTTCAGTAAATAATGGTATGGCATGGCAATGTCCACATTGGCCATCAGGAAGATCTGGAGAGGTGTCAAAAAAGATATCATAACCATTTACTTCAGCATCGGAAAAAAAGCCTTCTTGTCTTAAGAAAATGCTATCAAACTTTGAACTTCCACTATTAATAAGCGTTCGTTCAAATTGAGCAATTGCTTTTGCTGCGAGCTCCTTTGTTATTTCTGTTTTATTTGTGATGCCAAATGCTTTTCTAAACATTGCTGGATACTCCTCATGACATTTTAGTTTTTCGATTAGATCATCCCAATTATTGTGTAGTTCGATTGGGTCTTCTACTGGAAGTAAAGCTTGATCTTCTAAAGTACTTGATCGGCCATCCCAGAAAAAACCATTCGGATTATAAATTAGATTCATTAAGCTCATAGAGCTCCTTTTTCCTGCAATACCATCAATACCAGTACTGATAGTTAAATTATCTGTAAATGCACCATTCTGCTTATGACAACTGCTACAAGACATGGTACTATCTGCTGATAATATTGGATCATAAAACAAATGTCTACCTAACAATACGCCATCTACTGTGAGCTCATTGTCTACAGGCTGCTCAACTGGCTGAAAACCTACTGGTATAACCAAATTATAAGATTCTGGATTATAGTCGATAATTAATAATTCAGCTTCTGGATCACAGACTTCGACAAAATCTCCTGTTCCATCATCATCACAACATGATAGGGAGAAAATTAAAACAGCAAAAACAAAAAGGAAATGAAAATATTTGATGATCAATTTATTTAATGACTAAAGCTTTTCCAAAGTTAGCCCTTAAAATAGTCATTATTGGATCAAAATCCGAGTTTGAAGTAGATAATTGAGTATCAAAATTAATGTTTTGCAAAAGAGTATGCACATCTAACTCCATTAAAATCTCATTATCTTGATCAGCAAATACTTCAAGATCAGGAAGTGCAATTTCAAGATCAATATAAGAATCTTCAAAAATTAACTTGTAAGAGAAAGAATCCTCATAAACTCCATCATTATTTTGATCGATGTCACCTTCTAATATTAAAAATATATAGCTTCCTACCTCCTCCAAATAAAGCTCACTATTGCTTAAAGGGTGATTTCCCCCATACTCAGAAGGCTTAGATCTATTAAGTTCTCCTGATACGCCAAAACCGACATTTAATTGATCGAAAATAGTCTTGGTTGGTGCTCTGCCAAGATTGACTAAAATTCCATTATCTGCGGCAGTTTTACTATCAAAAAGGGTTGGATTGAAATATTCTATTTCATCTAATGCTATATTATCTTCAGTATTTTGGATCAGCAGAGCAAAGTTCGAAAGGAAAAAGTTAAAATTGGTAAATTTTAATGTTTTTGAACCAAATACATATTCATGGTCAGATTGGCCAGACTTCGTAACCAAAAAAGTTTCGCCATCAAACTTTGAGGCAATCCTCAAGTTGATATCTGCATTTTCAATGATTACACCTCCAATGTCATCATTACAAGAATAAAAACAAATGCAAAAAAGAAATAATATAGTTTTATTAAAGCTCAAACTTTTAAATATGTTGTAATTTAATTATTCATTATATTCAAGTGACGATGTCAAATTATTTGACATTTTACTAGTCAATTTATCATTATTGTCTAAAGCAAAATCAATGCCTTGAAACCATTCAAGGTAATTAATCCTCAACTTTAAGAGTTTATTTTGACCATTTTCCACTATTTGGGGGGGCTGGAAATTGAAACCAACATGTTCCGTTCTAAAAATGTTGATTGTGTCATTTATAGTATCAGCAAAGGTATCCTTTTTTAAGATAACTTGACAGTTTATGTATCCTTGTATTGGATTAAATTGCATAATTGGGTTCTGTATTCCTAAAGGATGGTCCTCTGGCAAGGATTCTACTAGAGCGTTATTAGCAGGAGCGTAAACACCATATTGCATGCTAAGGCTATCATAACTGCCAGAACCTTGAATTTCTCCGATATTGTATGAAAATACTCCAGGCCGTACCAAAACAAAATTGTCCTCCAAAAAAATATTTTCTTCAATCCCACTTGTAGTTACAAGGCTCACATTAATGCTATCTCTAATATACAATGGCTCAATTCCATGCAACTCAAATTTTGATAAATAGAACTGAACACTTTCGACTATAAATAATCCATCTCCCACTGGCCAATCATATCGTTTGCCAAGCGTAAAGTTATCAATACTATCTCGTGTTTCTTTATGAGCTATGTCCAATGTTAAAGATGGATATTCACAACAACAAGCTTCCTCATCGCAGCAATCCTCATCGGCATCAAAATCAAAATTAGTAGCTTTAATATCTAAGCACCCCTCCTTATTCTCATAGCAACTAAACATGGAGCATGTTAGAATAAATAATAGTGCGACTGCAAAATTATTATTAAGCTTCTTTCTTTTCCATTTCCTTTTCATACTCTTTAAATAACTTTCTGACCATCTGTTTTACTTGCGAGGAAAACTCTTTTGTCAAAATCCAATTATAATAATTTCTATCTTTATACAACACTTCTGCAGCAGGCTGATTTACGTATTTTCCAAAATTAAATACAACCGTTCCTTCACTATTGTACTTTAATTTTTGAGTTGCATCGATTGTCTTGAGATCTGTCGTAAAATCGTGCAGGACTTTGATATCGTTTTGGATTGGAGCCTTAATTGTTTCTTCTTCATTTTGAATCAAGTCCACATCCTTATATTTTTTAAGCTGTCCTTTTAACACCTCTACTGTGGCTCTTACATCAGCGAGTGCATCATGTGCATTCTCAATATGTTTTTCGCAATAAAATCTATAAGCAGCACTCAAGGTTCTAGGCTCCATCTTATAAAAGATACGTTGCACATCAACTGTAGAACGCTTATCCATATCTAATTCCAACCCAGCTCGATGAAACTCTTCCATCAGCATTGGTATATCATATCGATTAGAATTATAACCAGCTAGATCCGAATCTCCTACGAAATTATAAATCTTCTGGGCCACTTGCTCGAAAGTTGGTTTCCTTGCCACATCCTCATTTGAAATGCCATGCACGGCCCTAGCCTCCTCAGAAATCAATGTTGCTCCTGGGTTTATCAACATGTTTAATTCTTCTGGCTCCGGATTTCCAGGAGTATATTTTATCATTGCAATCTGAATGATTCGGTCTCTCACAACACTCAAACCAGTTGCTTCAATATCAAAAAATACTAAAGCCTTCTTTAAATTAAATTCCATATCAAATTGCCTTTTTTTTAGTTAAAAATTTGCTTGCACCTTTGGTAAATTTTTCGCCCAATGTGCCATCTTCCTTACTATATATAAAATATGCTTCAATTCCATTCATTGACTCTACCTTCTTTAATGATTTTTCTAGACCCATTACCATGCATGCCGTTGCATAAGCATCTGCAACCATACACTTATCAGTAAAGATTGTACAGCTTAAAAGATTTGATCTTTCAGGATAGCCCGTTTGGGGATTAATAGTATGACTGTAAATCTTTTTATCTAATTCAAAGTAGTTTCTATAATTTCCAGAAGTAGCAATAGAGGTATTTTCCAATTGCAAGATTCTAAAAAATTCATCACTAAGAGAACCTAAGGTTGGTTTACTAATTCCAATTCGCCAAAATTCGCCCTTTTCATTTACTCCTCTAGCACGTACTTCTCCGCCTATTTCTATCATATAATTTCCTACTGCATTCTGCTCAAGCATAAAAGCTATTTTGTCTAAAGCATATCCTTTGGCAATTGCACTAAAGTCCAACTGGACTTCTTTATTGGATTTTTCTAAATATAATTTCTGTTCGGAACCAACAAGCCTTGTCTTAACATTATCAAAATTTACAAGTTCACTTAAAGCTTTAACTTCTTCTGGATTTACAGTTTTAGGATTTTTTTTATTTGGCCCAAATCCCCAGAAATTAACTAAGGGCATAACTGTTGGATCAAAAGCTCCCTCCGTTTCAATGAAAATAGTTTTTGACCTATTGAAGACGGCCTTAAAGTGCCTATTCATATTTATAGGACTTTTGGTTTCTTGCAAAACTACTCTTGAATCTGCTACATTAAATTTTGAAATTATCGCTTCGGGAATGTAAGTACTAACTTCATTATTGATATCCAGAAGTAGCTGGTCAATTTTTAACTGGATCCCAGGAACAATTCTACCTAAAGTAATGTGATAAGTTGTCCCCATGGTTTTGCCAACAAGCTTTTCATATCCTTCAGAAGTGATTGTTTTTTTGTTAACAACAATGGAAGGTTTTGAAGTCTGTTCTGATTTACATCCAAAAAAGACAAACAAAATAATTCCAAAACTGATCCTTATTAATTCATTCATTCTTTACCTATTCTATGATCTATTGAATACTTACCAGGTCCTAATAAAAAGATGCATAGGTAAGCTATTAAATACAAAATTGCTAATTCTTTATCTCCAAAAGGATCCGATCCATGAATTAAAAACGCAGCTATGACCATTGTAATAATTAATGGTACAGAAGACAGTCTTGTAAACAATCCTATTAAGATTAAAAAAGCACATAGGAGCTCCGAGAATACTGCTAGACTCAATGATATTCCAGTACCTAAACCAAACACATCGGCAAATTTATAAGGTGCACCCTCAAGCAGCTTCATTAATTTAGGTATTCCATGCTGAAAGAGCATGATTCCTCCAAAAAACAAACGTAATAGCAAAAGGCCTACAGAATTTTTCAGCACAGATAGATTTTCAACCTTTGACATGAATAAAAATTTTAATTGATGAATAATAATCCATAAAGCTGCAAGCTAAGCAACTAATAAATTATAAATACAAAATTGAGGAATTTTAAATCTACGCTTTACTTAATTCCTTCACTGCATCAACCAAAAGGTCCAGATCCTTTTTCAGTGTATAAACATTTGGAGAAATCCTAACACCTTGTAAATTACCCAAATTTATCATGGTAGCATGTATGTGGTATTTGAGATATAATTTGTTAAGTAAAGTAGCATGTTCGAAACCTTCAAGAGTAAAAAGAGCTATACCTGCACTAAATTCTTTGGAATTAGGTGTCAATATTTTTACACCTTGGATTTTTGATAGCTTTTTAACCCAATAGTTCTTCAAATAAAATAGTCTTGCGGATTTACGTTCAATTCCAATTTTTAAATGAAAATCGATGGCTTCATTTATAGCTTGCTCAATAGCAAAAGATCTTGTTCCTAAATGTTCGAATTTGGTGATTTTATCTTCTTCATCATCAGGTGCTGCAAATAAAGGATATACCTTTTTTATTTTGTCTTTTTCGATGTAAAGAAATCCTGTTCCAAATGGTGCTGACAACCATTTATGCAAACTCACTCCTGCATAATCAATATTCATTTCTGAAAAACTAAATGGTATTTGTGCAAAAGAATGGGCAGCATCTAAGATTACCTCTGCTCCAATTTTCTTGGCCTCGACTGCAATTTCTTTGGCTGGCAAAATCTGTCCATTCCAATTAATCAAATGTGTAATTTGTACAATCTTTGTCTTATTTGTAAAGGCATTTTTATATGCATTAATCAGATAGCTTTTATCTTCTGATGGTAGATTTAAATCTACCCATTTCAAAACGATTCCATCTCTTTTTTCTCTTTGCTTCCAAGCATTCTGCATGCTCTGATAATCCTGTCTACTTAATACAACCTCATCTCCTTTGTTCAAACTCAAGCCAAAAATCACTGTTTCCAAAGCTTCTGTAGCATTTCTATTAATAGCGATTTCCTCTGGCAAACAACCCGCTAATTCAGCTAATTTAAATCTTAATGGCTCTCTACCCTTATTTAAAACTCTATATAAATTATAAGAAGGAATCTTATTAGCAATCTGATTATATTTAATTACAGCTTCCATAACTGGAGAAGGAGACGGAGCAACACCTCCATTATTAAGATTGATAATTTCTTGATCTAATTCGAAAAAAGATTTGATTTTTTTCCAGTAGGCTTCATTTTTTGTGAGATCTTCAGTTGCTCCAAATTCTTCTAAGATTTGTAGTTCATCTTCCGAATAGATATCATTCAGAAATGCAGGAGTTAAAAGACCACCGGTGGCAATAGATAGCGAATTGATAAAATTTCTACGAGATAATAAAAATTCAGTTTTCATATAAATAAAGATACAAAAAAAAGCCAATTAGCTTATAATTGGCTTTCTTTCACTATACTTTTATAAATATTTTATACTATTCTTCAAAGCCTTGAACCCCATTTACAGTAGTATATTTAAAACTTAATTTTTGATCTGGATAAATGTATTTAAAAGCAGATTGTACCATCATGGTTGCCTCGTGAAATCCACACAATATTAATTTGAGCTTGCCAGGATAGTCATTTATATCCCCTATAGCATATATTCCTTCGATATTAGTTCTATAATCCAAGGTATTTACTTCTATAGCATTTTTATTAATATTGAGCCCCCAATCCGCAATTGGGCCTAGCTTTGGCGACAAACCAAACAAAGGAACAAAATGGTCAGTAGCTTGATCAAACTCTCCTCGCTCTTTGTGCTTAATAACCACATCTGTTAGCTTTCCATTACCTTTCAAACCGATGGCTTGTGCATCTGTCAACAATTCAATTTTTCCAGCTTCCGCTAGATGCATCACCTTCTCTACGGAATCTAGAGCCCCACGAAATGATTTTCTTCTGTGAATGAGCATTACCTCTTCTGCCACATCTGACAAAAATATAGTCCAATCCAATGCAGAATCTCCTCCTCCTGCTACTACTACTCTTTTGTCCCTATAAAATTCAGGATCTTTGATTATATACTCTACTCCTTTGTCTTCAAATTGATTAAGATTTTCTATTGGTGGTTTTCTTGGCTCAAAGCAACCCAAGCCTCCTGCTATAGCAATGACTGGTGCCTTTATTTTTGAACCTCGACTTGTTGTTAAAATAAAATCCCCATCATCATCTTTTTCTATTTTTTCCGCTCTTTCACCTAAGGTAAAACCTGGTTTAAATGGAGCAATTTGTTCCATCAAACGGTCTACCAACTCCCCAGCCAATATACTTGGGTATCCTGGAATATCATATATGGGTTTTTTCGGGTAGATTTCACTTAACTGACCTCCAGCCTGTGGCAAGGAATCCACTAAATGGCATTTTAATTTTAAAAGGCCAGCCTCAAACACAGTAAAAAGTCCGCATGGACCAGCTCCTATAATCAGTATATCAGTCTTTATCATTGTTATCGATTTCAGTGCGTAAAAGTAATGGTTTTATGAAGAAGTTCTTTATTCATTTTCTTTCTTCTGCTTTCTATTAAAATAATTTGGATGAAGGCCACATTCATCTTTTTTGGAATCCTTCCATCTACCTGACCTTCCTTCTCCTTTGGCTGTACAATGCACACAACCGATACTTCCGTATCCTTCCGCCTCTAAAGGATGCCTCGGTAACTTGTAATAATCAAGATGATATAAAAACTCCCCCTCATCAATGTCTAACAATGGATGAAACTTTAATATATCTCCTTGCTTTTCAAAAACACGCAAATGTGACCTAAAGTTTGTTTGATAGGACATTAATCCGGATATCCAGATATCATGTCTGGCAACTATTGGCTCTAATGGTGCCAATTTATTTATTGTACAACACATTTTTGGATGATCTGTCCACCAAGATTCTTCTCTTGTTAAAGCATTTTCCAACTTATTAGGCTGCACATCAATAACTTGCATATCAAATTCTCTAGCAACTTGTTTTTTATATTCCAAAGTCTCTTCAAAATGATAAGTTGTATTTATAAAATGGATCTTCTGACTTGGTTTGATTTGATGTAACAAGTGAAGTAAAAATATTGACTTGGTTCCAAAAGAGGAAGTATATAAAATCTGTTCCTCTTTATAAAATTTATACAAAGTTTCTAGTCTAGCCTTAAAGTTTAAAGGTTGGAATATTTGATTGAGTTCATCAATATTCATATTGACACCCTCCATTGTCTTTGGCCAATTTATTTTATTTATATTTTTTGTCATTGTTATTTGTCTTTTGAGTATTATTCTCTTCAACTAAAATCGAAGTTAGTTCATTCAGTTTTGTTACTTTCTCTTCAAAATCACCTTTGAGTTGATCTCTGAAGTGCTTTAAATTCAATATTAATTCTTCCACATTTCGTGGTAATATTTCTTCGAGTATCTGTCTAAATCGTTTTGCAAAAGTAGGCGATTGACCATTGGTAGAAATCGCTACTTTCAAAGGCCCCCTAGTCACTATTGATCCTAAATAAAAATCACATAAGGCCGGAGTATCTGCTACATTAATAAGCTTTCCTTTTGCTTTGGCTGCATCCCGGATATCTCTATTTAGTTCTTTTATATTTGTAGCTGCTATAATCAGATCATGCCCATCTATATCTATAGATTCAAATTCTTTCTTTATGATCTTTACTGAATAACTATTTGTCTTCAATAATTTTTCAATCTCAGGATTGACCCATGGAGCAACTAAAGTTATCCGCGCATCTGGGCTGCTCTTTAATATGAAAAATAACTTTTCATAACCAACTTCTCCAGCTCCAACAACAAGCATGTTTAACTCATGTAGCTTTAGAAAAATAGGGTACAGTGGGTTTGTATGTCCATTTATCATTTCTTGAAATTTATCTTTTCTACAGCCAAATTAAGCTCAGGATGTAAGGATACTACCTCCCCAATTACAATAATCGCTGGCGTCCCTATGCCTTCCTGTTTTACTTTATCGATAATGTTTTCTACTGTCCCCAATGCATATTTTTCATTTTCGAGGGATCCGTTCTGGATGATCATAACTGGCGTTGCAGCTTTGCCATTTTTTGTAAATTCCGCAACAATTAAAGGGAGTTTTTTCATCCCCATTAATATGACGGCAGTGGCTGTTGATTGGGCAGCTATTTTGATATCATTAGACAAGTCACCAGTTCTAGTGCAAGCAGTCAATACCCAAAAACTTTCATTCACGCCTCGTCTTGTCAAAGGCACTTTTTGCAACTCAGGCACTGCTATACAAGACGAAATTCCTGGAATGATCTCTGTTTCTATATCGAATGAATCTGCATAATTGATTTCTTCATGTCCTCTACCAAAAACAAATGGATCTCCACCTTTCAATCTAACAACATGTCCATAGGAATATGCATACTGAACCATCATAATATTGATTTCGTCCTGTGGATAGGAATGTTCGCCTGCCCTTTTGCCTACATAAATTTTTTGACAATCAACTTTTGTTAGATTCAACATCTCTTCATTGATCAAAGCATCATACAGGATCACATCCGCTTTCTGAATGGCTTTATAGGCTTTTACCGTCAAGAGATCTATGTCCCCTGGGCCAGCTCCTACAATTGAAATTTTTGATTTATTCTTTACCATGTGCTTCTAGTGTTTTAGTCTTTAGCTTATGCTTTATAATGTGAATTAATGACTTCCTTATCCCCACCATCTTTTAAATCTTTTTCTCTGTAAAGACTTACTAGTTTTACAAATACAGAAGCCTGATTATGATAGTTGGAAGCAAAAGCATGTTTCGGTTCATATTTGTTCAACTGTAATACCAAAGCATGAAAATCTTCTATTTGAGGGATTAACTTTGTTTCTACAAAGTGTTTTTGAAAGTCGTTTATGATATTTATATGTGTATTGCATTTTACATCTGCGCTTAACAACAAAGCTTTTGCAGAAATTACAAATCCAGTGTACGCATGAAAAATTGCATCAGCCCACTTTTCATTTAGCAAGCATTCTGAAGAGAGCAGGATTTTATTTTTAGCATCATTTAATATGCTACCAACTACGTCCAAAGAAGCACCGGCGCATTCTCCTACCCCAATCTCTTGAACATAATCTTCTTCTTGTCCCCAATCCTTAAATTCGTCTGCAGTTATATTTTCTACATTTCCTAGTTCTTTAAGCAAATCGTAGAAATAAATTTTTCCTTTGGATCTATAATAATCGTTAAAGTATTGTCCTTCTTCTGAATTAGATTCGTAATCATTTAGGATTAAGGATACCGCAATTAATATTCTCTTGGTCGGTAGTTTAATTACTTTTTCGGCAATATTTGCTTTCCCATCTGGATCAACCCCTCCACCCAAAACAATTTGCATGGCCGGTATTACCAAGGGTCTTTTTTTGATGCTAGATCCATGAAATCCAATGTTAGCAATCATATGTTGGCCGCAAGCATTCATACAGCCACTGATCTTCATTTTTATATTTCTTTCATCTAAAAATTGAGGATACTCCTTTTTTATAAATGTCTCTAATTGTTCTGCCAATCCCATAGAATTCGTCACCCCAAGTGCGCAAGTATCTGTACCTGGGCAGGAAGTTACATCAGCTATTGTATCAAAGCCCGGCTCAGCAAATCCTATGGCGTCTAAGTCATTAAAAATATTTGAAAAGTATTCCTTGGGAATAAACTTCAACATCAAACCTTGGTTGATCGTCAAGCGGATATCATCTGCGGCATATTTTTTCACAATTGCTGCTAGGGCTCTTGCCCTTTTAGCATCTATGTCTCCTTTTAATACTCTTATTTGTACCGCGTAAAACCCTTCTTGCTTTTGCTCATAAATATTCGTTTTTAACCAGAGATCATATTTCTTCGCATCTTTCGCTTCAACATTTGGAAAAACTTTAAAAGCTGGAATCTTATCTTGGTGTAAACTTCTATCTACAAAAAAAGATTTATTTTCTATAGCCGCTCTTTCTTCTTCTACTAACTTTAAAAATGCCTCTAAGCCCAAAGTCTTAACTAGAAATTTCATTCTTGCCTTGAACCTTTTTTCTCTTTCTCCATGTCTATCAAATACTCGAATTGCAGCTTCCATAAATGGAATGATCTGATCTTCTTCCAAAAATTCAAAGGCGGTAGGTGCTATAATTGATTGAGCCCCTAAACCTCCTCCAACAACAACTTTAAATCCTCTTATTAATTTCCCTTCAACTTTTTTCACTCTTGGTATAAAACCAAAATCATGAAAAAAAGTAAAGGCAGTATCCTGTTCGGAAGAAGAAAAGGCAGGCTTAATTTTTCTACCCATATCTTGACAGATCGGGTTTCTTAAAAAATATTCATAAGTGGCCTGAACATAAGGACTGACATCAAAAGCTTCTTCTGGATCTATTCCTGCATGCGCGGATGCTGTAATGTTTCGAACGGTATTTCCACATGCTTCCCTAGCTGTAACGCCAGATTCAGATAGCTCCGCCCAGATAGCTGGAGAATCTTCTACTTTCACATAGTGCATTTGTATGTTCTGCCTGGTAGTAAGGTGCAAATTTCCATTTGTATATTTTTCGGATACATCTGCTAATTTGATCAATTGATCAGCAGTCAGTTTTCCAAAAGGAATCTTAGTTCTGAACATTTGCACCCCTTTTTGACGCTGGCCATAAACGCCCCTAGTCAATCGGTAATGCTTGAAACGTTCTTCGTCCATCTTTCCTATTTTGAAAAGATTTATGTTTTGTTGAAGCTCTATAATGTCTTTTGCAACCTCATTTGTCAACTTTGATAAATCCAGATTTTGACTCATATTCCTTAGTGTTATTATTAAATAAAAAATCCCTTCCAATATGATATTGGAAGGGATTGCTTAAACTATTATTCATAGTAAAATCCTATTCCAAATCACGATAGTGTGTGAAACAACAGCAGCAACAACATGTCATATAACAATTGTATTGATTACCGATGGAGAGGATTTTATTATTTTTCAATTTCTTCATAAAAGTTTTATTCAAAAAAAAACCTTCCCAGAGTATACTTACTCTGGGAAGGTATTTTACAATTGAGCTTGTAGATCCAGAGAAATCTTAATTGAATAAACAACAACAGCAACAAGTTGCTGATTGAGGTACGTTCAATATTTGATTTGTCTTTTTCATTAAATTAGTTCAATAGTCCTACAATATTAAAGACTATTTTCACCTAAAGCAATTTTGGAGCAAAAAAAATAAACATATTTATATTCTTTATTCGATTCATCGAGGCCGTCAATATTTTCGACTTAATCCAATTGACATTCTAAATGTAGTTTATTTCCTAGCCCTTTAATGTCTGCTGTAACTTTTGGCTCTGATCCTGACCAATCTATTCGAAGGACACCAAAATTTAACTGGGCAATGATATCTCCAACTCGATATTGATTAGGCTCTGATTTCATTTTTGACCATGAATGTGTCAGTCCACTAGATGTTATCTCATAGATGGATTTATTGGCACCAACATCTCCCATTGAAATTTCTGCCATGTGACGATCGCCACTTAGTATATATAAATTAGCAGGGCTTGTTTTTGCGATTAATTTTAATAATTTTTGTCGTGCTGCAGGAAAATTTGCCCACTTTTCAAAATGATGTTCTTTTGGGAGAACTTGAATACTGGAACATAGCAAATGAATCTGAGCATCAGAATTAGTTAATTCATTTTCTAACCATTGCCATTGTTTAAAACCCAAAACATCTCCTACTTTATTAATTTCATATCTAGGCCCATCTCCCTTTTGATTTTTCATCAATTCATCTCGAAAGTATCTTGTGTCTAAAAGAATAATTTTCACCTTTCTTCCTTCAGGTCCAAAAGTATAGCTTTGATAAGCACCTGGTCTTTTCCAAGCAGGATTAGTCTTTGGGACATTTAAAAAATTTAACAGCAGTTCTTTTGATTGGTCTTTTTTCGGAAAAGTTTTGCAGCCATCATTGACACCATAATCATGATCATCCCATGTTCCAACAATCTGACATTGAGCTGCAAATTTAGCATAAGAAGGATCATTCTTCTGACCTTGATAAAGGTCTGCCATTTTTCTCATGTCATCTGTATCCGCATAAATAATATCTCCAAGCCAAACCCAAAGGTCAGGTTTGTTTTGAGCAATGTCCGGCCAAATACTTTGTTTTTTTTCTTCATCATTGCAAGAACCAAAGGAGATTGTGTTCAGCTGTTTGCTAAAGTCAAGAGATCTAGGTGTAAAAACTTTTGATTGACTATGAGCAAAAAAATTCAAGATTAAAAATAAGCTGCTCGATAAAAGTACTTTAGACATCTAAAAAGAATTAAAATTAGAACTAAATAAAAGACTGCTATTTTAGTTTACAAGTATAACTATTTTAGCTCGCTAATAGGAAACTAATTGCCTAACAAAAATATTGTTTCCCAAAATTTATCCTTTTTATTTATGATTAAAACCTAGTGTAAACCATAGAATTCGTAAAACTTTGTATTACTTTATAAAAAATTGCCTTTGGATATAGATACTATAAAGATAAATTTTGATCAGGACCAGCTATTTTTACTCAATATATGCTTGGCATTTCTTATGCTAGCTGTAGCCATCGATATTAAACCTTCTGACTTTGTCAAAGTATTCAAAAAGCCAAAAGTTCCAATAGTCGGCTTGATTTCCCAATTAGTGCTGCTGCCTTTGTTGACTATTCTATTGATTCTAATATTTAAACCACCAGCCTCTATTGCCTTGGGAATGATATTAGTAGCCTCCTGTCCAGGTGGAAATGTGTCCAACTATGCGGTACACTTATCTCAAGGAAATACTGCTGTGTCAATCATATTAACTTCAATTACTACAATTTCAGCTATTTTCTTGACTCCTTTAGCCTTTAGTTTATGGTCTCAGGTACTCCCAGATTTGAAAATTGCAGGTGAAACCATCTTTGTAGATCCAATTCTGATGATTAAATCAATATGCTTTGTTATCGTGACTCCTTTAATCCTTGGCATGTTATTAAACCACTATTTAAAGGAATTCACAAATAGAATACGGAAGCCAATGAAATACATATCCATGTCTATTTTTATCGGATTTGTAATTTTCGGGATTTATGGAAACTTGGAAAATATCATGAATTACCTGGGTTTGGTTTTTTTAATCGTCTTGGTTCATAATTTTGCTGCATTGACTATGGGTTATGGCTTTGCAGCAATGAACAAACTTTCGGAGCCTGACAGGAGGGCAATCTGCCTCGAAACAGGAATTCAAAACTCAGGATTAGGCTTAATTATCATATTTAATGTCTTTGACGGACTGGGAGGTATGGCCCTAATTGCTGCTTGGTGGGGCATTTGGCACCTCATTTCTGGGTTTTCTTTGGCTTTATTTTGGGAAAAACGTCCCATTAAGCAACATTAAAGGCACTTTCATCGAATAAATCATCAATTATATCTACTTTTGAGCAGTATAGGGTGACTTTGTAATTGGCATTACGTTAAAAGTAGGTGCATATTCAATAAGGTAAAATTCGATAATACTTAATCTATTATATATTTTTAATTTCTTTCATTGATTTAAATTCAATTCAAAATCAGAAACCTATGTCTATTAATTTGTTAAAAATGCTTCAAGATCAAATGGGTGACTCCGTTATGGATCAAGCAAGTAAATTCTTGGGTGAAAATTCATCTGTTACAAAATCTGGTGTTGCCGCTCTTCTTCCAACTCTTTTAGGAGGATTGATCAACAAAGGTGGGACTGAGTCAGGTGCAAGTGGAATCCTTGATATGGTAACTAAAGGAAACCATGATGGTGGAATCCTTGACAACTTAGGTGGCCTTTTTGGTGGAGGTAGCTCAACGAGCAACTTCATGAATGCAGGTAGCCTTATCACAAGTGCATTATTCGGTGGTAGCAAATTAGGAGGAATCCTTGACGTTGCTACAAGACTTACTGGAATGAGAAGATCTTCTTCTTCTTCATTAATGAACTTATTAGCTCCTATGGTAATGGGAATGGTAGGACGTTATGTAAGAAAGAACGGATTAAATGCAAGAGGTTTGATGGATATGCTTAGTGGTCAAAAAGAGCATGTAGCATCTGCTATCGATCCTGAAATCTCATCTGCTCTAGGATGGGCTAAATCTGCTACTTCAAAAGTAACAGGTAATGTTAAGTCAACTGCTTCTGCTGCAGCTGCTACGGCAAAAACTGCAACAAGAGAAACTGTTGAAGAAACATCAAGATCAGGTGGAGGAATCCTTAGATGGGCTGTTCCTTTATTATGTCTTTTAGGTGTTGGGTACTGGTTAATGAACAGAGGCGGTGCTGAAACTGTTTCTGGTGTAGTTAACGATGGTACTGAAATGGTATCTGGTGCTGCTGGATCTGCTGTTGATGCTGCAGGAACTGCTGTAAACGCAACTGGAAATGCTGTAAAAGGAGCTGGTGAAGCTGTAACTAATGCTGCTGGAAACGCTGCTAATGCTGCTGGATCTGCTGTAACTAATGCTGCTGGTGCTGTAACAACTGCTGCTGGAAATGCTGCTAACGCTGCTGGTTCTGCTGTAATGAGCATGACTGATATCGTAAAAGGAGCTGCTGCTAAAGGTTGGTCTCACACGGTTGATGCTTCTGGAAATCTTATTGACGTTAAGTCTAGCAAGGTTATCGCTAAAGCTGGTGAGTGGTCTACAAACGCAAAAGGAGAAGTTGTAGATGCTTCTGGAAAAGCAATGTCTGGTGTAGCTAAATTTGGTGAAATGATCAAAGGTGCTGCTAAGAAAACAGGTGCTGCTATTGGTGGTGCTGCTGACAAAGCAGGTGATGCGCTTTCTGGTGCTGCTGCTAAAGCAAAAGAAAAATTCTCTAATGTATTTAAGTCTGGTGCAAAGGCTCAGCCAGTTGCATTTAGTAACATCGAATGGGATGGTGCTAAGATCAAGTCTTATGACAAAGATGAATTTTTAGGTCTTGCTTCAAGTTTGAAAGCTAATCCTGATGCTAAAATCACTATCGAATCTTTCGGAGACAAGAAAATGATTTCTAAGCAAAGAGCTGAATGGGTTAAAACTATGTTGAAAAACTTAGGTGTTAACGCTGGACAGATCAGCACTAAAGGTGTTGTTGAGGCTGGTAAAAACGGAACTCAATTAGTTGTTTCTAAGTAATTAGAACAACTAAGTAAAATTATACAAGCAGCTGTACTTTAATTAGTACAGCTGCTTTTTTTTAATGTTGGTTGTAGTTGTTACTTGTTCGAAAAGTCAATGCTTTGCTAAGCTTGTGTTTAGCCCGCGGGATAGCGAAGCTTTGTAAAGCTATTTCTCGTGCTCCTAGCTGTTTTTTCGATCCATTTAAATTCTCTCGTCAAGCTCTTGTTCTCATGTTGGAATGCTTGTTTGTTCGATTGCTCACAAAGACTTCCTCCTCGGTCCTTTCTTTCCCTTCCACATATTCTGATGCTTTTCCAATTCTTGCATGGCTTGAATCATATGTCGTTCTGTGTGCAGGACAATTAGTTTAAGTCCATCCTCTAACGTAAATTTCAACTTTTCAGAACTTGGAGATCTCAGTTTAATCTTTCTAATTTCAACAGCTTTTAACTGGCTGACAACCTGGTCGAGTTGTTGCAAATGCAAATTAAAAGCTTGGGCAACAGAAGAGCTTTCTAATTCAAAATTGGCTGGTTCATAGAGACCATAGGTTTTGCTAGGTTCAGATCCTGGAGTTGCCGCCTCAACCAGGGTTCGTCCTACGGACTTACTAAAAAGGGCAATAAATGGATTTTTATGTGTCCCATCTATAATATCTTTAAACTGCTTTAGGTACAATTCATTGAATACAATGATATGCTGTAAACATTCATTTGCAGACCATTTATCTGGAGCTGAGCTATATTCCATCTGCTCCTTGCTAAATCTTTTGAAGTTGGAGTTGTTGTGATTTATAAAAGATTGAATCTTTTCTGACAGGAATTGATTCCATTGTTGTTTTTTCATATTTCGCACCTTGTTCTCCTAAAGTTAATAGAATTTCTAAAGAAAATATAACCCTGACGACAGGTTATATCTCCAAAATTAAATTGCTATTTAATTGTCTTAACAAAACTTTAAGTGTTCTTCATGCATCGCTTTGGGTCTTTTCGTTGTTATTAAGGTAAGAAAGACGAAAGACATGAATTTGAAAAAAATTAAACTTGCAATAATCACCAATTTGATAAATCATGCAGATGTAAAATATCCGCTTAGTCAGGTTAAAAAATTGATGAAAGAATTTGCAGAAGAAGTTGGGACTTTTTTAAGTATTGATTTATTAAGTCAATTGAGATTAAGTAATGTTTTGGAACAAGAAAACTTTGAATTGAAATACGAAAACCTAACTGTCAATTTACAGTTGGTTAGAAATACCAAAACCAATGCAACAATAATTAAGGATTTTATAGTTAAATAGATAGTTTAATAGATTCTCGAAAAGATAACCATAAACCGTTGAAGGCTTGCTCCTATACAAGCCTTCTTTTTTTTGCCTTACAAAGCTTTCCTTTAATACTTGTCAAAATTTATCCTTCCATACTTTTATCCTTTTTCCATTTAAAGGCATAAAAAACAATAAGCCCACAAGCCAAAACCGTCACCCCCGCAATAGCTTGCTCTCTAGTTGAATCATCAAAAAATACATAGCCTACAAATAGCATGGAGATGATTACAAAAAAAGCTGGAACAAATGGATATCCCCAAACTTTTATCGGACGTTCTAAGTCAGGTTTTTCAAGCCTCAACTTAAATAATGCTACACCAGCCAAGCCCATGAATATAATATCCATGAAGGTCACGTACTTAATCAAGTTGCTAAAGGAGCCCCAAAAAAGTAATAACAAGATAGCCCAACCTGCTTGAAGCATCATTGCATTTACAGGCGTTTTAAATTTAGGATGAATTTTAGAAAGTCCTTTAAAAAATACCCCATCTTCAGCCATAGCATAATATATTCTTGGAGCAGACATTGTGTAAATAGCTATGGTCCCAAAAATTGAAATTGTGATGGCCACTGCAACTAACTTTCCTCCATTATGAAAGACCGTTGCCATGGCATCAGAAGCCACTTTATTACTTACTGCAATGGATTCGATTGACATCAAATTCATGTAAGCGATATTGATCAAAATATAAACAATTGTGACGCTGACTACCCCTATAACCATGGCTCTGGGAACATTCTTTTTAGCATTAATGGCCTCGCCAGATAAATAGGAAGTGTGATGCCAGCCTCCAAAAGACCATAGGACCCCGACCAAGGCAAGCATAAGTAAACGAAAAGAATCGTTGGGCAAAGTATTCACACTTAAGTCCATCTTAAAACTTGTTGGATCATGGTAAATAAAGCCAACTGCGATAATCGCTAGGATAGCAATTAATTTTAAACCAGTGAAAAAGTTGACAAAAATTTGCGAGGTCCTTACCCCGGTAATATTAATAAGGGTAAGCCCAATTATTACTGTTATGGCAAATAAAGATTTAGTAGTAAACACATAAGATCCCAGACTAAAAACGACGCCATTCAAAGGAATAAAGGCCGTCATAAAATCTGCCAAAATAATTGCCAAAGCTGCCAAAGCACCAGTGTTTATAACCAATAGTATGACCCAGCCATATAGGAAGGCCGTCAACTCTCCAAATGCTTCTCTTAGATAAACATATACACCTCCAGCTTTGGGATACATGGACCCAAGCTCAGAAAACGTCAATGCTCCCGTCAATGCTATCATACCTCCTAAAGACCATACCACTAAAATTAGCAGATGATGGGGAACATTTTGAGTAACATCAGAGGGTGCGGCAAAGATACCTGAGCCTATACAGCTGCCAATAGCAATCATTGTCAAGCCATATAATGTTAGTTTTTTGTTAAGCTGTGGCATACCTAAATATAGGAAAAGCTTTTATATATAAGGATACTTCCTATCATTAACAAAATAATCTGTTTTTCTTAGTAGGAACTTGCAGCGTTTGTAGAAATCTGGATATTATATAAGTGAAAAGCAATGAAAATATAAAGCTATGAAGCTAAAACACTATATAAAAGGCAGTTTTTTATGAAATTTCATTTCCTTATCTCTTTTTTTTTCCTTTTGAACTTAATGGCTTGCCATAAAGATTCTGTTGATGAAATACAGACCAATACAGTAAGGTATGTTTTAAGCCCCGATTCAGATAAATTTGTAGCTGATCTCATAGGTAAGGTATATGATGAAGAAAAAAAGCCAGTTATTGATGCAATAGTAAAATATGAAGATCTAGTAACTATAACTGATCAGAATGGCGATTTCCTTTTTGAGAATGCAAATTTGGATAAGAAAGGCTCTTATGTCAGAGTTGAAAAAGAAGGTTATTTTTTTGGTTCCGATCTTACTTATCCTACTGATTCCATTAACGAGACCAACATTCAATTATTGAATATAAGAAACACCCGGAATTTCGATTCCACCAGCGGAGCAACAATGGACATTGACCAGGGTGGGTCGATTACCTTTGATCCATCTTCCATTGTCTCAGAAAATGGCAGTACGTATACAGACATTGTATATGTTACTGCCCTTAGGCTGGCTGCAAATGATCCTGATTTACATGATAAAATGCCAGGAGGCTTAATTGGGAGAGATGATAGTGGTGAAAAAAAGGCATTAGCTACACTTGGAATGGTAGCTGTAGAAATACAAGACGCGGCAGGAAACAAACTGGATTTAGCTCCTGGAGCTAAATCAAAAATTAAATTCCCTGTATTACCCGAGGACCTAGATGCTGCGCCAGCGACCATTCCATTATGGCATTTTGATGAAGGTGAAGGCATTTGGATTGAAAAAGAAGAGGCCATCTTAGTTGGTACCGATTACCACGGATTAGTAAGCCATTTAGGCTTTTGGAATTGTGGAATAAAATTAAACTAAGTAAAGACTTAGTGTAATCTGAAAGATTTAGTTAGCAATTCAATTTGCCAAACGATGATCAAAAATTTATCATGAGACAACATGGATTGATCTATTCAGATTTTATATAAGTATAATACAATTTGTAAAATATAGAGCTTTAGACAATTAATACCGTAGAAGGTGGAATTCCTCCCTCTAGTTTTGTATCTTAATGTTAAACAAGGTATCATTTGAATTTAAAGAAAGTCATACAAGGCTGTAAGGATCAGGATCCTGTGTATCAGGAGAAGCTGGTCAAACATTACGCGCCTAGCCTATTGAGGTTATGTAGTCGCTACCTGTATGATGATCATTTAGCATATGATGCCCTCCAAGATTGTTTTATGAATGTCTTCAAATATATCGGAGGATATAGAGAAGAAGGCAAATTTGACGCTTGGATAAAACGAATTGCTGTTAACTGTGCCTTAGGGGTAAGAAAAAAAATGTCTGGTAGTATCAATATTGATGATATTGAGTATACAAATGAGGCGCCTACCTATGTTCCTGATTACGCTTCTCAGTTTAGTGAGAAAGAAATCTTGAATCTAGTGAATCGCCTGCCGACATCAGCCGCTACAATTTTTAACTTATATGTCGTTGAAGGTTATAGTCACAAAGAAATAGCAGAGTTGTTGGACATTAAAGAAAGCTCTTCTAGATCACAATTGACTCGGGCAAGAGTCAAAATGGTTGAAATGATTGAAGAAAAAAAAGAAGCGGAAAGCTTTAGATTAGATCAAGTCCAAATACAATATCAATAATGGATTATTTAGATTTTGAAAAGAATATAAAAAACACCCTCTCCTCTTCGAGGAAAGAACTTAATATGGACCAGCTCCTTAAGGATTTGGATATTAAGCCAGAAAGAAAAACAAGGAAGGGCTTTGCATACATAGGCGGACTTTCTCTTATTGGGCTTTTACTCATGGGTAGTTTAGGATGGTACTTTTATACTAATAGCAATACAGAATTACTTTCAAATCAGAATCAGACGATTGTAAAGACAAATGAAAACCTTAAAAATTCTAATGCTTCTTCCATGAGCATTATTGATTCAAAAGAAACCAATCTTAATACTTCAAATAATAGTGAAACAAAAGTTCAAGTCCTAAATAACAAGCTGGACAAAATTGATACTAAAACAAGTAATTCTGATGTAAAAATTATACCACTTCAAATTACTGAAAGACAAATAGAGACAAACAATCAAAATCAAAACTTTAAAAAAGCAGCTATAAACAAAACCTCACTCCAAAATTCAAAACCTTCAATTCAAAATGAATTGGCCTTAAATTCAAAATCAATAAAATCAAATATTAAGCCTCTAAAAACTCAGAGTTCTTTCCCACAATCTGGGGCTGTAGAAATAACTTCTAAAGAAAGTAGAGCAACACCTGCTATTGGTATTGATCTAGAAAAAGCTAGCATTTTAAAATCTGCTTCAGCAGAGAAGTTGGAATTGTTATCTACCTTACCTCAAATTGAAAACTTAAGTGTTGAATTAGAGGAGGAGGAAACCTTAGCTTCTTTACCAAAATTACAAGGTTGTCCAACTTTTAAAGATCGTAGTTGGTCTTGGTCCTTTTTACCTGAAATAGGATATGGCTGGCCAATTAAGAATCTAGAACAAAATCTTCCAGGCTATGAAGATTTGTTTGACGCTAGGTCTTTTAATGAAATCTCTTTAGAGTCTTTCCAGTTGGGTGGTTATTTAGAACTTAAAAACCATACTGGCCTTTACATTAAAACTGGTTTTGCTTATGCTACTATTACAGAACAAATGACATTAAAGCAAAGATTGATTCTTAAAGATACTGTTAGAGAAGTGATCAATATTATTGAAGTGCAAGATAGTGTTACCTATGTTTGGGGAGATGTAATTTATGAAACAGAAATTAATAAAAACAATAAAGTACATTATACCCTACATTCCTATGATATTCCTGTTGCAGTAGGATATTCTCACTTATTAAGAGATTTTACATTGGATTTTGAAGCAGGTGTTAGGTTTAACATAAAGACAAAAGGAAAAGGAAGGATCTTCACTACAGAAAATCAATTTGTTGACATAAGAAATGATGGGCAGCAATTTAAAAAACAAATTGGGCTAGGCGTGTTTGCTGGACTTTATATCAAAAAACAATTAAGCGAATTTGGAGAAGTTTACCTTGCTCCAAGATTTGTATTCAATACCGATTCCGTTTCTTCGAATAACAATCCGATTAAGCAAAAATACCATAGTTTTGGTTTGCACCTAGGATATGTATATACCTTTGCAGTTAATAAATTATAAATGTTATTTATGATTTATTAAAAAAGCCATTGTGTTAATCGCAATGGCTTTTTTTTATCTTTGCAGCAAAAGATAAATACTATGTCATCAAGCAAGCAAGAACCTATTTTAGAAAAAATAGACCCATTAAATCAAGTCGCTGAATTCCACAATACTTTTCAACATCCCATACTATCTAACCCTACCATCCCATCAATTGATAGATGTAAACTAAGAATTAGTTTGATTGCAGAAGAATTGAAAGAATTGGAAGAAGCTATAGCTGCAAATGACCTTGTGGAAGTAGCAGATGCCTTATGTGATATTCAATATGTACTCTCCGGTGCGGTTTTAGAATTTGGACTTGGTCCAAAATTTAAAACGCTTTTTGATGAAGTGCAAAGATCAAATATGAGTAAGGCTTGTACAAGTATTGAAGAAGCGGAAGCCACGGTCGCCCATTATAAAGAAAACAAAGGAGAAGACAGTTACATAGAACAGAAGGGAGATAAATATTTGATCTATAGAACAGGAGATAGAAAGACCTTAAAGTCCATCAATTATTCTCCTGCTGACTTAAAAACGATCTTGGAGGCTTAATTCAAAATGATTTTTTTTAGCACATGATGCTCTCAAATTTCTTTATATGAATTTAATCCTCTATTTATAAAGTCTTGTGTATAAAACAAAGTGCTAGCCAAACAATTTGAGACACAATTGTTAGCTTGAGAGAGTATCTAAGGTTTAGTTTATCATGATAAAAAATGGTTAATAGAATTTTTATCAAAATCACTCGAAATAAATAAACCTGATACTAAGTCAAAACATTTGACATTATAAGGATGGAATAAGAGAATTTTCTTTAATTTAATGAATAGATTGAATTAGATGAGATTGCTTTTATTCCTTTTTTTTTCTTGCTTCTTTTTGGGCCTAAAAACCGATCTATTAGGGCAAGCTTTTGGTTTTCAAATACCTAAAAACCAAAAAATGGTCAAAATTCCTTTTGACTACATCAACAACTTCATTATTATCGATATAAAGTTTAATGACCAGATTCCTTTAAAGTTTATTTACGACACTGGTGCTGAAAATACTTTGATTACCAAACGAGAGATCATCGATATTTTTGGAATTCCACTTGGTAGAACTTTCACTGTTATTGGCTCTGATCTCAAAACAGAATTAACAGCGCATTTAGTACAAGGCATTAGCCTTTCTACAGAAAATATCAGAGCAGAAAAACAAGATATATTGGTCTTAGAAGAAGATTACATTGACTTCGAGCGACTAATCGGAATGCAGATACATGGAATCGCTGCAGCAGATCTATTCAAAAGGTTATTTGTCAAGATCGACTATGTCCATCAAGAATTGGTTCTCTATAAATCAAAACCTGATCTTTCGAAAAAATATGAAGAGATAGCTATTGAAATTATTAAGTCTAAGCCTTATGTTAAAACCAGAACCACCATCACTGAGGCTATTGATTTGAATACAAAACTATTGATAGATACTGGAGCAGATATGAGTCTTTTGCTAAATGTTTCTTCAGATGATCAATTACAATTACCAGATGAGGTAATATCCAGTAATATAGGAATAGGTCTAGGTGGGTTTTTAGAAGGATATTTAGGTAGAGTCAAGTCATTGGAATTAGGATCTTTTACTTTTGAAAATATAATCGGAAGTTTTCAAGAAGAATCAGATTCCCTTGATAATAGGGTTTTAGTCAAAAGAAATGGAATAATTGGAAATCAATTATTAAATAGATTTACCGTAATGATAGATTATATGAATGCTAAGCTTTATTTAAAACCTAGGCGAAAATGGAAGAAAGGCTTTGATTTTGATAGATCTGGCTTTTTCTTCATAATGACAGATATTGAAAAAAATAGAATTGTTGTACAGAATATTATAGAAAAGAGTCCTGCCTATGAATCTGGATTTCAAAAAGGAGACGTTATTAAGAGTATAAATGGCATAAGTACTAACTTCTTGAGTTTCAATATATTAACAAAAATGATGTCTAGAAAACCTGGAAAAAAGGTAAAAATAAAGTTCCTCAGAAAAGGACAAACAATGGTTAAAACAATTGTATTAAGGGATATCTTATAAAGATTGGCTTTTATAGTAGGAAAAGCGTATATTTGCGTCCAATTTTAACACTAAAAATTAAACTAATGTATGCAATTTTGACAATAGCTGGTCAACAATTCAAAGTTGAAGAAGGACAAATGATATACGTCCACCAGTTATCTGCCGAAGAAGGGGATGCAGTCAGTTTTGACTCAGTCCACCTTATAGGCCGTGATAATGCGGTAAAAGTAGGTAAACCTACCCTTAGTGGCGCTTCTGTGAAGGCTACAGTCGTTGGACACCAAAAAGGAAAGAAAGTGATCGTTTTTAAGAAAAAGAGACGTAAAGGCTACAGGGTGAAAAACGGACACAGACAATCATTTACTAGACTTAAAATCGACTCAATAGTCGGTTAATCACTAAAAAACTTTAAGAAATGGCACATAAAAAAGGTGTAGGTAGTTCCGATAACGGACGTGACAGTATTAGTAAACGTCTTGGTGTAAAGCTTTTTGGAGGACAATTAGCTATCGCAGGAAACATTCTTGTTAGACAAAGAGGTACAAGATTTCACCCTGGTGAAAATGTATATATGGGGAAAGACCATACTTTGCATGCAAAAATTGATGGTACTGTTTTATTCAATAAAAGAAGAATGAACAGAACTTTCGTTAGCATTCAACCTTTAGAGGGTTATGTTAAAACCGAAAGGGTTAAAATAGCACGAAAAGAAGATCAAGCAGATTCAGGCTCAGGTTCAAATGGTGATGCTAAGAAAGCGGCTCCTAAGGCTGAAGCGCCTAAGAAAGCTGCTCCTAAAGCAGAAGCGCCTAAGAAAGAGGCTCCTAAGGCTGAAGCGCCTAAGAAAGCTGCTCCTAAGGCAGAAGCTCCTAAGAAAGCTGCTCCAGAAGCAAATGTTGCAATAGTAGGTGGAAAACGTTTTCCTTTAAATGATCTAAAGGTTATTGAAGGAATAGGTCCTAAAATTGCTGAATTGCTAAATAATGCAGGCATCGTAAGTTGGAATGCTTTATCTAATGCTGATCCTGTTAAATTAAAAGAGATCCTTGCAGAGGCTGGACCAAGATATACGATGCACAATCCAACTACTTGGCCGATTCAGGCAAAAATGGTTGTAGATGGCAAATTTGATGAACTTAAAGTGTATCAAGACCGACTAGAAGGAGGAATTGAGCCAGGTTCGAAAAAATCTTCCGAAGAAGAGTAGGGTTTTTCCTATTTTTTTCGGATATTACAATAGTTTTAGTTTTCATAGCTTTATATTTTTGTTGGGTCACATCTTTTATTAGATGTGACTTTTTTTTTATATAAACTATTTATATTATTTCAGCCTTATCTAAAGATCTCAACCAGCCTACCTGTCCGTTTTTCAATCTGATTTTATGCCATCCAGCAACTTGATCTAATAGGAATATCTTCATTCCAGGTTCTAGTTTCATAATAGCCTCATTTTCAATTTCTGGAGCTGAATTTAAAGGCATTTCAGCCATTATGATGGCAGTGTCTTTTCTATTCTCCCAATTGCTTTGTGAAGCAGAAAAGAAATATAAAAAGATAGAAAGTAACAGTAGGCTAAGACCAAGTAAAAAAGCTTTCTTTTTAAGATGACGGGTATTGCCGAGCAACCAGTAGATTAAACTCGCTACAGAAAGCCAGAAGCATATTAAAAATAAAAACGACCAAGTAGAACTATTTAGTTTGGTATGGATTTTTTTCCAAAATTTGCTTAACATAAAATCTGGCACCTCTATAATCTCATTATTTATCTCTTCTAGGGCTAGTTTTAGATTAAAACTTGCCTCCTCAGAGTAAGGATCTATTTTTAAGCAACGCTCATAATTTAGAATGGCATTAACCTTATCGTCTGATTCATAATAAGCATTTCCAAGATTGTAATATAGCTCTTCAGAAAAATTTCCTTCTGATCTTATAGATTCAAATGCCTTAATTGCTTCTTGATAATTCTTACTGTTAAAGGCAGTAACACCTTTCTCAAATAAATCTTCTTGCTGAGCTGCTAAATCAAAGATGAAGAAGGCTAAACAGAAGAAAAATGACAATACATACTTCATTTTTTAACTAACTTTTCTTTAATAAATCTGATATTAATCGAGGGCGTCTATTTTCAATCCAATTGAATCCCTCTAGTTTTATTTCGTTATGATCTATAGATTTCATGGGCATCAAATTGGCTTTGGGCTGGGGAAAGCATTTTATCTTTTCAACTTGATTGTCGCCAAAATCTAACTTCATATCACTACAAATAGTTTTATTTACTGCAATATAAGCCTTAGCCTCATCTATCAAATAATAGACAGATTCTGCGTTGCCTAATACATTCATTTCAAATATTTCGCTTTGAATGAAGAAGGCATTAATATCTCTACCTTTTATTTGATTAAAATATATTTCATCAGGCGAATTTAATATAAAACTATTCTTTTGTAATTGAATACTATCCAAATTGTTATTAGTTGTATACATTAAAATTGTATCCGCCATAAATTGTGAAGTGTCTGACCAAACAACAGGATCATGATAAAATTTGAATATAGAATCCTGTCCATTATAAACCAGTGAATCACAAACCGCTTGGAAGTCTGTTTTTAAAACACGAACATCTTCAAAAGCATAAAACATCCTACTACTATCTTGATCAAAACTATTCGATCTTTTAGATATCAATGTATCAGAACTCAAATATAATGTATCGCCATCAATAGCGGACATCATTAATGTTCGTTCACCATAAGCTTTTAGGTAGTCCTCATCTCTTATATATTCTGCATGATCGCAAGTGATAGAAATATTTTCTGAAGTATCTCGCCATACAACAGATCCTGTTGCTATGCCTAATCCAGATTTATCATCAAAATCAATTTGATCCGCTTCCAAAAATTGAGGTGGCTTTACAAGGCTTGATCTACCTTGTGTAGAGATTGACTTTGTTTTTCCATCATAGATTATTTGATCCGCCTCAACTTTCTGTTGCCCATCCTCAAAGAAGGCATTGCCCGATAAGGTGGTCAAATTTGTCTTTTCATTAAAACTAATTAAATCAGCAGTTGCTCTTTGTTTTTGATCTTCAAAAGAAGCATTTCCAACAAGATCAATTGTTTCGCTTGCACCATTATAAATCATCTTATCAGCAACCGCTGATTGACCGGCCTTCAAATACTGTGCATTTTGCCTAAATTCTGCCTTATCATTTAAGATGTCATAAAAACCATCTTCACAATAAATTTTTGCATCTCCTTGATCAATCCTTGTTGGTCCTAGAAAAGTAACTAGTCTTGATTCTGTATTGAACTGAAGTGTATCTGCCCTGAGTTGAAAGTCCTCTCCTACCACTGTGACACTATCTTTAAAATAAGCAGTTTCTGTATCTATATAATAGTATCCAATTTTACTACTCAATTGAGAGGTACCATCTGTTAGTACAGCTCCTGAATAATAGGTGGCTACTTTAGAATTCATATCGTAATTCAATTGATCTGTAAAAATTTGCTGATCTCCATTCACCAAAACTACTTCTTTAAATAAGCGAGCTTTCTTTTCATTTCCATCATAATAAATAGAATCAGAAAAGACGCTTATAGAATCTCCTTGTTGGATGATTACATTGCCAAACGCTATGACATCATTATTTGTCACATTTACAATCGCAGTATCACAACTCAAAAATACAGAGTCTTGTCTCAGTTCTACTTGTCCAGATAACTTGCGTATATCATCTTTACCTTCCTTATACCCTTCAGCTAGGTCAGAATAGTGAATGTTGATCTTTTTCGATTTAGAGGTATCTTGCGTTACATCATTTTGTTGAGCACATAGCTCTGGCATTCCTGCAAAAAGCAAGAAGATGAACACCATGACAAATCCTAAAATATTATTCACAATTTTATTTTATCATATCGCAAACTTCTGTTGCAACCAAACTACTAATAGCAAGTCCCATTCCTCCCATCTTTACGGCTACAAACAAATGTTCATTCAAAGCCTTAATGATAGGTTTTTTATTAGTTCCCACTCCTAGAATTCCAGACCATTTGGTATCAATTTCAAATGAAATCCCTGGAAGAATTAGATCATTCAATATACTCAATAAATGCGCCTCTAATAAAGGGTTAATTCCAAAGTCGGAAGTTGTTTCAGCTTCTTTTGCTAAATTTCTAGCACCTCCAATTAATACCCTACTATTAACGTCTCTAAAATAAATATAGCCTTCATTTAAATGAAAAGTTCCATTTAATTTAAGGCAATCGATCGGCTTTGTAATCAAAACTGGGTTTCTAACAGCTTGGATGTCAAGAGATGGGATTAAAGATTTAGCAAAAGCATTGTTTGCCACAATCAGCTTTTTAGCTGTAATTTCCCATCCATTTTGTAAAATTGCTTTGGCCTGTTTGTCTTCAGTATCAATTTGGGCAACTTCTAAACCATTGAAAATTGTGATATCAGCGTTGTTTGCTTTCTCTAATAAAGACTGCATCAGAAGGCCTGTATTGAGTTGACCTTCATATTGATTCAAGATCAAATGTGCTCCATTATCCAATCCATTTTTTGTTAGAAGATCATCAGCTTTCTTATATACATTAGGTAAGCCTAATTTATCTTGAAAGGCTTCATTAAAGCGATCTAAATACTTACAGCATTCATTGTATGAATCTTGTTGATCATTTTGAAAGATCTCCATTCCTCCTTCTTCCTTGTATTCTATCTCCTCTCTCTCAATTATGGACAAAAGTCTTTGCAAACCCCTATACCGACTACAAGCTAAATTCACCACAGATTCAAAGCTGTCAAATGCTAAATCAGCGATCAATTCCGATAAACTCCCAAAACAGGCAAAGCCGGCATTTTTGGTGCTTGCCCCAGATGGTAAGGCTCCTCTTTCTAAAATGAGGATCTTTCTTCTTGGAAACTTATTTCTTAACTCTAAGGCTGAAAGCAAACCTACTAAGCCAGAGCCTACAATAATGATGTCTTGATCCTTGAAGAATACCTCTCTTTCCCAGAAACTTGGCTTTTTACTATACATTTGTTTATAAAATTTATCCCGTACCACAAAACTATTATATTTGCAGAATTAGAACAGCTTCAATTCAAAATTTATGTGGCAACGAATACAAACCGTTTTTCTTCTTTTAGCAGCAATTTCATTGGCTTTGCTTTTTTGGCAGCCCGTAATGTCCTTTTTCACAGTAACGCCTAAACCTACAACAGAGCTTAATATGTTGCAAGATGGCTTATTTGAGATAAATGATCATATCATTTTTATTCTATTGGCAGGCTTAGGTTCAGCATTAAGTTTGATCTCTATCTTTTTATTCAATAATAGATCTTTGCAAATGAATTTGGCTAAGCTCAGCTTCATTGCATCCGTATTGATATTAGTCCTTGGAGGGATTTTCTTTTATAAAGAATGGATAAATATTAATGCTACTGTTGATACTAAATTCTCTGGAGAATTTGGATTGCTATCTCCAGTTTTAGGCGCAATATTTAGCATCTTGTCTGTTAGGTTTATTAAGAAAGATGAGGATTTGGTTAGGTCATCGGATAGGTTGAGATAATGTCCGAAAAACAAGGTAATCTTCGAAAGCCATTTGTCATGATTTTTAAAAAAAAATCACGCCAAATGAATTCAGATCATTTCTTGTAGCCAGTGTTTTACACACTGGCTACAAGAATGTCACGCCTCTGGCGTTTTTGGGCTTACTTCTTAATACCCCTTCTTAATCTTGGCCTTCTTTTGAATTACCTTTGAGCAATAAAAAAGGGTTTCAAAATTAAATTTGAAACCCTTTTTTATTGAATATTTTGATTGTTTATTCTGCCTTTTGAATAGCAGAATAATTTACTTTTAATTGATTTGCTTTACGCAAGGCAACTTTTACATCTTGCACAATCCCCATAGTTACGTCTTGATCAACCCTCAAAGAAGTTGTGATTCTAGTTCTCATATTTTCTTGAACTTTAATCTTGTGCTGCTCTAAGAATAAAGGGATATCTGCTTCAGTACTTATTTTATCATTTAATTGAATACGTGGAGAATCCCCATAAACAGGTCTAAACTTTTCAATAGGTTTTCCAATCCATATATAATTTACAAGGGATTTTTTTTCCAATTTCGTCAACTCAGTAGCGGTAGGTACTTTTACTTTTACCTTTTGCTCTGAAGTTCTCATTACAGTAACAACCATGAAGAAGAATAACAACATGAAGATGATATCAGGCAATGAAGCTGTTGAAATTGCTGGCTTGGCCTTTCCCCTTTTCTTTTGAAATTTGGACATAATAAATAAATTTAAAGTTTACTTCTCTTCTCCGAAAGAAGTTGGTTCTGCTTCAGAAAGTACAAAAGGAATCTTTGCTTTTAAGGCTCTCCTTATTTCTAATGGCAATTTGTCATTATATTTAGTTTCCGAATGACCAGGATAATTTCTCTGTAATTCTTCCGTCCATAACTCATTGTAAGCGGCTTTCAATTCATTGTAAACCTCTACATAAGTCTCGTATTTTGTCCCCCTATCATTCTTTAGTGAAATGATCGCCTTAGTCGGTTTTTCAGCGAGATCTTCTCTACCTTCTTTATTAATAATAAACTCTTTTGCTCTTTCACGCAAATCACCTACATCAGTAGGCTCACCTCTAACCAATAAATCATTATTGGCATTGACGTTGACGGCAAAAACATTTCGTTTATTCAATTTAGTAGGATCAACTTCTTCCTCAGACCAAGGTGGTAACTTAACTGTTATACCTTTGTCAACAGAAATGGTCGTTGTTACTAAGAAAAATATGAGTAGCAAGAAGGCAATGTCTGCCATAGAGCCAGCATTGATTTCGTTGCTTAATCTGTCTTTAGAGCTTTTTCTAGCCATGATAATTATTTAAAGAAGTTTAAAACTTCCATGACCAACATGGATACAATTGCTACTACTAACATCAGGCCTGTAATCTTGATGGCTCCCGAAATACCATTCCCCAGAGAATCACTGACATTGAATTTTCTCATTGTTTCAACGATTGTTCCTGAAGCTTCCGTAGAAGAGGTATTTTTAAAAATAAAGAATAAACCTATAAGTGCAGCCAGTGCCACAATCCAAGTCAAAGAGCTTTTGAAATTGGTAGCCAAATGCATGACAGCAAATATCAAAGTAGCTGCTATAGCGACAAATAACAAAATCATTGTAATAGTAGCTGCAGCATCTAAAATTCCTGTATTAGCGATGTCAGTGGCACGTTTTGCCGCATCATCAGCCTCCAGCATGTATTTGTTGCTGTTTCCCATTATTGATCCAAGAATTATTGCAGTACCTATTATTCCAACTAGGAATGCGAACAATTGACCATTTTTAGTTAATAATTTATACATAATAATTAGTCTATTGTTTTATTATTTGAATACGTTATTTCTTGCCATTACATCTACAAGAGCAATAGAAGCATCTTCCATTCTATTAACGATACCGTCAATCTTGTTTACGATATAATTGTAAAAGATTTGAAGTATGATCGCCACGATCAAACCGAATACAGTAGTCAAAAGGGCAACCTTAATACCACCGGCAACAACTGAAGGATTGATATCTCCAACTGCTTCAATTTTATCAAAGGCTTGAATCATACCGATTACTGTACCCATGAAACCTAACATCGGTGCAATAGCGATAAACAATGAAATCCAAACAAGACCTTTTTCTAATAAGCCCATTTGAACAGAGCCATAAGAAACAATAGCCTTTTCAACAGCTTCTGGTCCTTTATTTGCATTTCTAAGGCCTTCATATAGAATACTAGCTGTTGGTCCTTGTGTTGACTTACAAACTTCCATAGCTTCATCTATATTTCCTGACTTTAGTCTTTCGTCAATCTTTTCCAATAATTTATCAGTATTGGTTGTTGCTATATTTAAGGTAATGATTCGTTCTATACTAAATGCAAGACCTAAGATCAAACAAATAAGAACGACAGACATGAAACCCCATCCACCTTGGATAAAGTATTCTTTAATTACTTGAAGCATACCTACTGAGGCCTCTGCATCGTCTTGTCCAAAAAGAAAGTTAAACTCCGCAGAAAATGCCAAAAGGCAGAGAGTTATTAAAGAAAGTGATAAGAATTTTCGCATAGTAAAAATGTTTTTACGAATTGGTTTTGAATAAAACTTTAATATCGTTAAAAAAATGAAATCTGAATAATAAATAGAATATAGTTTTTGCACAATTTAAACTTAAAATCAAGCTTTTTGACTAATTGCTTTTTTTAGTATATAAAAAAATACATTGCCTATGTCCTGTATAGGTGGCAAAAATCTTTTTAAAGCTATAATTTTGACAGCCTTATAATATGCAAATTGCGGAGAAAGAGGGATTCGAACCCCCGAAACCATCACTGGTTTACACGCTTTCCAAGCGTGCCTCTTCAGCCACTCGAGCATTTCTCCTTCACTAGCACTCCAAAGAGCCGTGTATAAACACAAATATTGCAATTTGAAGCTTCAAAACAAAATTTTAACCTGGCTACTATGCGCTTTAAGCTTTTAAACTAGCTATTAGATTCCATTTGGAAAATTTCCAGTGCATTTTTAGTCGTTATTGCTGCAACTTCCTCCAATGATACCTTTTTTATCTCTGCAAGCTTCTTAGCTATTAATTCAATATAAGAAGATTCATTTCTTTTGCCTCTATAAGGTGTAGGTGCCAAAAAAGGAGCATCCGTTTCAAGAACAACATTTTTTAAATCTACTTCTTTCATGGTCTTATCTAAACCAGATTTCTTAAAAGTCAGGACTCCTCCTATTCCAAGATAGAATCCCAAGTCAATAATTTTCTTTGCTTCTTCCACTGAACCTCCAAAACAATGAAAGATTCCTCTCAATTTTTCGTCTTTACAAGCTTTCAAAACATCAATGACTTCAGATGTAGAATCGCGACTATGTATAACTATAGGTATGTCGAGCTCTTTTGCCCAATCAATTTGAATGTTAAAGGCTTCTATTTGTTGTTCAAGAAATGTTTTATCCCAATAAAGGTCAATGCCTATCTCTCCAATGGCACAAAAATTTCGTTTATCAATCCAAGATTTGCAAATAGCTAATTCTTCCTTATAATTTTCCTTTACAGAACAAGGATGAAGTCCCATCATCGCGAAAATTTCATCTGGATAATTCTTTTCCAAAGCTAACATGTCCTGAATTGATGTGCTGTCAATATTGGGCAAGAAAAATTTACTTATGCCGGCTTCTTTCGCTCTATCTACAACCTCTGTCCTGTCCTCTTCAAATCTATCTAAGTACAAATGTGTATGTGTGTCGATCAACATTATCTTCAAAGTATTAATAAGATGCTAAAAATGTAAAGATGGGATGTATTGGCAAGAAAAATAAATAAAAGTTTCTGGATGCTACTTTTATTGATTGAAAGCCGAATAATGAAATAGGCTATAATCTGAATTTTCAATTTCAACAAAGTTAAGCTTACATTTGTTATCGAAATAAAGTGAATATGGCGACAAAGAAAAAATACTATGTTGTTTGGGAAGGAAACAGACCTGGAATCTATGATTCTTGGGCAAATTGCCAAGTTCAAATTAAAGGCTATCCAAATGCTCGATATAAATCTTTTAAAACAAAAGAAGAGGCTCAAGAGGCGTATCAAAGCAGTTTTGCAGACCATATTAATACCTCAACAAAAGCAAATCCAGCGAAAAAACGTGTCTCTGAAGAGGCTCGAAAAGAAATAAATTGGGATAGCATTGCTGTTGACGCTGCTTGTAGTGGCAATCCCGGCCCTTTAGAATATCAAGGTGTTGAAACGGAATCTGGTTTGCAATTATTCCATCAAAAATTTCCACTTGGAACCAATAATATTGGCGAATTTTTAGCCTTAGTACACGGACTAGCGCATCTTCAAAAAGAAAACAATACCCTTCCTATTTATTCAGATTCAAAGCATGCGATTTCTTGGGTGAAAAAGGCAAGATGCAATACAACCTTAGTTAAAAATAGTAAGACCAAACAGCTCTATGTTCTCATCGCTAGGGCTGAAAAATGGCTTAAAGAAAATGAATACAAAAATCCAATTCTGAAATGGAAGACAAAAGAATGGGGTGAAATTCCGGCTGATTTTGGAAGGAAATAATTGGCTGTTCACCAATGCTGTTGGCCTTTTGCTTTTGGCCATTGGCTTAAATTGAAGACATCAGGACATGCTTTGACGCATCTTTGTACAAATACCAAAATAATTTACTTGATCTTTAATAAAGAACTACTAAATAAAAAAAGAGCAATCCTATTGATGAATTCCTCTTTTTTTTTTGCGAACAGGCATACTGCGGGGCACGCCCTGCAGCTACATGATTTATCGTAATTTAGGAATTCCTTACCCTATCATGTAGCATCAGGGCATGCACTGATGCATCTTTGTCCAAATACAAAAGTAATTTACTTGATCTTTAATAAAGAACTACTCAACAAAAAAGAGCAATCCACCATGTAGATTGCTCTTTTTTTTTCTTGCCAATAGCCAATAGCAAAAAGCCAACAGCCTATCAGCTTCTCACAAATTTCATTTTATAATCAACTTGAACCAATCCCTTTTTGATTATCTCAAGCTTTCTTTTCATCATTCTTTTCTTGATGGGTTTGAGTTTTTCTGTAAAAAGTTTTCCTTCAATATGATCGTATTCATGCTGTATTACCCTGGCATTAAGACCAGTAAATGTCTTTGTATGTTCTACAAAGTTCTCGTCACAATATTTCAGTGTCAATACACCTGGTCGTTTCACATCTCCTCTTAGATCTGGTATACTCAGACAACCTTCCTCATAATCTTTTATATCGCCGGTTTCTTCGATTTTTTCTGCATTAATAAAAGCCTGTTTAAAACCTTGGATGCTACCATCCTCATCTTTCAGTTGGGCAGTATCTATCATAAACATCCTGATGGATAATCCGATTTGAGGAGCAGCTAGGCCTATGCCTTCGGCATTATACATGGTCTCCCACATATTTGCCATGAGTGTCTCCAAGTCTGGATAATCTTTTTCGATTGGCTTTGCTACTTTTTTCAAAACAGGTTGCCCATATGCATAAATAGGTAATATCATTCCTTACTTATCTTTTACTTTCTAAATATTGTTGCAGAATTAAAACTGCGCTAATTTTATCTACTAAGCCTTTGTCTCTTCTCTTTTTTCTTTTAGCGCCACTTTGCAAAATTATAGCTTTTGCATCAGAAGACGTAAAACTTTCGTCGACAAAAGTAATTTTCTTATCTGGATATTTCTTCTCAATTTTGGCCCCAAATTTATGAACTATAGGCGTTAAAAAGGTAGGATTCCCATCCTTATGCCTTGGTTCTCCAATTACAATCTCTACAACTGGAACTGGTTCATTTTCAAAATAATCCGCCAAAAACTCAAATATATTTTTTGTTTCTACTGTATCTAAGCCATTTGCAATTATTTGCAAGGGGTCCGTTACGGCTATTCCTATCCGTTTTGTACCATAATCTATGGCCATTATTCTATTCAAACTTACTTTTTTTGATTATTATCATAAAAATAAAAAAAGAGGTGTACAGTATTACTGTACACCTCTCTATAATACAATTATTAAATTCTATTGTTTAATAAATTTAATTGCTTGTTGTTCATTTCCATTACTCATATGAATGAAATATGCACCTTGAACCAATTGACCTACTTCAAATTGTAAGTTATTAAGTCCAGTATTTACTGTCATTTGTTGTTCTACCAAACGTCTTCCTAACATATCTACAATTGAAATATTTATAGAACTGCTTTGTGTAGAATTAAACTTCAAATTCAATACTTCCGCAACTGGATTAGGCGCTATTGAGATAGACTCAATAGTACTAATAGAATAGCTTGAATTTGGTGTAGCTTGACAATCAATTTCAATTGACTTTTCAACAATACAACCCAATTCATTTTCAGAGGTAATCTTCAATGTTGCTACTCCTTCACCTGATCTAAGTGTTGCAGCTTCTCCTTCTGTTTCTAGGATCAACCAGCCTTCATTGGTACCAGTTGTTATTTCCCAATCAAGGACTGTTGGCACCGTACTAAGTTGCTCAATAAGTATTTCTATTTCTTCTCCACAGTCAACCATTTCGATTGGTAAAACCTCAAATAATGGCTCTGTGTCAGTAATAAT
>CALIIW010000129.1 GCA_938018185.1 uncultured Saprospiraceae bacterium
CAAACGGTATGTACTGAAACAGGATCATACACTTGGTCCATCGATACAGATGGTGATGGAGCGGAAGAAGATTACACAGTGAGTTCAGAAACAACAACGACTTTCCAAGTAATGGATGCAAATGGTTGCGAATATGATTTAGTATTAACTCTGGCTTATCATCCAGAAACAGCAGACTATTTAAATACGCAAACAGTATGCACAGAGGTAGGATCATATACTTGGTTCATCGATACAGATGGTGATGGAACAGCAGAAGATTACACAGTGAGTTCAGAAACAACAATGACGTTTAATGTTTTCGATTCAAATGGATGTGAATACGATTTAATATTGACCTTAGAATATTATGATGTAACAGCAGACTTCACAGATACACAAATTGCCTGTACTGGCTCTTCCTATACTTGGTCTCTTGACACTAATGGAGATGGTAGTTTAGAAGATTACACAGTAAGCGCAGGGGCTACAATGACGTATACTGTAACAGATGCAAATGGATGTGAATACGATCTTATCCTAACTTCAGAAGAAGTTTTCGCACCTACCTGCTCAATAGAAGTCTCAACTGACAATGATTGCTCAGGTTCAGATGTGACACTTACGGCAGTTACTACAGCAACTAATTACTTATGGTCAAATGGAGAGACGACAAAATCTATAACAGTTGGTGCAGGTACTTACTCAGTAGAAGTTTCTAATGGCAATCCAGAGGCTTGTGCGACATCTTCCTGTGATTACACAGTCTATGAAGAATGTGGTACCTCTTGGGCTAAGGAAAAAACTGGTTTAAGTAATTGTTTTGATGATGTTTGTCCAAACAATAAAAATATGAAATGGGGATTCACGACGCCAGTGACTGTCGGTTCTAGTTATACTTTTGATTTGTTAGAAGGGGCGCCAGGCCAATGTGCAAATAATGGTTCATTAGGGGATGATGTTGGTGATGTTACAATTACTTGGAATGGCAACACACCTGTAATTAGTTTTTCAACTGATGGGACAACCGGTGATGGTGAGCATTATCTTAAAGATGTTCACGTTTGGATAGGCTGTACACCTTTACCTCATTTTGGTAATCCGAATAAACCAAAATGTCAGTCAGCTCCAGGTCAACTTGGCTGTACATTTGAAGGAATAAATTCTACTACTTTTACGATAAATGATCTTTCAGGTGTCAATACCTGTACTGCTCCAATTTGTGGGCAATTATGGATCGCCATACATGCCGTTACTTGTGACTTAATTTGTGATAATCCAGTTTTCGCAAATTCAGGAAACTCAGAATTAATTGGAGAAGAAGAACAGAATGAAGAATTCAAGAATACTTTTGATTATAGTATATACCCGAATCCTGTTATTGGTGAAAATGTGGTATTGGCAATTGATTTAAAAACTCCAGAAGAAAATCTGATGGTAAAATTATTTAATGGCCAAGGTTCTATGATTTTTGAAAACAAACTATCTGTGAAAAAAGGAATAAATAAAACTACTTTAGACCTTAGTAGATTTAAAGCAGGTGTATATTTTATTTCTATTCATCGAAATGGTGATTATATACCAGTTACAAAAAGATTTATAAAAGTCACAAATTAGTTTTTAAAGAGGTTGTTTTATTTTGCATCTATTCTACTGATAATTTATCATGAGAGTAGGAAGGGGGTTGTTTCTTAATTGAAACACTCCTTTCTTTTTAAATTGTTTCAAAATTTTATTACGTTATAAATATTATTGAAATGTAATTTTTGGAGCAAAGAGTAATTTTCTCAAAATGGATACCTATTTTGCTGCAGATGGTAAGATAGGGGTAATAAGTATTCCTAATTTACCTAAATTACCATTGTTATTTTCCTTACCATGAATAAATAGCCACCTCATTCTTTTAAGATTCGATTGGCCTTAGTATATATGACTAGGATGATCAAAACACCATTTCCTTACTATCCACCACCTCCATATATCTTTTCATCTTCTTTAAAATAACTTTAAAATGGTGGGTCTCTTCTCTAGTTACAAAGGTAATCGCTAAGCCTTCTTTATCCGCTCTACCGGTACGACCAACTCTATGCACAAAGTCCTTTGGAGACCGCGGTAATTCATAATTTATAACATAAGGTAGGGCATTAATATCAATTCCCCTAGAGATCAAATCCGTCGCAACTAGAACCTGTAACTCTCCAGCTTTAAATTGCTCCAATGCCTCCGTTCTTTGAGATTGACTCTTCTTCCCGTGTATGGATAAAGCATCGATCCCATTTTTTGTAAGCTTATAAGCGACATTATCAGCCTTATATCCAGAGGAAGTAAATACCAAAACTTGCTTCATGTCTTTCTCCTTGATTAAATGTCTTAACAAAGGTCCTTTTCGCTCATCACTGACGAAAAAGCCTGATAGATTTATTAAGGAGACATCTTCAACTTTATCGGCTATCTGAATAACTTCTGGATCGGTGAGCATTACACGTTTTATTCCATCCAAAGCTTTGCTCAAGGTTGCAGAAAATAAGAGATTCTGTCTCTTCGTAGGTAAGAATTCAAATATCTCTTGCATTTCTTTTTGAAAGCCCATGTTAAGCATCTTGTCGGCTTCATCTAGAACCAGGATTTGCACCTTAGATAGATCGACAGCATTTGAGCCTTCTAAGTCTAATAAACGGCCAGGTGTTGCGATTAATACATCCAAACCATAGATCGCTTTCATTTGGGGATTAATAGAAACCCCACCATGAACCGCTTTGGATTTAATAGTTTGCGGTAATTCTTGAGATAAGTCCCAAAATACATTGCCAACTTGTATGGCCAACTCCCTTGTAGGGACTAAGACCAAGACCTTAGGTTGTCTACTTTTTTCACTTGGAGAACGCTCTAACAATTTATTCAATATTGGCAACACAAAGCTGGCCGTCTTACCAGAACCAGTTTTGGCGATACCCAATACATCTTTTCCTGCTAATACGATCGGAATGGCTTGAGATTGAATAGGCATAGGCTGCTCATACCCTAGCTTTATAATGTTAGCAATTAAGGCAGGGTGAAGATTGAGTGCTTTAAAAGGCATACTACTGCTTTTTCTTTTTGATTAAAGTATATTCTTAAATAAAACATAATAGTACAAATAAATCGCCTACAAATAGATATTAAATGCATCGACTTAAATCTCTTTAAATGTATCAAGAGGTTTAGTTTTTTATCTTTAACTTAGATTGTTTGTAATGCGGCAATATTCTTATCATGAAAAAAAGTATTAATAAAACCGTCAATGATAATTTCTATCTTAAAAGTAGAAAGTATGTCATGCTGACATCCTTTGTTTATTTAATGGGAATTGCCATCGCAATCCTCTTTTCTAAAACAGGTTTTTCTGATGAATTGGGCAACTCAGTTGATATTTTATTTTCCATATTCGCCTTTATCTTGATTGTTATAGCGCTTGTTAATGGAATAAAAAGTTATTCAAGAAAGGAAGAAGTTACAAATAGCAATTTGTTTTCGCTATTCGCAGTCATTGTTGTTTTCGGCATGTTTATCTGTTATGCCACTCTGGAACTTTTAAATATTGTTTGAGAACTTTGTAAATATATGAATATGTAAATTCCTAGTTCGAATAGATATCGAACAGCCAACAATTAATATTGAATAACTAAGAATTTTAGACAGGGGGTTTCAAAAGTAAAGCTAAAATGCCAGAGACGTGACATTATTGTAGCCGCCTCGCACTTCTTTTAACCAATTCTTTGGTAAAGTACGACTACATAAAGCGCCGATATTTTTAAGCTATCAAAAGGATCAATCCTAAGGATACTTAAAAAGAGTTTTACCTTATAGTACTATTTGTTTTTATTAAATTGCATTAATTTTCCGTTCTACATAATTGAAACTTAATATGTACTCTAAAATTTTACTGTTACTATTAGTCCCCGCCTTACTGAGTTGTTCCAAATCAACTGTCTCAACGGCTATTTCATCCATCCAAGCAAATCCACTCACGCCTTCACAGTTAGAAGAAATAGAAAACTTCCAAACAGAACTAAACGCATTTTATTCAAACCCAGAAGAATCTCCATTGGATCCAGACAAAATGGAAGCATTTGAGAAAGAAGGAGGGCATGATTTTTTTGAAGCTAACCCATTATTTAGAATAGAAGCAGATTTTAAAAAGAAAGCAAATGCCAAATATGTAGGTTTCGAAACCTCTACAGATAGAATTGCAAAATACGACTTCTATGGTGTAGCTAAATTCAAATTAAATGGAAAAAAATATAGTTTGAATATCTACCAAAGCCATAGAGCAAGAGAAATGGAAGAATACAAAGACCATCTCTTCCTTCCTTTCACCGATTTAACTTCTGGTGACACGTCTTATGGAGGAGGTAGATACGTTGATCTTAGCATTCCCAACGGAAATAAAATTCTCATCGATTTCAACAAAGCGTATAATCCATACTGTGCTTATAGTACAAAGTATTCTTGCCCTGTGCCTCCTAGAGAAAATCGATTGGATCTTGAAATAAATGCTGGAGTCAAATATTCTTCAGATACCCACTAAACTATGTCCTTTCTAAAAGAAATTCTTGGTTCTATACAACATGTGACAATATATACAGAGCAAGTTTTAAATGGTGGAGATATAGACCATAGATCTGAGGCAGTATTTTCTCAAAGAATTACGTATTGATGCAATGGTGCTAGCAACAGCTATTGCATCTTTGATGTCAACCTATGACATCAGCGGAGAAAACATATTAGGGATTTTAGATGAGAATTTTATCCCAGATTTTGTTGATGAGTAAAACAATAAAAACATCATAAGAAACTTGCATATGATTCATGTCATCAAGACAGAAAAAGGAAAGACTTTACAATTAGCCTATACCAGGGCTCGGTATCCTAGTTAATCTGGTTACAATGGGCACCCTTATGAAAGATTGTATTTGAATGAACAAATACAAGTCAAACATTTTGTTGATTTTTGTCTAAAATTAATTTAAGATTAGAAATATCTAAATTAGACGTAGCTCCAGTAATTTGGGTTTTGGGTCCAATTCAAAAAATATGGAAGAGCAAGAAGAAAGATATGGCATGGAAGGCCGACAAGCATGGGAATGGGCAACCAATATAGAATGGATAGATGAAATAGTATTTGCCTTTCAGTTTTGGTGTACCGCATAAAAAGAATCTTTTCAACCTTCCTAAATCAACAGTAATTTACAAATGCTGAATTGAGTATTCCCAGCAAAGTACATCAACAGTTTAACCATCAAATGCCAGCATTTCATTTAAGCAGTACCTTCATTAACGATACCTTAATTATAGTCTTAAATTAGATTACTTAATTTATAAAATAATAAACTATGATGTAAAAGAATTCGTATTCCTATCGAGGAATGAGTACATTACTATTATAAATAATTTAAACAGAGTATTTTTAAAAAGTAACAAATTTAAAAGCAAAAATGAAAGAAATTAAACTTTGTTCCTTCGATCTTTTAGAAGAAAAAAAACCAAGTGCCCAACAAATAAATGGACTTGACTTGGTGGTCATTAGATATGGAGATAATGTTTCTGTGTTATATGGAAGATGTTTACACCGAGGAGCTTTAATGGCGGATGGACGTATCGAAGGTGATAATATTATTTGTGGGGTACATGACTGGGATTATCGCATAGATACTGGAGTTAGTGAATACAATAATGCAGAGGCCTTGCATAAATTTACATCCACAATCAGAGCGGGTGATATTTACGTAGATGAGAATGAAGTAAATGATTATTTAAAAGCGCACCCTCAACCATTCAACAGAGATGCTTATTTAGGACAATATGCTGATACACATCCAGCACCAACAGAGCCATATACAAGTTATATTAAAGAATTAGCACAAAATGGATTAAAAAATTGGGGCCATCACGGCCCATCTGCTTCAATGGGCGTTGATAGAGATACGCTCCCAAAATGGGAAAATATTCAATTCTTACCAGCTCAATTATCTTCCCGTCCATTACTTGATGAAGAATCAGTCAGCACAAAAGTTGTCATAGGACCTAAGGCCAAAAAACCATTGAATTTAGACATTCCTTTGTTTGTATCAGACATGAGTTTTGGAGCCCTATCTAAAGAGGCGAAAATAGCTTTGTCAATGGGAGCTGAATTATCTGGAACTGGAATTTGCAGTGGGGAAGGAGGGATGCTGCCAGAAGAGCAAGCAAATAACTCTAGGTACTTTTATGAGTTAGCCTCAGGTAAATTTGGATTCTCCTGGGATAAAATTTTAAAATCTCAAGCTTTTCATTTCAAAGGGGGACAAGGGGCAAAAACTGGTACCGGTGGACATTTGCCTGGAAACAAAGTAACAGCAGAAATAGCTGCAGTACGTGGTCTGAAAGTTGGAGAAACTGCTATCTCGCCAGCCGCATTTCCTGATTTGTTTACAGCTGAAGATTTTGCCAAAGTCGCAACTGAAGTCAGAGAGAAAACAGGAGGCATTCCTATAGGTTTCAAAATTGCTGCTTCCCATATTGAAGCAGATATAGACTTCGCTTTAAAAGTAGGAGTCGATTATATTATCCTTGACGGAAGGGGAGGAGGAACCGGGTCTGCTCCAACTATCCTCAGGAACAACATTAACGTTCCAACCATCCCAGCTTTGGCAAGGGCTAGAAAACATCTTGATAAACTAGGTGCAAAAGACATCACTTTAATAATTACTGGTGGCTTGAGAGTTGCTGAAGATTTTGCGAAAGCAATGATGTTAGGAGCGGATGCTATTGCAGTTTCAAATTCAGCCTTACAAGCAATTGGTTGCCTTGGTATGAGAGCCTGTAATTCTAATAATTGCCCAGTCGGAATTGCTACTCAAAAAAATCATCTTAGAGAACGCTTAATTATAGAAGCATCAGCAAATCAATTAAAAAACTTTTTTCTAGCAACTAATGAATTAATTAAAGTTGTTTCTAGAGCTTGTGGCCACGATGATGTTACTAAATTCAATCACAATGATCTTTCTACTTTTGATTATGATTTACATCGATTGACGGGAATTAATTATGCAGGTATGTTCAATCGTTAATCACACACATGGAGCAAACAGCCGTTTTCTTTAAATTCATTGCTGAGCTTATTAATATTATAGGTGTTGTTATTCTAGTCTTTGGTTTCACCAAAGAATTAGTAAAATACTTGCAGATTGAGTTAATAGGAGGAATAATGCATACCCCAATAAGAAAAATACAAAGAATTCGAGGTGAACTTGGTGTTTATATTTTGTTAGCCTTGGATTTTTTAATTGCTTCAGATATTATTTTGAGTATTGTGGATCTATCCATTGAAAAGCTGATAAAACTGGCAACCACAATCACCCTAAGAATAGCAATGGGCTATTTTCTAGGAAAAGAAATTGATGATTTAAATTTGACAAAAAAAGAATCAAATTAAGAATACAGATTTTTTTATTGTATCAAATATTTAGTCTGCCATCCTTAGAAAAGGCTAATAGTATTTAAAATCCGTAAACTCTGAGGAATCCATAAAAAATCCGTGTTTCAAAAAAATATTCCATATGAAACGACTACTTCTTTGTTTAATATTCTTGCAAATGTTATCATCCTGCTGGACAAGCAAAACTGTTGATTACGTCTATCATCCAATTGTAGAAAAGGCCAAAGAAACTTCAATTTATACAAACCAAGTCAATTGGAAAGAAGTCAATCAAAAATTTTTACAACTTACAGATGGAAAGGAATCTATTGATGAAATGAAGGAAGGCCTGCAATATCTAGTCAATAGCCTAGGAGACAAGCACGCCCAATTCCGTTCTCCAAAAGATCATACTTTAATTGTAAGTTATACTGGCTCAATAAGCAATGAAAATAAACTTGAAAGAGATGTCAATTATGTCAACAATGTTATAAATAATCCATCAGCCAAGTTTTCTTATCGATTGCTTGAGGATGATATCGCTTATTTGAATGTAGTAGGTATCGGACCGGGTGATGTAAAAGAACAATCTGATTTTATTCGAAAAGGCATACTTGAATTAAAAGCAAAAAAGGCTAATAAATGGATCCTCGATCTTCGCTTTAATGGTGGAGGAAATATGGAACCTATGATTTCAGGTCTGGCTCCATTAATCGGAGAAGGTCTCATCGGGGGAGCATTAAATAACAAGAATGAAGTAAGTAGAGTTTATAAAATTGAAAAAGGACAATTTGAAAATTATGGCAGAATCGCATGTGAAATGGACGAATCTCCAATTATAGCACAAAGTGAAAAAGTAGTCGTTTTATTAAGCAGGTATACAATAAGTTCAGGCGAGTTGTTGGCCGTTTCTTTTAAAGGAAGAGCCAATACTAGATTCATAGGAGAAGAGACTGCTGGTTATACAACTGGCAATGGATACGATATCATAAACGATGAAATCGTAATGATAATTTCCCAAGACATATTTATGGATAGAAATCAAAAGGCTTATAAGAAGAACGTAGACGTCGACGACACGATCCCATTTGTACCTTACCTTGAAATGGATAAAGACTTACAAATTCAAGCTGCTAAGAATTGGTTGATAAGGTAAAGACTAAGATTAATATGTTTTTAACTTATTTTC
>CALIIW010000130.1 GCA_938018185.1 uncultured Saprospiraceae bacterium
CTTCACTGAGAAGAAACTCAGTCATAAATTTATTGGGTGTAAGTTTTTTAACGGCATCCATGTGATTTGATTATCTTCTGCTATTTATACTATTTTACTCTAACTTTTAATAAAGGGTTACATATTGCATTGACAGTTTTCTAAGCATTCAATGATTAAGGACACATCTTTTTCTTTTAAAGAATACATCATGGATCGTCCCTCTCTTTTAACGCTAAGAATACCTTTTAATCGCATATTCTGTAAATGATGGGAAGTTAATGATTGTTCAGAATCTAGTTTCCCACAAATCTCATTTACTGAAAGTCTAGGATGTTGTTCCAGTAAATGTATTATACCTAGCCTTAATGGATGCGCCACTGTCTTTAAAATGTATGCAATACGCTCTAGTTTTTCAACCAAAGATTCTTCTACAATAACCTCTTTCACTTTTTTAGTGCCCATAATTCAAATATATGAATATATGTTCCTATTTCAAATGCAGATGCTGATTAAAATAGGAATAAACCTTATTTCTTCACGAAAACTATGAAGTTTATTAATAGATAGATCTATTTACTACAATATATGAACCTTTATTCATGTATTTATCAATAAGGAATTAATTGTCTCCTCTTTTACCAATTACATTTGAAAAAAAGCCAACAAGAAATTGATCTTGTTGACTTTTATTAATAACACTATTTATTTACTCTATTATAATCATCTTCTTGTAGGCTGAATGGGTAGCAGTCTCAAGTTGATAAATCAGGACTCCATTGTTAATGAGTTCTTTCTTATTCAATACAATTTCATTGTATCCTTTGAAGTAGTCAGCTTTAAGAAGTTTAATGATTTTCCCAGAAACATCAATTACTTTTAAAGTTACAGTCGTAGACTCAGGCAATTCGAAACCGATAAGCGTTGAGGTCCTAAATGGATTTGGCTTGTTTTGCAACAATTTAAATTGGCCAGATGCTTCCTGGATTTCTTTATTAAATTCTAATCCAAGATTCATTGTCCTCCCATCTTCTGTATAAATTTCTGCGGGAGTATATTCACTATTTATATTAATTAGCTCCGATAGAATACCGTCTTTCATGGCTAAAAATTTGAAAGTAAATAGTTCCTCGCCATCTTCAATAGAAGTTGCTTTTGACTGATGAAAAGAGAATGTTAATTTTGAATCACTCAGTAACTTAGTTCCAACATTGTTTTTAACTATTGCAATGCTTTCTCCTTGCGCTTTTTCAAATTTTAGATATTCATCATCAAATTCCAAAGTAAATTGTAATCCTAAGATAGAATTGAAGTCATTTGCTCTGATCGAAAGTTCCGTTTCTTGCCCTTTTTTAAGAATTATATCTTTGGATTTTAAAATTAATTCTGTTCGGGAATCTCTAGATCCATTATCTAATAAATTATTCGGATTAGCCGATCCGTTCACATCACCAATTTTGACTGCCACAAAGTTTTTATTTGTTTGAGAATTATTCAGAGAACTAATCGCTATTGATTCAGGGAATACTTCAAACCATGGATTTGTAGGATTAGGAAAAGTGTATGATTGGTCTACAAATCTCCAAGATGTATTTGAAGGCAAATCATCTATAATAAATAAGATTAATTGTCTCAGTTGAACTAAATCAAAAGTTGAGATGGTTCCATTTCCATTAATATCCGCAGCTATCAATTGATATGGGGAAGTCAATGGTGTTATTCCAATAATGTGCTGACTAATTAAAACTAAATCGAAAGTTGAAACGCCATTCAATACATTAATGTCTTTTGTAGGTTTTATCACATAACTATCTCCAGTTGGAAGATTTGGGAAATTATATATACCATTTATGCTAGTAGAATAATTGCTACTCATACCACCAGAAATATCAACTTCAACTTTTTGGACTGTTTCCCCAAATTCTGTCATGATTTCTCCTCCTATTAAGGCAAGACTTCCAGCTCCTGTCGTCGGACAATTGCCTAGATTATCTTGTGGGATAATGTAAGTTAAACAGTAGTCACTATTTCCAGCTTCGTCTTGTACCCATACTTCAACAGTTACAATTCCGGCAGCAACATCATCACAACAAAGTTCAACAGAAGATTGTGGCGGAGAAGTAGCCCCTTCTCTTCTAATTAGAACGGAAGTTTCTACAAACTCATCTGAACTACAATTATCGAATGCGTACTCGAGTAAATCTGAAGCCCAGACTTCAACACAACCATCTCCGTCGTTCATTACTTCAATTGATATTCCATTCAGACAAACAGGCGTTGGATTCTTACAATCTTCAACAGAGAAAGGAAAGCTCTCTGTACTAAGATTTCCACAACCATCAGTAACATTCCATAAGATCGTATGATTTCCGTAAGGAAGCGAAAGAGTAGTTGATGCTCCTTCTCCTTCGAGGTCATAAATACCATCAGTATCTATATCAATTTTCCAGTCGAAAGTATGAAATTCCTGCTCTGAACAATCATCTGTTGATTCAACAGTTAAGGTGATTTCTCCTTCACAGCCATCTTCATAGCTGCAAGGATCAGGTGCAGTAAATGCAATGTTAGGCGCATTGGTATCTATGACCTTAATCGTTTGCACGTATTTGAAATAACCATCATCGTCTCTAAAAGTATTTGGTAAAGGCAATGGTACACCAAGATCAGTTGGCGTTTGGTTGTCATCATAAATACACCAGTTAATGAGTGTCCATGTTCTCAAAATTTTATAACATTCATCACCGGCTACACTAAGTTGTTGGTCTTCATGACTAATAGCTACCAACTCACACTCATCATCTAAGATAATTGGTGAACCAGCATCTCCAATCTCATTTGGACAAGTATCAATCGTTACGTCAGGTGGAAACTGCACCGTAAAATCAGAAACGTGTTCAACAGTCACTCTTTGAGTACAAGAACGATCTGGAGACTTTGAAGAACCATCCGTATAGGTCCAAGTTCTTGTAATGGTACCAGCTTTGCAATTATCTAATTGGCCTGCATCAACGGTGTTGACTAGTTCTGAAAAACATGCATCAAAAACATCTGGCTCCGTAAATGGATCATAGATGCTTGGATCATCACAATTCAATGTAAGGTCGTCTTGACAATTTACAAAAGGAGCAATAGGGTCTTCGACTAAAATTTCTCCCCAACAAATATTAGTATTTCCTGAAACATCTGTTACTCTTAATTCAACAGTTACCAGTTCATCCACATCACAGCAGTCAAAATTAATACTATAGCTCCATGCCTCATCTGCTAAACATCCTGTTGTTCTTCTTATATGTAAGGACTGAATGCCACAATTGTCATTGCTACCCTCATCTAAATCTGTCGCAGTTAAGGTCGCGTGACCGCTTATGTCCAAAGAAATATGAAGTACATCATCACAAATAGCAACAGGATTTGATCCATCAGAAACATAAAGATCGATGACCTCTAATGTTTCATTATTACAATTATCTAATGCGAGAATTTCTATTTGTGTTAAGCCTAAAGGAAGATCAACTAAGGGAGCGCCATTTGTCACATCTACGATATTCAATGAACCTTGTGCATCGAAAAGACCACCACCTACAGTATATGATGCAATAGCAGATTGAATGCCAGAGCAGTTATCTGTCAGGCCAGGATTCAAAATTACATTTGAAAGTCCACATTCTGAGCCAGTTAAAACCTCAATGTTATTGATGTCGATACTAGGTCCTTCCGTATCTTCCACAAGAATCGTTTGTAAATGATTTTTTGTAACATTTGTACACCAGTTTATTACTGACCAATTTCTCAAAATTTTAAATCCAAGAGCACAACTAGGAATAACAGTATCTTCATAAGAAATAGATATATCACAAAGTAAGTTCAAGGAATCATTAAGTTCGAAACATTCAAAGTCAAATACGCCTGAGATTTCTGGAATGATCTCTTCAGGTATACTTGGTACTGTGCCGCATTCTAAATGTACATCTTTTGGGAATTGTATATCACTCATAGCTGGTGCAATAAGACCAATGTATTGTGTGCAAGTTGATACGTTTCCAAAAGCATCAACTGCTTCCCAAATTCTTTCGACTTTTGCACCTTCCCATTCTCCTTCTACGCAATCCACATCAACAAATGTTTCTTGGATCATGCTTAAAGTTACCGTTGAACAATCAGTAACTATAATTGGTTTAGGAAAACCTGCAGTAATAGATAGTCTGATTTCAGTGATAGAACCTCTACCTCTTGAATCGTCTATAACTCTACCATCTTTATCTGTAAATGTAAATTTCCAAACACCTTCAAGATCTTGATAGTCTTCTCCGATAAATACATCCAAAATTTCGAAATCTATCGGTAAAATTGTGCTCAACACGATACCATTTGGAGCTTCTATTTTGATACTTAAATCTTCAGGTCTGTCATGATTGTGTTCTATTTCTAGTACGACCAACTTTACTTGTTCGCCTAGTGGGGTACAAGCAGTCTCCAACTCAGTAATTACTTCTGAATTCAAAGATCCAGATATGCTTAAAGGCAATCCTTTTGCAAAAGTTGTATCTGTATGTTCAAATAATTCATCTAAAGCGCCCGGGTGGTTGCATGTAATGTTGTAATCGTTACATTCTAAGACTGGACTATGTTTGTCTTCAACGGTGATTGTACCCCAACAAAAAGAAGAAGTATTTCCATATTGATACACATGATATTGTAATGTCATTCCAACTTGTTCTGGACCTACCACATCAGTTGGAGAAAGTCTAATTCCTAAAGTATCAAAGATTACAATCTCATATTGACCTTGACA
>CALIIW010000131.1 GCA_938018185.1 uncultured Saprospiraceae bacterium
CAAAACTTTACTCACAGAAGACTTTGCTTCAGAAGCAATTGATATGGATGGAGATGGAGATATAGATCTGGTTTCCATATTTAATTTTGCAGAAGATTTTCCACATGCAAATCAAGGCATAGCAGTCTTAGAAAATAAAGGTAATGGAGTGTTTGAAAGTCATGTGGCATTCGATAGGACAAGAAGAATAGCTGATAGAACGTACAGGAATTCTGATATAAACATTTATGAAATTAAGGATATGGATAATAATGGCCTGATGGATTTTGTGATGACCATTGTTTATGATGAAAATCCATTATGCAATAGTTGTGTTGAAAACGACCACAACATCATCTTCAATAATGGGGGATTTGATTTTGGGACCTTGCGTATTTTTAACAGATATGATGAAACAAGCGAACCAGGTTTTATGATAAGTGGTGACCTAGACAATGATGGAGATCTGGATATTTTACAAGGAACCATTCATCCAGAAGAATCTTTACGCGTGTACATCAATGAATCCAATCAAGATTTCAATCGCCGGCCTATACCCATCCTTGATGATGTAGATAGAATATTTAGGCCCGGACTTTTTGATGTAGATGCTGATGGTGATTTAGACATTAATGGCGCCATCGTAAATTCTGATCCAAGCTATTTTATTAATGATGGTCAAGGTAATTTTACACCAATGCTTATTCCATCAGGTAAAGTTCTAGATGGGACTCCTAGTGTTGATTACGATGGAGATGGTGAATTGGACATTATAGGTGCTCCAAGACAAACCTGGAAGGAATATTTAGCAATTTATTGTTATTATGAACATGAGATCAGTTATGACTTAAATAGAGATGATCACAAAATAATCAAAGTCCTAGATATGGACGAAGATGGTGATATTGATCTTTGGGTGGAACACATTAATGAAGACCGAATTGTTTATTGGGAAAATAAAAGAATTGATGATAATGTCACAGTAGCCTTAGAAGTGACCTGCCCAGAGGAGGTCCTTGTTAATACAAGTGCCGCATCAGTTTATGTTGACTTAGAATTGCCTGTGGTGATTTCTGATTGTGCAGCTGGTTACAGTATTGACACACTCGGAGACCTTTTTCCTGATCAAATGTATCCTCCAGGTTTATATACTGTGCAGTATAATATAACAGATAATTGCAATTCAGAAATTAAGTCTTGTTTCTTCGATATTGCAATAGAACAAATTCAAGCAGGAGACTGTCCTTCAGAATTGCCAGGCTATTCTTACTTGGGAGAAATAGATGAACATAAATATTTTCTTTCGGAGGAGCGTCTCAATTGGAATGATGCTTCTTTAGCTGCAGCAAAAATTGGAACATACTTAGTCGCTATTGATGATGAATTTGAAAACGAATTTTTAAGCGCTAGTTTAAACGAGCTTGCTTTTATCGGATATAGTGATGGACAAGAAGAAGGAAATTTTGTTTGGCAAAATGGCCAACAAGAGGATTACGAAAACTTCCATACGCTAAATAGTGAATATGGAGATAATGCCTATATTAATTTCTGGGATGGACAATGGGGTTTGGATGGACCTTACTCCGAAAGAAAGTATGTTGTCGAATTAGAATGCGGAAATGCAATTGATTGTTATTTAGAGTTCTCAAACGCTGAAGTGGCCTGTTTTGACAACAGTACGCCAGAGATTGAAGACGATGGCTTTTACATTGATCTTGTAGTTGATGCTTTTGGTTTAAGAACCAGCGAGTGGATTTTAACAATCAACGGGGAAGGCTTCACAGGAGTGTATGGTGAATTGCAAAACATAGGACCTTTTAAACTTGCAGACTTTGGCAATACGCTAAGCCTGATGATTGAAGATGCCGAGTTTAATTGTGCCAACGAATTAACCTTAGATCTTCCAGAATCATGTTCTGGAATGGATCTTTGTCCAGAAGAACTAGAAAGCTTTTCAAACTTTGGTTCTTTTGAGAATAGTACTTATTATCTCTATTCCATAGCAACGACCTGGCAAGAAGCCAGTTACATTTGTGAGCAAAATGGTGGGCACCTAGTAAGTTTAGAATCAGAAGAAGAGAACGAGTTTGTAGGAAATTTAATTTCTGAAATAATTCACATTGGCCTAAATGATCAGTCTCAAGAAGGATCCTTCGAGTGGAGTGGGCAAGGTGCCATAGCTTATTCTAATTTTAGCGATTGTGTTTTTTGCCCGACGAACTCTGAGGTAAATGATTATGGTAGTATGAATTTTTGGGATGGTTCTTGGAATGTTGATGGTCCATATGCGGAAAGAAGATTCCTGATGGAGCTGACCTGTAATCCAATAGAAGATACTGGTGTCATTCAGCCAAGACTAGCCGAAGAACAAAAGCCGTTTTCTGAAATTCGATTATACCCTAATCCAACTTCTGGTTACACGACGATGAGCATGTATTCTGAAAATGAAAAGTCAACTACTTTGAAAGTTTATGACAGCCATGGTGTTGAGAGGATGCAGTTGTCATTTGACTTGCGAAAAGGAACCAACAAATTCACATTGGATTTGTTTGGACTAAATGCTGGCTTGTACTTCCTTAATGTAGAAGCGCAAAATTTAAAACTTATTAAAAGGTAATAAGAATACAGCATAATAAAGAAGAAGCTTAAAGTGTCCCGAATACTTTAAGCTTTTTCTTTTTAGAAACAAAATCCAAGTACAGATAATTGTGCAAAGCATTAACAATTCGTTTGAACGCTCATTAACAAAATTCTTTATTCCTTAGACTAAATTGCATTCATAAATAACATAGGATATGAAAGCAATACTGATTTTTGTAATATCTTCTTTATGTTTAGTTGGCCTACATGGCCAGACATTCACAGATAAAAAAGGAGACATCCACCTCTGGGGTAAATGCAATCTAGAAGATATTAAGGGAGAAAACTATATCGATTGGTATACAAAAAACTATGAAGATTTTAATCCTGCACCTCATAAGGGCGTTAGTGCTAGTTTGAATGATGTCAAAGTGAAAATATTTATCGGCAGCTGGTGCGGAGACACCAAATTCCTCCTTCCTAAATTTATCAAATCCTGGGAAGCTATGAATCTCCCATTGAGTCAATTGGAGTTTGTCGCAGTTCATTACGAAGGGGAACTTTACAAACAAGGTCCAAACAAAGAAACGGCAGGTTTAAACATCCATCGTGTTCCCACTTTTATATTTGAAAAAGAAGGTAAAGAAATTGGAAGAATAGTAGAAAGATCGGTCCATGATTTAGACACTGATATTAAATGTATAGCGATGGGTCATGCATATAATCCTAGATATATAGCTGTCAAAATGATGGATGAAGTGCTGAAAGAAAATGCACTTGATTCTTTAAGTAGTGAAAGCTTCCAAAAAATGGTTTCGAAGAAACTGAGAAGAGAAATTAGTTCTCCTTTTGAGTTAAACACCTATGCATGGGTGCTCTTTACAGAAAAAAGAATGGAAGAAGCGGAATTTGTCTTTCAATTGAATTCAAAACTATTTAAATATGAACCATACATTAGAGAAAGCTATGGCCGTTACTTAATGAAAAATGAAAAGTGGGAAGAGGCTAAAAAAGAATATCTGGAATCCCTTAGAATAGAACCTGATAATAAAATGGGGGTGAAGCGATTAGCGGAAATTTATAATAATCTTGGAGATAAATCATAGCTTTGCTGATAAGGTTTCCATAATACAAGATTTACTAAAATTTTAAAGTTTAGTAAACATCGATTCTTGGAACCTAGACTTCCAAAACATTTAGAATATGAAGGTTCTCAAATATCTACCACTACTTCTTCTGCTCCTATCTTGCAAACAATCTGTTGGGCAGACTCAGGCTATGAATATTGAAAGAAATGTCCTAGATAGTCTTGATGAGGACTATGGATATTATCTCGCTATTACTCCCAAGTCAAAAGATATAAAAGGGACCATGGTATTGATGCCAGGGTTTGGACAGAAAGCAGAAAACGTTTTTATAGATACCGATCTCCATAAGTTTGCTTTTGAAAATGGACTCATGACTATAAGCATTTCTACTGGAATGAGAATGTCGGCTGATGAAATGATGCAAACTAAAATTAGTGCATTACTTAGACATGCCATATCGAAGTATGATTTAAAAAAAGAAAATTTTGTTTTTGGAGGCTTCTCTGCGGGAGGCAGAATTTGTCTGAGATATGTAGAATTATGCAAGCAATATCCTGCCAACTTTCCTGTTGACCCAAGTGCTGTATTTATGGCGGATGCTCCAGTGGATGTTTTTCATTCTTGGGAGATGATGCAATCCCTTAAGGAAGCTGCTAATTCTGAAATGGCTGTGCAAGAGGCCAATTGGGTGGAGAAAATGTACAGAGAGCAATACGGTACAACTCCTGGAGAAAAACCAGAGATTTTCAAACCTTTCAACCCATTTTCACTAAATGAAAAAATTGAAGGAAACGAAAGATTCTTGAAGGATGTCGCTGTAAGAGCTTACCATGATGTGGACATCCCTTGGAGACTTATTAATAGGAATCAAAGTGTGCAGCACAGTAATTTTTTAGTCAGTTCAGAACTAATCAACCGACTACTTTTATTAGGCAATACTAAAGCAGAATTTGTGCAGACTTATCAAACAGGATTTAGAGCAAATGGTAAACGTCATCCACATTCTTGGTCGATTATAGATTCTAGAACTTGCATAGAATGGATTCTGAAAAATTTGGATGGTACATCTTCTGTGACTCCTCAAAAGACAAAGGAAGAAGCTATAGTTCCAATATTAATAAATAAGGAAACACTTTCTGGTTTAAACCTCAGCCGTGGAAAAAATCCTGAACAACCAGATCGAAAACTCTTTTTTCAAAATATATTTAGGGGAGAAACCCTAAGTGTCCAAGTAATATCCAGTGGAAATGCTTCTGCTTCTCCGGAAGATTTAGGTATTGATGAATTTTTATTTCTTGTTAATGGAGGGGCGCGACTATCTCCAAAAGGTGCTGCTGAAAAGACTTTTATTGCAGGTGACTTTTTTATGGTGCCAAGAGGCTTTAATGGAGATTGGGAGACTATTGGTTCTCCTTCATTCCATCATGAAATATCTGTAACGACCGTTGAAAGAAATGAAGCAGCTCTTGATTCGAAAAAGACAATGCCTGTATTGATGGATAAGCAAAAAATTGCTGGTTTGGGAATCACAAAAACAAGCCAAGGAAAATATTATGACTTACTCTATGAAGGGCATGAACTAACAATCACTTTAGAAGGAGAATTGCCTCAAGTAAAAAAAATAGAATCGCCTTTGCAAGAACAAATAATCTATATTGCTGAAGGGACACTTTCACTCTGGGATAGTAGTGGCAAAGAATATAATTTTACTACTGGTGATTTTGTAGTTGTTCCACAAGGTTTTACGGGTACTTGGCAGAGCAGAGGACATGAACTTTTCAGGTTTTTGAAAATGAGGAAGTCCGAGTGGAAATAAACTATTTCGTTTCTTTTGAAAATGAGGGTAATTTTTCTCTCAATTACTTTTTCTTCTGGCGAGAAATATCCACAAGCTGATCTCTATCCTCCGCCTTTACCTCATAAGCCAATACATACAACCCAGATTGCTTCACATAAAATTTAGTACCCACAGACCAATACTTTTTGATTTTTGTAAAAGGACCAACATTTAAGCCATATGAAAAAGTAGAACCATTCTTTTTAGGACCTTCCACATAGCCGCAGCGTGGCTTAAATCCTTTATTAAAAATCGTCAGATTGATAAAGTCTCCTTTGCCCAAAAGGCTTGATTCTTCTTGGCTATATAAGAGTGTACTACCTAAACATATTACTATTACTACTAGGAACCTCATATCTTTTTTCTTTTAAAGACCTAATTCGGGTGATAAGGTTGCAGCTAATTTAAAATTCCTTGAATATTTACACTGGAGTTAACCTTTATAATTTTTCTTATTTCTGTACTTTTTTGTCTGATATAAATTTTCCCAAATAAAACCAATATGGCGCATGTCCACCAAGACATTTTTCTGCGATGTGCTCTCTTGATTTGAAGCCATAAATTGCTCTATCCGTTTTTTCTTTTATTGGCCGTATAGCAGCTTTCATAAATTGGGTATGGCAGTTTTGTATTTCTTCTACCTCTGCGATTGTTGCGTTTTTTGCAAGCTTATTAAATTCTTTCTGCGATCTTGCAGGTATTGTCTTTCTGAAAATGTCAAGAGCTGTCATACATGCACATATTTTGTTGCCAGTTTCTATTTGGGCTGCACTTGGTTTTTTACCTTTTGCTTCTTCTTGTTTTTTTGCAATATCAGATTGTAATATTTCAAATTCTTTTTCAGTAAGCAATTCACTTTTACCTTTTGGCGAATCAGTAATTAATTTGTCTTCTAAACTTGGATTTTTATCTTTTCCAGGAGTAGAAGTATCATTAGTGCAAGTGCAAAATAAAGTAATACAAAAGGAAAGAAAAATCATATAAATAATTCTCATGTTATATTGTTTTAAAGTATAAGACAATCTTAAAATTAAATGGTATTAGCCATTCAAAACTATCCTGTTCTTTTATGTCTATAAGTTGAAGCATGTACATGTTTTTTAGATGGAAAATAAAAAAAGGATACGATCAATCGCATCCCTTTTTTAATTTCCTGCTATATGAATTTATACGCGAAAAGAAACTTACTTTGGATCTATTGATGTCCTTTCAGATACATATTTACCCATATAAAACCAAAATTGTTCATTCCCTCTTAGGCATTTTTTTGCGATGTGTTCTCTCGCTTTAAAGCCAAATATCGAACGATCGGTTTTTTCTGGAATTGTTCGAATAGCGGCTTTCATATATTGTGTATGACAAATTTGCATTTTTTTAACTTCATCGGCTGAAGCATCACCAGCAAGTATGTTGAATTCTTCTTGAGATTTGGCAGAAATCGTTTTATTGAAAATGTTTAAATCAGTCAAGCATTGGCATATTTTGTCACCAGTAGCTTTTTGTTCAGTAGTTGGTTTTTGTTTTTTTGCTTCTTCTTGCTTTCTTTCAATTTCTGCATTTCTTTTTGCAGCTTCTTCGTCAGTTATCCATTCTCCTTTTACATTTTTATCGTTAGAAGGGTGATTGGGATCTGGATGCTGTTCATTCTGGCCATGCGCACCTGGTCCGTGATCTGGGACTCCATCGCCATCATGATCGTGAGGAACAGCTTTCTTGTCATGTTTTCCAGGAGCATGATCTGGGATACCGTCTCCATCATGATCATGGGCTACTGCAGTTTTTCTAATGTCTTGCCCATCCGTAGATGCAGTGCCTTCTCCACCACATGTACATAAAATTGCAATGCAAAGTGAAAGAATTATCATGTGTATTATTTTCATCATTTTAGTGTTTTTTATCGATTTCAAGTATAACGCTAATTTAAGCTTTTAGCTTGTATGATTGGCCAAGTTCTTAACAGATTTGATGATATATTTGACCTAGTAAGGGTCAACATCAACAATTATTCTTGTTGAAGAACAACCTTCTGTTTTATGAACAATATTTATGCCTGCCTCAATGATTTTCTTCGCTTGGCTTGCTGCTAAAGGACTTTTTTCTAATTTGATCCAAAAATTCATCAAATACATATTCCTTATCCTTCCGATATGAGGAATAGCAGGCCCTTGAACTCTAGCACCCATGGCATATTTTAAATGGGTTTCCAAAACTCTTGAGGCATCTTGGAGATACATTAATTTAGCATGTTTTAACGTCAATTTTATCATCCTTGAATAAGGGGGGAAACCAAATTCTTTTCTTTCTTGTATTTCCCTATTGTAAAAGCCCTGAAAGTCTTGGTCCAAAATTTCTAATATGACCGGATGCTTGATGTCAAATGATTGTAGTATAACCTTACCTTTTATTTTCTTACGCCCTGCTCTTCCTGCTACCTGGGTGATCAATTGAAAACCTCTTTCACTTGCTCTAAAATCTGGATAAGCAAGAGCTTGGTCAGCACTTAAGACACCTACAACTCTAACATTTTCAAAATCCAATCCTTTGGTGATCATTTGTGTGCCTACTAAAATATCAATGTCTCCTTCTTCAAATTGATTAATAATTGTTGAAAAAGAACTTTTAGTTTTTGCCGTATCATAATCCAATCTTTTGATCTTTGCTTCAGGAAACAAGATCTTTAAATCATCTTCTATTTTTTCAGTACCAAATCCCTTCAAATTTAAATCAGGATTCCCACAGGCTTTACAGGATTCGGGATGACGTTTGCTAGATCCACAATAGTGGCATTGAAACTGGTCGGCAAATTTGTGATAAGTCAAACTTACATCACAATTGAGACATTCCATTTTCCAACCACAGAGTTGACAATTCAAGGTAGGAGAGTAGCCTCTTCTATTTTGAAATAATATTACTTGTTCTTTATTACTTAAGGCATTTTTTATCTCTTCTAATAAAACAGAAGTAAATTCCTGTTTCATCTTTTTCTTTTTCAACTCATCTCGCTTATCAACTAATTGGATTTCTGGCATTTCAATACCACCAAAACGTTCCTTCATCTCTACTAGGTCATATTTACCTGTTTTGACATTGTGATAAGTTTCAATCGATGGGGTGGCTGTTCCTAAAATAGCTGGGATCTTGTTTGCAAAAGCCAAGTAGACAGCGGCATCTCGCGCATTGTACCTTGGCGCTGGGTCAATCTGTTTGTAAGAAGGATCATGTTCCTCATCGACTATAATAAGTTCAAGTTTTTTGAACGGTAAAAACAAAGAGGATCTTGCACCCACCATGATTGACCTCCCTGCCAATGCTGCTTTCCAAACTTCAACTCGTTCGTTGTTGTTTAATCTTGAATGGTAGACAACAACATCGTTTCCATAAACTTTTTTAAGTCTTGATATTATCTGTGTGGTCAAAGCAATTTCAGGTATCAAATACAATACTTGTCCGCCTTTATCAATGACATCTTGCATCAATTCCATGTAGACCCTAGTCTTGCCAGAACCAGTTACACCATGTAATAAGCAGACCCTTTTTTTCTTTATGGAATTATTGATCTCTGCTACAGCTTTAATCTGTTGCTCGGAGAGTTCACCAGCGGTTTCTTGTTCATCTATCTCGGAATCGATTCGACTGACATCCTTTTCATACAATTCAAAGATTCCTTTTTTTGCCATTGCTTTTAATACAGAGCCATCGACTTGAGCAGCTTCATATATTGACTTCCTACTAACATGTTTTTTCTTTCGAGAAATTTGAATAAAAGCCATAAGAGCTTCCATCTGTCTACTAGATTTACTACATAGATCAAAAGCTTCCTGCAAAAGATCAGGTTCTTCTCTGTACAGAAATTCTAGACGAACGTAGGCAACTTTTTTTCGTTTGTATCGCGCAGCAACTTGCTCGTTGAGGAAAATTATTTTTTTATCAAGAAGTTTATTGACAATGCCATGAACAGTTTTCTGGTTTAAGATTTTTCTTACTTGTCCTAAACTTAGTTCTTGATTGTGACGTAAGGCTTCGGTAATTAAAAATTCTTTATTACTAAGGTTTTGATCATTTTCATCATAGGCACTGCCCAAACTTAGTTTTGTATCACTACTCAATTTTAGATTTGCAGGCATTGCTGCATTCATGACCTCACCTAATGTGCAGGCATAATAGGTAGACATCCAATCCCAAAATTGCAATTGTTTTGAACTTAATATTGGAATTTCTTCCAAAATCGCCAAAATAGGCTTTGCCTGCAAACCTGGCTCCACTGTTTCTAGCAAGGTATGCACTACACCAGTATATAACTTAGATTTTCCAAACTGTACCTCTACACTCATGCCTTGCTCCACTTTACCGAGCAACTCATCAGGGATCTGATAGGTATATGTTTTCTTCAGTGCTATTGGCAAAATGACAGCAGCATAAAGGTAGGTCTGTGTTGGTGCAAATTCTATGTTCACGCAGCAAATTTAATGATTTTTCGACTCTTGTCGAATGTCTATTTCGATTCTTTAATAAAGATCAATGGTATTAGTCTAAAAATATAACTCTTGTGCTACGCGAAAAGTATTTGCATGTGCCTCTACTATTGTAGCTAACTTCTCTGAATATCCTCCGCCCATACTAACCGCAACTGGAATTTTATGTTTCTTGCAAGTTTTAAAAACATATTTATCTCGCTCTTTACAAGCAGATAAACTAACATTTAGGCGGCCTAGTTTGTCTGAGCCTAATATGTCTACACCTGATAAGTAAAATATGATTTCAGGTTTAACTGATTGAATAAGCTTTGGTAAATGCTCATATAAGGTAGACAAATAATACTGGTCTTCTGTTTTATCTGGCAAGCCGATATCTAGATTTGAATTTTCTTTTTTTGTGGGATAATTTTTCTCTCCATGCATACTAAAGGTAAATACCTTGTCGTCATTTTCAAATATCTTTGCTGTTCCGTTTCCCTGATGCACATCGAGGTCTACAACCAAAATTTTAGAAACCTTTTTTTCATAAATCAATTGATTACTGGCTATGGCTATATCATTAATCAAACAAAATCCTTCTCCTCTATCGGTAAAGGAATGGTGGGTTCCTCCAGCAATATTCATCGCTACTCCATGTTGAAAAGCAAATCTAGCGCACTCTAAGGTACCATTACTTATATGCTTGCCTCTATCTACCAATGCTTTCGAAATTGGAAACCCTATTTTTCTGATCTCCTTAGGACTCAGTTCTAAATTCTTTAATTTTTCCCAATATGCTTCTGAATGTGTTCTCAAAATGCAGGCTTCATCAAGTGCCTCGGGGTGAAAGAAATTTTCTTCAGTAACTGTGCCTTCATATAAAAGTTGCTCAGGGATCAACTCATACTTCATCATTGGAAAACGATGCCCTTCTGGGAGGGCATATTTATAAACTTTGGAATAAGCTATTTTTAGCATTTTGCGATCTTCATTGTTGACTGTTCGGTTTTTCGAATGTTTGATTATTTGTTTCTTCGATTGTTTTGAATTATTGCTTCAATAATTAATTTACCATGATCACGGGTATTTTCAATAAATAGTTTTGAAGTTTGCTTGCCAGCTAAAATTACTCCCGCTAGGTAGACATTTGGCATGTTAGATTCTTGGGTCTGATTATTATATACAGGAATTTTATGTTCTCCTTCAAAACGAATTCCCAATTTTTCTAAAAATGTAAAATCAGGTTGATATCCTGTCATGGCTAAAACATAATCATTTTCAATACTAAAGCTGCCTTCTGGGCCAGACAAAACAACGGAATTTTCTTTAATCTCTTTTACCGTAGTATTAAAATGCGCCTTGATACTTCCTTCTTTGATCCTGTTTTCAATGTTTGGCTTTATCCAGTATTTTACATTTTTATATAATTCGTCTCGCCTTATCGCCATACTCACATCAGCACCTTTTTGAAAGGTTTCAAGCGCTACGTCACAGGCCGAATTTGCAGCACCTATAACTAAGATCTTTTGTCCTATGTATCTATGCGCATCATCGTAATAGTGTTTTACTTTCGCTAAATGTTCTCCCGGAACATTTAAAAGATTTGGCTTGTCATAGAAACCAATGGCTAAAATTACATTTTGACAATGATAATTTTCTTTCGATGTATTTATAAGGTAGCCTTTTTCTGGATGAGCTTCCATGCCTACCATTTTTTCTTGATAGTTTATCTTCAGTTCATAAGCATGAACGAGTCTTCTGTAGTATTCTAAGGACTCTGTCCTTGTAGGCTTATCATGGTGGGATATGAAAGGTACTTCTCCAATTTCCAATAGGCTTGAGCTGGAAAAGAAAGTCATGTTTGTTGGAAAATTATAAATACTGTTGACTAAGAGCCCTTTTTCTAAGATTTGGTAGTCCAGCCCAGCCTTTTGTGCTTCTATCCCACAAACCAACCCAGTCGGCCCCGCTCCAATAATTATAAGTTCTTTTTTCACCATTTTTTAGCTTCATGGGTTTCTTTAATAACCTCAAAGTAAGTGAATAGTTTAGATATTAGAAAAGTAGGTTTATGGCAAAATAGAGATGTAGGTTTAAGGTATACCCTAAACCTACATCTGTATTATAAATTCTTTGCAATTAAGCTTCTACTAATTTGACCCTGTCGAAATGATCCCCATCAGATTCATGATCTTAGCTTGAAGATCTTCTGGCTTCATTGGTTTTGTCATGTAATCATTGATTCCTATCTCTTCACATTTTTGTTGCTCGTGCGAACTGGAATTCGCTGTTAAAGCTATAATTGGTACTTGACTTATTTCCCTGATTTTTGTAGCGGATTCAAAACCATTCATAACAGGCATTTGGATGTCCATCAATATGAGATCGTAGCCATGCTCCTTAAATTTTTCTACAGCTATTAAACCATTTTCAGCTATGTCAACAGTGACTTTATCTGACCAAGAAGTCAAGACATTCTTTGTTGAAATTTGGTTTAAGAAATGATCTTCTACTAAAAGTATTCTAACAGGTGTATAAGGCTTGATAATTGTGCTGCTATTCATTTGTCTAACCGTTTCTACCGGTATGCTCATGCTTAAGAAATCTTCATCGCTTGTAGAAAATTCAAGTTTACCATTTAGCAATTTGACTAATTTGTTCATTATTGCAAGACTCAAAATTTCTAAATTCCCTTCTGCTTCTATTTTCGCTAATAAAGTTTTGCTATCATCTTTTTTGATCATGTTTATAACTTCTTCTGTAAGAAATTTTGGTGCAGCTCCCGCTAAATTTATCTGAAATTCTTGATCTGGATTTAAAATGGACATCTGGATGTTCATTTTTCTCTTGGCAGAAGCATCAATATCAGTTAAGGCGATATTTACAAGGTTGTAAAATAATTGAGTTACCTTTTTAGGGTAGGTAAGTACCTTTTCTGGAACATTTGAACTTACATTTACTTTTACTTTGGCACCTTGAACCGCAGCCTTAAGTTGAATCATTTGCTGAATACTTTTGGTAAATTCTGTCATACCAAACTCAACTTGTTTTTCAGTTATTTTTTCAAGGCCAACAATAGAGTAGTTTAGCAGATTATTAACCATACCAAATAACTCATCGATAGAATTTTTGAGGTCTTTTACTGTTGAACTTTGCTTGTCACTCATCGCAGACTTTTCAAGCAAGTGCATTAAGTTTACAATAGAATTTAAAGGAGTTCTTATGTGGAAGCTCATATCTGTCAACATCTGTTCCTTTACTTTTAACATCCCTTTTGACAGAATTTTCTCGGTAGTTAAAAATTCATTGTTCTTCCTTTCTGTTATGTCTTGAAGTGCTCCGACAATTTTGATCTTTCCAGAAAACTCTTCAACATATACCTTACTTTGAATAGCTATGTATTTGATATTCTTTCCTTCTGTTACTATTCTATGATCCAGTTTGATTTGTTCAGAAGCTTGACCAGCTTGCTCAAAGAAATTTGAAACCATTTCTTTATCATCATTATGAACGTAATTGAGATATTCAGAAAGTGTTGGTTGGAAACTTTGCAATTGACAGCCAAATATTCTAAAAACTTCGTCTGTCCATATCATCTCGTTAGAGACCATATTCATCTCCCAATTTCCAAAGTTTGCCATTTCTTGAGCTTCAATGAATCTACTTTGGTTGATGGCTAATTTCTGACTTAACTCTTTAAATTTTTGTTGAGACTTGTGCCTGTGAATACAAAATCGAATAGATTTGGAAAGTAATTTGGCATTTAATTGATTCTTTACAAGGAAATCTTGGGCTCCAGCTTTTATGGCTTGATTTCCTACGACCTCATTATTCGTATCAGTGATTACGATAACAGGAAGTGTAGAGCATTTTTCAAAGAATTTATTTAAAGTTTTAAATCCTGTGCTATCCTCTAATGTCAGATTGAGAAGAATTAAATCAATATTTCTATTGGCAATTATATCAAAAGCCTCATACAAAGTTGTAGAGTGATGAAAAACTGCATTTGAAGAGCTATTTGTAAAATAATTTTCAATGGTATTGAAGTCTTCCACGCTTTCATCCATTACCAATACCACTGGGTTATAATTATTCATTTAATTCAACTTTTTGAAAATTCAATAAATGTTGGTAGGCCTAAGGCCTAATTAAAAAGTTTTGTTTGATATTCGTAGTGGCTAAAGAAGAGAAGATTCAGTTCTCATTACGTATGGAGAATATTCAAATATAATGCCTAAATAAGTTCACAATTGCAGAAGATTAGCCAAGCTTTTATATTTTTGATTTTTATTCAAAGAATAACATGGATTCCAACGAACTAAAAGATGTTTATCAGACTTATGCAAAGGCATTTTCATTTGAGAAAAAGCCCAAAAACCTATATGTTCCGGTAGATTACATAATGAATCTGGGGGGGAAAAACATTCGGGCAATATTATTATTAATGGCATACGAAATGTATGACGACAATCTTGACAATGCACTTCCACTCGCTCATGCAATTGAATTGTTTCATAATTTTAGTTTAGTTCATGACGATATCATGGATGAAGCACTCTTGCGAAGAGGAAAAACTACCGTTCACCATAAATATGGAATTAACACCGGAATCCTATCAGGGGATGTAATGTTAATTTATGTTTACAAATTTTTGAATGGGGTTAAAGACGATCAAAAAAGGAAAGAGATTCTTGATGTTTTTACTCAGACGGCCATTGAGGTTTGCGAAGGCCAACAATATGATGTAGATTTTGAAGAACAAGATATGGTGTCGATTGAAGATTATCTCTTGATGATCAAATTAAAAACAGCGGTGCTCATAGCTGCAGCACTTAAAATAGGAGCCATTATGGCTTCAGCTCCTAAAGATGATTGCCAGCTTCTGTATGAATTCGGTATCAATGCAGGGATTGCTTTTCAAATTCAAGATGATTTACTGGATACTTATGGCGCACAAGAACTAATTGGTAAAAAAAGTGGTGGCGACATTGTTCAAAATAAAAAGACAATACTTTTTCTTTCAGCCATGCAAAAGGCTACTGTAGAGGATCAATCTAAGTTGAGAGGCATCTATGCAAATTGTGATTTATTGGAGGCAGAAAAAATAGATACAGTTACGACTATGTTTAATTCCTATGATGTAAAGAGTAGTGTGGTAAGTAGAAGAGATGAGTATATAGTAAAAGCCTATGATAGTTTGAATAAACTTAAAGGAAAAGAAGCTTCAAAAGAAAGTCTGAAGCAGATGGCAGAATACTTAATTAGAAGGGAGAAATAAAAAAGGAGCAACTACCGAAGCAGCTACCCCTCACACTATGAAACACTATATCTTGTGGTTCTAGGATAAAACGAATTTAGTTAAATTGGTATAGTTAACCAAATGTTTATATGTAAATGTAGTACAAAAACGCAATGAAAACGCATGATTTTTATTTTTTTTGCGATTAGTGTACATTTTTACTGTCATTAGTGATATTAATTTTTCCATTCCACCAATTTTTCTCTATTGAAGCACCATTTTTATAATAAAATTTAATTGCAGGCGTATTCCAGTCTAAGACCTGCCATTTAGTCAATTTGGCTTTTTTCTTTTTAGCAATCTTTAGAAAGGCGTCAAATAACTTTTGACCAATTCCAGACTGTCTGTGCTCTTTTTGAATATATAGATCTTCTAGATAAAGCATTTTGCCTTTCCAGGTAGAAAAAGTCATGTAGAAAATAGCCATTCCTATTATAAGTCCTTGTTTTTCAACTACTAATCCTTCAAAGATGCCTTCTTTAAAGGCCTCTTCGTATTGGTATAAAGAGGCCGTTACAGCCTCAGGTTCCTTCTCAAAAACAGCTAATTCAACTACCAATTCTAAAATAGAAGGGAGGTCTTTTATTTCGGCTCTTCTAATATTTATCATGTAATAATTTTTAGGATATGGATAAAAAGCGAATCTCCTTTATTTATTAGGGATTCTAGCCTTGTTTATAATAAAATATAGTCGTACATTTGCATTCGTTTTTCCAACACCGTAGTGTTTGGCGATTATAATTAATTCACAATCAAGGAATTGAATTTAAAAATTCCTGAGTATTAAAATAAGGTTTATGCCTACTATTAATCAACTTGTTCGTAAAGGTAGAAAGCAAATTATTACTAAAAGTAAATCAAGAGCTTTGGATTCATGTCCTCAAAAAAGAGGCGTATGTACAAGAGTATATACAACAACACCAAAGAAGCCGAACTCTGCCTTGCGTAAAGTTGCTAAAGTAAGATTGACCAATGGAATTGAGGTTATCTGCTATATCCCTGGTGAAGGACACAATTTGCAAGAGCACTCTATAGTATTAGTTAGAGGTGGAAGAGTAAAAGATCTTCCAGGTGTAAGATATACTATTGTTAGAGGAGCTTTAGATACACAAGGTGTAACAGATAGGCTACAATCTCGTTCGAAGTACGGTACGAAAAGGCCGAAGAAATAAATTTATAGACTTTTAGATTTAAAAAGATATGCGTAAAAGAAAGCCAAAAGTACGAATTGTAGCTCCTGACCCAAGGTTTGGTGATACAATGGTTACCCAGTTTGTTAATAATTTAATGTTTTCTGGAAAGAAGACAACTTCATTAAGAAATTTCTACAATGCAATGGATATTGTAGAGGAAAGAACTAAGGAGAATCCACATGAGGTTTGGAAAAAAGGTTTGAACAATGTCATTCCTCAGGTTGAAGTTAGATCTAAAAGAATTGGTGGCGCTACTTTTCAGATACCTGTAGAAGTAAGGGCAAAAAGAAAGATATCAATTGGAATGAAATGGTTGATCAAATTTGCTAGAGCTAGAAGTGGTAAAGGAATTGCAGAAAAATTAGCAGCAGAAGTCATAGCAGCAAGCAAAGGTGAAGGAGCTGCAGTAAGAAGAAAAGAAGAAACACACAAAATGGCTGAATCAAATAGAGCATTTGCCCATTTTAGAGTTTAGTAAATTATAATTCCTGTATAAGATAGTGCAGGCTAACAACAAATAAATTTTTAAGAAGTCATGGCAGTAGATCTTAAATTTACTCGAAATATTGGTATTGCAGCTCACATTGATGCTGGTAAGACAACCACAACTGAACGTATTTTATACTATACAGGTATTAGCCATAAAATTGGTGAGGTACACGATGGTGCAGCTACCATGGATTGGATGGAGCAAGAACAAGAAAGAGGTATCACAATTACTTCTGCTGCTACCAAAACATCTTGGGACCTAAAAGGTCAAGAATATGCTGTCAATATAATTGATACGCCGGGTCACGTGGATTTCACTGTTGAGGTGGAAAGATCATTGCGTGTACTAGATGGTACAGTTGCTTTGTTTTGTGCTGTATCCGGTGTTGAGCCTCAATCAGAAACTGTTTGGCGTCAAGCTAATAGATATAAAGTTCCTAGAATTGGTTTTGTAAACAAAATGGATAGATCAGGTGCTGACTTTCTACATGTTGTAAATGATGTGAGAGAAAAGTTAGGTGCTAACGCTATTCCATTGCAATTGCCAATTGGAGCTGAAGAAACATTTAAAGGTGTAGTTGATCTTATTACCAACGAAGCCATCGTTTGGAATGAAGAGGATAGAGGAATGACTTATGAAGTCATTGATATTCCTGCTGATATGGTTGATCAGGTGAAAGAATACAGAGAAAAATTAGTTGAAGCTGTTGCAGAATATGACGATGCTTTGATGGAAAAATTCTTTGATGATCCAGATTCTATCACTAAGCCTGAAATGATGTCTGCGATCAGACAAGCAACTATTGATATGACAATCACACCAATGATGTGTGGTTCTGCATTCAAAAATAAAGGGGTTCAAGCTTTGTTAGATGCAGTTTGTGAATACTTGCCTTCACCTCTTGATGTGGAAGCAGTAGAAGGAGTCAATCCTAAAACGGACGAAATAGTTTATAGAAAGCCTTCAGAAGATGAGCCTTTTGCAGCATTGGCTTTTAAAATTGCAACAGATCCTTTCGTGGGAAGACTTTGCTTTTTTAGAGTTTATTCTGGTGCACTAGATGCAGGTTCTTATATATTAAATACAAGATCTGATAAGAAAGATAGAATTTCTAGAATCTTCCAGATGCATGCAAATAAGCAAAATCCGATTCCTAGAGTAGGAGCTGGTGATATTGCAGCAGGGGTAGGATTCAAAGACATAAGAACTGGAGACACACTTTGTGATCTTGATCATCCAATTGTTTTGGAAAGTATGACTTTCCCTGATCCAGTTATTGGAGTTGCAGTTGAGCCTAAGTCTCAAAAAGACATGGATAAATTAGGAATGGCTCTAGCAAAACTTTCAGAAGAGGATCCAACGTTTAAGGTGAAATTTGATGAAGATACCAACCAAACTGTAATTAGTGGAATGGGAGAGCTTCACTTGGAGATCATCGTAGATAGATTGAAAAGAGAATTTAATGTTGAGTGTAATCAAGGTCAGCCTCAGGTTAATTACAAAGAGGCACTTACTAAGATGGTTACGCATAGAGAAAGATTAAAGAAGCAGTCAGGTGGATCTGGTTTGTTCGCAGAAATGGAATTTGACTTAGGACCAGCAGACCAAGAGTTTTTGGATTCTGACGATTTTAAAGATGGAAAAGTTAGACTTCAGTTTGTGAATGGAATCACAGGAGGATCTATACCTAAAGAATATTTACCATCTGTTCAAAAAGGATTTTTATCCATGATGGATAATGGAGTTTTAGCCGGTTATGGCATGGATTCTATGAAAGTTAGAGTGTTTGATGGTAAGACTCACGCAGTAGATTCAAAGCCAATTGCATTCGAACTTTGTGCGAAAGAAGGTTTCAGAGCTTGCGCTACTAAAGCAGGTGCAGTATTGATGGAGCCAATCATGAATCTTGAAGTAATAACGCCAGATGAATACGTAGGACCTGTAATAGGTGACCTTAACAGAAGAAGAGGACTTCCTAAGTCTCAGGAGCCAAGAACAGGAGGTGCAGTAGCTATTAAGGCTGAGGTGCCATTATCTGAAATGTTTGGTTATGTTACTTCTTTGAGAACGATAACTTCAGGTAGAGCAAGTTCTACAATGGAATTTGCAAATTATTCACCAGCACCGAAAGCAATTGCTGATGAAGTGATAGAAAAAGCGAAAGGCGAAGTAAAAGTTTAATTATTACTTTAATCATTTGATTTAAAGTAATAAAAAACTATCTTTGCGTCCCGTTATAGACGGGAGTAATAATATAATAAAGATTTTCAGGGTAATGAATCAGAAAATACGAATCAAGCTTAGATCTTACGATCATAATTTAGTAGACAAGTCTACTGAAAAGATTGTAAAAACAGTTAAAGCTAGTGGTGCTGTAATAACAGGACCGATTCCGCTGCCTACTAAAAGAGAGATTTTTACAGTTTTGCGTTCCCCACACGTAAACAAAAAATCTAGGGAGCAGTTTCAGTTACGCACACATAAGCGACTTATAGAGATTTTCACGCCGACTCAGAAAACAGTTGACGCGTTATCTAAATTGGAACTGCCTAGTGGAGTTGACATTCAAGTCAAACTTACCTAAGCTTTTCAGTAGTAGTATTCTGATTTAAACCTATTTTTGAAATTAAGTTATCACGTTTTGTGATCGCTATATAAAATTTGATTCATTGTGAATGGATTAATTGGACAAAAAATCGGTATGACTAGCATTTATGATAGTGCTGGAAGAAATGTAGCTTGTACAGTTGTGCAAGCAGGACCATGTGTGGTAACTCGGGTAATAACCGAGGAATCTGATGGTTACAATGCATTGCAACTTGGATTTGGAGACGCGAAAGCGAAAAACACCTCTAAACCAATGCTTACACATTTCGAAAAAGCGGGTACCGGCCCGAAAAAGAAAGTTACTGAATTCAGAAACTTCGACATGGACATGCTTGTAGCGCCAGTTCCTGCTGAAGGAGAAGAAGCAAAACAGCCAGAAGCGAAAGCTTTGGGTGATGTTATTACCGTTTCAGAAATATTTACTGAAGGTGATAAGATCTCTGTTATTGGTATATCCAAAGGAAAGGGCTTTCAAGGAGTTGTTAAGAGACACGGTTTTAAAGGTGTTAACGATGCAACTCACGGACAGCATAACAGGCAAAGAGCTCCAGGTTCTATTGGTGCGGCTTCTTATCCAGCAAGAGTATTCAAAGGAATGCGAATGGGAGGAAGAATGGGTACAGATAGAGTTAAGATGAGAAATCTTGAAGTATTAAAAGTATTCGCTGACAAGAATATCATCCTTATTAAAGGTGCAGTTCCAGGTCATAAGGGTGCATTTGTGATATTAGAAAAATAATCAATAATGAAAGTTGATGTTTTAAATATAAATGGTAGTAAGACAGGCAGGTCAATAGATCTTCCTGAAGATATCTTCAAGATTGAAGCGAACGAGCATGCTGTTTACTTAGCAGTGAAGCAACACCTTGCAAACAAAAGACAAGGAACGCATAAATCAAAAGAAAGAGGAGAAGTCAAAGGTTCTACCAAGAAGATTAAAAAACAAAAGGGAACAGGTACTGCCAGATTTGGTGATATCAAAAACCCAATATTTAGAGGTGGTGGTAGAATGTTTGGTCCAAGGCCAAGAAAATACTATAGCAAGCTAAATAAGAAGGTAAAAGCAGTTGCTAAAAAATCTGCATTATCATCGAAAGCTGTTGACGGTAACATTGTAGTTATTGAAGATTTTACTTTTGATGCACCAAAAACAAAAGAGTTTACTAACATCGTTAGTAACCTTGAAATGAACAACAAAAAAATGTTGTTAATTACTAGTGAGATTGATAAAACAGTCTACCTATCTAGTAGAAACATTCAAGGAGCAATGGTTAAAAGTATCAACGACTTGAATACTTATGACATAATGAAAGCTAATTCGATTGTTTTTAGTGAAAGTTCAATTGAAAAACTAGTAGCGCATTTCGCTAGCTAAAATAAATAGAAATGGTTAAGACAATTTTAGTAAAACCTATTATTACAGAAAAATCTGAAATGCTATCTGAGAAGATGGCTCAATACAGCTTTGTTGTGCACAGAAGAGCCAACAAAATTGAAATCAGAAACGCCATTGAAAAAGCTTACGGAGTAAATGTAGTTAGCGTAAATACAATGGTAATGCCAGGTAAGGCAAAAAATAGAAATACTAGATCAGGGATGGTCAAAGGCAGAGTATCTTCATTTAAGAAAGCAATAATCACCTTAGTAGATGGTGAAGTGCTTGACCTTTATGGTGATATGTAATTGTTAAAGTGAAAATAAAAGAAAATGCCAGTTAAAAAATACAATCCATTAACTCCAGGTACGAGATTCAGAGTAGGTAATGCTTACACTGAAATAACGACTTCGACTCCTGAAAAGAGTTTATTGGCTCCTATTAAAAGAACAGGGGGTAGAAATAACAAGGGTAGAATGACGATGAGATATCGTGGAGGTGGACACAAGCGTAGATATCGTGTAATGGACTTTAAGCGAAACAGAGACGGTGCAATTGCAACTGTTGTAAGTATCGAATACGATCCGAATAGAACTGCTTTTATAGCGCTTACTCAATATGAAGATGGAGAAAAGACTTATATCATTGCTCCAGATGGATTAAAAGTAGGAGACAAGATTACCTCAGGAAAAAATGCTGCGCCTACTGTTGGCAACACTTTGTTTTTGGCGGATATTCCTTTAGGTTCTGTTATTCATGCTATTGAGTTGAAGCCAGGTGGAGGAGCAATCTTATCTAGAAGTGCAGGAACTTCCTGTACCTTAATGGGTAGAGAAGACAAATATGCTTCTGTTAGACTTCCTTCAGGTGAAGTTAGAAAAGTATTATTGACTTGTAGAGCTACCATGGGTGCTGCTTCGAATCCAGATCATGGTTTAACAGTTTTAGGAAAAGCCGGTAGAAAGAGATGGCTGGGAAGAAGACCAAGAACCAGAGGGGTAGCGATGAATCCAGTAGATCACCCGATGGGTGGTGGTGAAGGTAAATCTTCAGGTGGACATCCAAGGTCAAGAACTGGTATTATGTCTAAAGGACAGAAGACTAGAAAATTGAAGAAGTATTCTAATAAAATGATTATATCAAAGCGTAAGAAGAAAAAATAATGGCTAGATCAGTTAAAAAAGGACCATACGTGTTTAATAAGCTTTTGAAGAAAGTTTTTAAAGCTAAAGAATCAACTAAAAAGAGTGTGATCAAAACTTGGTCTAGATCATCAATGATTATTCCTGATATGGTAGGTGAAACAATCGCTGTACATAATGGAAAAACTTTTATTCCGGTTTTTGTTACGGAAAATATGGTTGGTCATAAATTAGGAGAGTTTTCTCCAACCAGAACCTATAGAGGTCACGCTGGTAATAGATAATTTTACTTTTAGAAAATAAAAGAAAATGGAAGCGATAGCGAAATTAAAAAATTGTCCACTCTCAGATAGAAAAATGAGATTGGTTATAGACAATATTAGAGGTAAGAACATTGCCGAGGCTTTAGAAATTTTGAAGTTTACTAGAAAGGAAGCTTCAACATGGTGTGAGAAAGTGTTAGTGTCAGCCATTGCAAATTGGGAATATAAGAACGGTCAATCAGTAAGTGCTGATGATCACGATTTATACGTAAAAACAGTTTTTGTTGATAAGGGATTGGTATTAAAGAGATTTAGACCAGCACCTCATGGACGAGCGCATAGAATAAGAAAACGTACAAATCATCTAACAATTATTGTAGAAAATAGAAAACCAACAGACAGCGATAATGCAGAAAATGCAGCTGGCGAAGAGGAATAAAAAAATCTAATAATGGGTCAAAAGACAAATCCAATAGGTAATAGATTAGGAATCATCAAAGGATGGGATTCTAATTGGTTTGGGGGAGCAAATTTCGCAGAGAAAGTTGTAGAAGATGAGAAGATCAGAAGATACCTTAGAGCACGTATCTCTAAAGGTGGTATCTCTAAGATTATTATCGAGCGTACTTTGAAAAGAATCACTGTTACAATCAATACTTCTAGACCAGGTATTATTATTGGTAAAGGTGGATCTGAAGTTGATCGTATCAAGGAAGAGTTGAAGAAGTTGACAGGAAAGGACATTCAGATCAATATTGTTGAAATCAGAAAGCCTGAATTAGATGCATATATAGTAGGCGAGCAAATTGCAAAGCAAATTGAATCTAGAGTCAACTATAGAAGAGCGATTAAGATGAGTATCCAATCTACTATTAGAGCTGGTGCGGAAGGAATAAAAGTTAGAATATCTGGTAGATTGAATGGTGCGGAAATGGCACGATCAGAAGAATATAAAGAAGGTAGAACACCTTTACATACATTCAGAGCGGATATAGATTATGCTTTAGTAGAAGCTCTTACCGTATATGGTAAGATTGGAATTAAAGTATGGATTTGTAAAGGGGAAGTACTTGGAAAAAGAGACCTTTCTCCAAATGTAGGAATGGAACAAAATAAAGGAAGAGGCAACGATAGAAGAGGTGGAGATAGAAGAGGAGGCCGTGGAGGTAATGACAGAAGAGGAGGCCGAGGTGGTAATGATAGAAGAAGATAAACAATAATAAAAAAAGCGTACCTTTGCCTTCTTTTTTGAGGTATTAGGACATGTATTAACTATAAGTTTAAAGAAATGTTACAACCGAAAAGGACTAAATATAGGAAAGCCCATAAGGGGAGAAATAGAGGAATTGCTCATAGAGGAAGTACAATCGCTTTCGGCTCATTTGGATTGAAGACCTTGGATGCAGCTTGGATCACAAACAGACAGATAGAATCTGCGCGTGTGGCCATGACAAGATACATGAAGAGAGAAGGTAGAGTTTGGATTAGAATTTTTCCAGACAAACCAATTACTTCAAAGCCAGCAGAGGTGAGAATGGGAAAGGGTAAAGGAGCCCTAGATCATTATGTAGCAGTTGTAAGACCAGGAAGAATCATGTTCGAAATGGACGGTGTACCCTTAGCAACAGCTAAAGAGGCTTTGAGACTTGCCGCGCAGAAATTGCCGGTGATGACAAAGTTTGTTATTAGAAGAGATTATTCAGAATAGAATTATATAATAGTATAAAATGGCTTCGAAGAAATTTTTAGAATTGCAGGAATATTCAGACGTTGATCTTAAAGCTGAGATCGATAACACTGTTACACAGTACCAGAAGTTGAAATTCGATCATGCAATCAAAGGTTTAGACAATCCGATTCAATTAAGAGATGTTCGTAGAGATATCGCTAGACTAAAGTCAGAGGAAAGAAGAAGGGAGGTAGCAGTTTTGTCAGTGGAGGAATTAGCAAACAGATCTAATATTAGAAGAAGAAGAAGAAAAAAAATAAATTAATTTCAGGCATATGTCAGAAAATCAAAAGCATAGAAAGACACGAATAGGCGTGGTAACAAGTTCTTCAATGGACAAGTCCATTACAATTTCAGTTGTAAGAAAATTGAGACACCCTATATACGGTAAGTTTGTAAAGAAGTCTAAGAAGTTTATGGCTCATGATGAAAAAAATGAGTGTAACGCAGGTGATACAGTAAAGATAGTAGAGAGCAGACCTCTTAGTAAAAGAAAAAGATGGCGTCTAACTGAGATTTTAGAAAGAGCCAAATAAAAAACTTGGTCTATTTGACCTAATAATTATTTTAAGATGATACAACAGGAATCAAGATTAAGAGTAGCCGACAACAGTGGTGCAAAAGAAGTACTTTGCATTAGGGTTTTAGGAGGATCAAAAAGAAGATATGCTTCTATTGGTGATCAAATTGTCTGTTCTGTAAAAGAAGCATCTCCAGGAGGTGTAAAAAAAGGAACTGTTTCTAAAGCTGTTGTAGTTCGAACTAAAAAGGAAATTAGAAGAAAGGACGGCACTTATATCAGATTTGATGATAATGCTGTCGTTTTACTGGACGCTAATGAAGATCCAAGGGGAACTCGTATTTTTGGACCTGTCGCAAGAGAATTAAGAGACAGAGACTATATGAGGATTATTTCACTAGCTCCTGAAGTACTTTAATATAGTTATATCATGATAAAGAAAAAGAAGGTAGATTTTAAGATTAAGCTTAAAAAAGGAGATAAGGTAAAAGTTATTTCTGGTGCTGATAAAGGCAAAGATGGCGAAGTATTAAAGATCTTAAGAAATAAGAATAAAGCGGTTATAGAAAATGTAAATGTCAGGAAGAAGCACACCAAGGCGACTAATGAGGATCCAGGTGGTATCAATGACATTTCTGCACCAATTGACATTTCAAATTTAATGTTAATTGATCCAAAAACAGGAGAACCGACGAGAATTGGAAGAAAATTAGTTGACGGCAAGCTAGTACGCTATGCTAAAAAATCTGGTGAAATTATAAGCTAATGAGTTACGTACCTAGATTAAGAACAAAATATAAAGAAGAAGTAGTTCCTAAGTTAATGGAGCAGTTTCAATACTCTTCTATAATGCAAGTTCCAAGACTTGTAAAAATCTGTATCAACCAAGGTGTTGGTCAGGCTACACAAGACAAGAAACTTGTTGATACCGCTCAAGAACAGATGACAATGATCGCTGGTCAAAAAGCAGTAACTACCATTGCAAAAAAATCTGTTTCCAACTTTAAGTTGAGAGAAGGAATGCCAATTGGAACCAGAGTTACGCTTCGTGCAGATCGTATGTTTGAGTTTTTAGACAGATTCGTTTCTGTTGCTCTACCAAGAGTACGTGATTTTAGAGGAATCAATGATAAAAGTTTTGATGGCAGAGGTAACTACTCTTTGGGAATAACAGAGCAAATTATTTTTCCAGAAATTGACTTAGATAAAGTATCTAAGATCACAGGTATGGATATAAACTTTGTTACTACAGCTAACACAGATGCAGAAGCCTTAGCTCTTTTGAAAGAGATGGGTCTTCCATTTAAAAATCAAAGAAATAATTAATAGTTATGGCTAGAAAATCTATAGAAGCAAGAGAGGTCAAAAGAGCAAAAATGGTAGCGAAATATGCTGACCTGAGAAAGAAGCTTAAAGACGCTGGAGATTGGGATGCTTTAGATAAATTACCTAGAAACTCTTCTAAAAAAAGAATGCATAATAGATGCCAACTTACAGGAAGACCTAAAGGGTACATGAGAAAATTCGGTATTTGCAGAGTTGTATTTAGAAAAATGGCTCTAGAAGGGAAGATTCCTGGAATAACTAAAGCAAGTTGGTAACAAATTAAAAGTAATAATCAAAATGGCAGTAACGGATACTATTGCGGACTATTTAACAAGAATTAGAAATGCTCACCATGCAGGTCATCGTGTTGTAGAGATTCCTTCTTCTAAGATGAAAAAGAGTATTACTGAAATCTTATACGATAGCGGTTACATACTTAAGTATAAGTTTGATGATGAAGCTGGTAAACAAGGAGTCATCAAGATTGCATTAAAGTATGACAATGATACTAGAAGTCCAGCAATCACAAAATTGGGAAGAATAAGTAAACCTGGTTATAGAAGATACTCTCCAAGTAAGGAAGTTCCTATGATTATTAATGGTTTAGGAATTTGTATAGTAAGTACTTCAAAAGGTCTTATGACCGGTAAGAGAGCGAAAGCAGAGAATGTAGGAGGAGAAGTACTATGTTTCGTTCATTAGAATTAGAAATAAATTAGGAAAAATGTCCAGAATAGGAAAAGCACCAATCAGTATACCTTCAGGCGTCACAATCGATGTTAGTAAAGGAAATATGGTTACTGTTAAGGGACCAAAAGGTGAATTAAAACAACAGATAGATTCTATATTAACTTTGGATATAGAAGATGGTACCATAGAGCTTAAAAGAGCAAACGACCAACAAAGATCTCGTGCAATGCATGGTCTTTATCGTTCTTTGATCTTCAATATGGTTGAAGGGGTAACTAATGGTTGGAAGAAAACATTAGAACTACATGGTGTAGGTTATAGAGCTGCAAACACAGGTCAACTTTTAGATTTGAGTTTAGGTTATTCTCACCCAGTTATGTTTTATGTACCAGATGAGGTAAAGATAGAAGCTGTAATGGAAAAGGGACAACCACCTAAAATCCATTTAGAAAGTATAGACAAGCAATTAATTGGACAGATTGCGGCTAAAATAAGAGCATTTAGAAAACCTGAACCTTACAAAGGAAAAGGTATTAGATTCGCAGGTGAACAAATTAGACGTAAGCAGGGTAAGACTGCTGGTTAATTAAAATAGATAATTTTCTTAAGATGAAACTCAATAAACGAGATAAAAGAAAAAGAATACATAAGAGAATTCGTAAGAAGGTCTCTGGAAATTCCAGTACCCCTAGATTATCTGTGTTCAGAAGTAATAAAGGAATCTACTGTCAATTGATTGATGATATAAATGGCGCTACAATATGTTCGGCTTCTATTAAAGAAGTGAATGTAGCAAGTGGCTCAAATAAAGTCGATCAAGCTAAGGAAGTTGGAAAACTCATAGCAAAGAAGGCAGCAGAAAATAAAATATCTCAAGCAACATTTGACCGTGCTGGCTACCTATATCATGGTAGAATTAAAGCATTAGCTGATGCTGCTAGAGAAAATGGACTAATCATATAAAATATATCCATTCAATGGCTAAAAGAAATCAGCAAAGAGTAAGACCTGCAGAACAGGAACTAAAAGAAAAATTAGTTAACCTTAATCGTGTGGCGAAAGTAACTAAAGGGGGTAGAACATTCAGTTTTGCAGCAGTAGTTGTGGTTGGTGATGGCAAAGGTACAATAGGTCATGGTTTAGGCAAGGCTAGAGATGTATCTGAAGCTATTCAAAAAGGCATTGATGATGCCAAGAAGAATTTAGTGAAGGTTCCTATTGTAAAAGGAACAATTCCTCATACTCAACTTGGTAAGTATGGTGCTGGGAAGGTTTTAATAAAACCTGCATCAGATGGTACAGGTGTTATTGCTGGTGGAGCCATGAGAGCTGTACTAGAAATGGCAGGAATTCAAAATATCTTGGCAAAGTCTCAAGGATCTTCAAACCCACATAATGTGGTCAAAGCAACAATTGATGCTTTGAAAAAGTTAAGATCTCCTGAAATGATTGCTAAGAAAAGAGGAATTTCATTAGACAAGGTTTTTAACGGTTAATAATTTTTAAAGCATTTTAGAAATGGCACGTATAAGAATTACTCAAGTAAAAAGTGTGATAGATAGATCGAAGAGACAGAAAGACACGATGGTTGCTTTGGGTTTAAGAAAAATGAATCAGTCCGTTGAACACGAAATGACTGATCAAATCAAAGGAATGGTTCGCAAGGTGAATCATTTGATTACTGTAGAAAATATTTAATACGATATTAAAAAACTAAGTGATGGAACTTCACAATTTAAGACCTGCAAAAGGAGCTGTCAAAAGCGGAAAGAGAATCGCGAGAGGACAAGGATCTGGTAAAGGTGGTACGTCTACTAGAGGGCATAAAGGGCAAAAATCAAGATCTGGTTATAGCAAAAAGAGAAATTTTGAAGGTGGGCAAATGCCACTTCAGATGAGATTGCCTAAAAGAGGTTTCAATAGCCCTAATAGAGTGAGCTATGTTCCATTAAATTTAAGCCAATTAGTATCCATTTCTGAAAAATACCGTACATCAAAGATTGATATCGAGTTTTTAATAGCAAATGGGATAGTGAACAAAAATAAGAAAGTGAAAGTACTTGGAAATGGCGAATTGAAAGGGCAGATAGAGGTTCAAGCACATGCTTGTTCAGCAGCTGCAAAAGAAGCCATCGAAAAGGCTGGAGGAAGTATTACTATCGCTTAAACCGTCAAAATGAAGAATTTTATTCAGACCCTCAAGAATATTTGGAGTATAGAGGAATTAAGAAACAGAATCTTATTTACTCTAGCAATGCTGTTCGTATACAGAATTGGGTCTTTTGTAATCTTACCTGGTGTAAGTAGAACCGCACTACAAGGTGCAATAAGTGATTCCCCAAGTGATTTACTTGGATTGATAAATGTCTTCTCCGGTGGGGCTTTTAAAAATGCTTCAATTTTTGCACTAGGCATAATGCCTTATATAACAGCATCAATTATTATTCAACTATTAGGATTTGCTGTTCCTTATTTCCAAAAACTTCAGCAAAAAGAAGGGGAATCTGGTAGAAAGAAAATTACCCAAATCACAAGAATATTAACTGTATTCATCACCTTAGTTCAAGGTGCTGGTTACTTATCATATTTACAAACCACTCAAGGAGCAATTAGTCCTAACATAGATATGAGTATCTTCTGGATCTCAAATATCATAATACTATGTGCAGGTACAATCTTCGCTATGTGGTTGGGTGAAAAAATTACGGATAAAGGTATTGGAAACGGTGTTTCTTTGCTTATAACAATCGGTATCATCGCTACTTTGCCTTCTGCAGCAATCGGTGAATTTACTGGCCAAGGTAATCCATTCATGTTTATCTTAGTCATTGCAGCTTTCTGCTTGGTGACATTGGCTACCGTATTGATAGTTCAAGGGGTTAGAAAGATTCCAATTCAATTTGCTAAAAGAATTATTGGTAGAGGAAGCAATCAAATGCCAATGGCCGGAAATAGAGATTATATTCCTGTGAAAGTAAACGCAGCTGGTGTAATGCCAATAATCTTTGCTCAAGCTTTGATGTTTTTACCTGGTACAATCATGCAATTCTTTACAGATCCAGCTGCAGCTGCTGGTAATACATGGTTGAATTCACTTAACGATATTACTTCTGTAACATATAATGTGATCTACTTTTTGCTAGTTGTTGTATTTACTTATGTATACACAGCTTTATTAGTAAATCCACAGCAATATGCAGAATATTTGAAAAGACAAAACGCATTTATACCAGGTGTTAAACCAGGTAAGAATACGGCAGATTTTATTGATAATGTTACTACTAGAATAACATTGCCAGGATCAATTTTCCTAGGTTTTATTTCCATACTACCTGCAATTGTAGCTGGTTTCGGAGTTAACCTTGCACTAGCATTATTCTTTGGTGGAACTTCTCTACTTATCCTAGTAGCTGTTGTTTTAGATACTTTACAGCAAATTGAAAGTTATCTATTAATGAGAAAATACGACGGTCTTGTTAAATCAGGAAGAATTCAATCAAGAAGTAGAATACAAGGCATCGGTGCTAATATGTAGCACGCACTAATTTGAACAAACTATTTACTCCCTTTAGGGTTGTATTTATATATAAAAGGTACTGACAATTTCTATGAAAGAAATTAAATACAAGACTGATGAGGAAGTTGAGTTAATTAGGCATAGTTGTCTACTTGTCTGTAAGACATTAGCGCATGTTGCCTCATTAATTAAACCTGGTGTCACAGGAAAGTACCTAGACAAAGAAGCAGAAGCATTAATACGAGATCATAAAGCAATTCCAGCTTTTAAAGATTATCGAGGCTTTCCTGCTTCTTTGTGCATTTCAGTAAATGAACAAGTCGTTCACGGAATTCCAACAGATATAGAATTTAAAAGCGGAGATATTGTTTCTGTAGATTGCGGAACTTACATCAATCAGTTTTATGGTGATTCTGCCTATACTTTTGCTTTAGGAGAGGTTTCAGCTGATGTAATGCAATTACTCGAAGTTACAAACACTTCCCTTTATAAAGGCATAGGCGCAGCTGTACATGGAAAGCATATAGGCGATATAGGCTATCACGTACAATCTTATTGTGAGAATGAATATAAGTATGGGGTAGTAAGAGAACTTGTTGGTCATGGTATCGGAATGGAGCTACATGAGCCACCAGAAGTACCAAACTATGGTAGAAGAGGAAAGGGGAAATTGTTGAAAGAGGGCTTAGTAATAGCCATCGAGCCAATGATAAATATGGGAACCAAAGATGTTAAACAACTTGATGATGGCTGGACCATAATAAGTAAAGATAAAACACCTTCAGCACACTACGAACATACGATTTGTGTGAGAAAAGGAAAGGCTGATATATTATCAGACCATAGCCTGATAGAAGCTGAAATTATTAAAAATACCGAAGTAAGAACGGTAGCAATAAGGAAAGAGGCACTAGTTAACGTCTAGATGTCCAAAATTTAAGCATTGTATCAAAAATTTTGTATCTTTGCACTCCGAAATTTAAAATATGGCGAAACAAGACCTTATCAAACAGGACGGGATTATTGAGGAAGCATTATCGAATGCTATGTTTAGGGTTCGCCTTGAAAATGACCATAAAATTGTGGCGACAATCTCAGGAAAAATGAGAATGCACTACATCAGAATATTACCGGGAGACAAGGTGGCAGTAGAAATGTCACCATATGATCTTTCAAGAGGTAGAATAACATATAGGTACAAATAATAATTAAATTAAAAATATTATGAAAGTCAGAGCTTCAATTAAAAAGAGATCTGCTGAGTGTAAGATTGTGAGGAGAAAAGGAAAGCTGTACATCATTAACAAAAAGAATCCTAGATTCAAGCAAAGACAAGGATAAAAACAAGAAATTATGGCTAGAATTGCAGGTATAGAATTACCAAGAAATAAAAGAGGAATCATCGGCCTTACCTACATTTATGGTATTGGGCCTTCTCGTGCTAAAAAGATTCTTACTGAAACAGGTATAGATGAAAGCACTAAAATCACAGATTGGAATGATTCCAATATCAAAGCTATTTCTGGATACATTCAAAACACTTTTAAAGTAGAAGGTGAATTGCGTTCTGAAGTTCAAACCAACATCAAGAGATTGATGGATATTGGTTGTTACAGAGGTCTTAGACACAGAAAAGGCTTGCCTTTAAGAGGTCAAAGAACTCAGACGAACGCAAGAACCAGAAAAGGAAAGCGTAAGACTGTTGCTAACAAGAAGAAGGCAACTAAATAATTGAATTAGACTTAACTGAATTAAAAATAATAGTCTTATGGCTAAAGGTAAAAAAGTTAAAAAAAGAAAAGTAAAAGTTGACACGGAAGGAAAAGTATTCATCCAGGCTTCTTTTAACAATATCATTGTCTCTATGACCAACAAATCTGGTCAAGTGATTTCTTGGGCTTCTGCTGGTAAAGCTGGTTTTAGAGGATCTAAGAAAAATACACCTTACGCTGCGCAAGTAGCTGCTAGTGATGCTGGACAAGTCGCTTTTGATGCTGGAATGAGAACAGCAGTAGTATTTGTGAAAGGACCAGGTGCTGGAAGAGAAGCTGCAATTAGAGCTATCGATGGTGTTGGTATTAAAGTTTCAAAAATTAAAGACGTAACTCCTATTCCTCATAACGGATGTCGTCCATCAAAAAGAAGAAGAGTTTAATCTCTATTAAAGATTTAGAAATATGGCACGGTATACAGGACCTAGAACAAAAAAAGCAAGAAGTTTCGGAGAAGCTATTTTTGGCTTTGATAGAGCTTTTGAAAAAAGAAAATATCCGCCTGGACAACATGGCAATGGTAAGAGAAGAAAACAAAAATCTGATTATGCCAGCCAGTTGAAGGAAAAGCAAAAAGCTAAGTACACTTATGGTGTATTAGAAAAGCAGTTTAGAAATTTATTTGAATCTGCTAATGCTAAGTCTGGAGTTACAGGTGAAATTCTTTTACAATTTTTGGAAGCTAGATTAGATAATACAGTTTACAGACTTGGTCTTGCACCAACAAGAAGAGCTGCAAGACAATTGGTTTCACACAAACACATTTTATTAAATGGTGTGATTAATAATATTGCTTCTGCACAATTAAAGCCTGGCGATGTTGTTTCTGTTAGAGGCAAATCAAAGTCTTTAGGTGTTATTCAAGACATCAATGGTTCTGGTGAAGCAAAAAAATACAGTTGGGTTGAATACAATGCTGATAAGATGGAAGGTGTATTTTTAGAATATCCTCCAAAAGAGCAAATACCTGAAAAAATAAACGAACAATTAATTGTAGAACTTTACTCTAAGTAAACCCGCAATTATATTTAGTCATCATTAATTCCTCATTAACGTTAAACCTATGAGTATTCTTAATTTTCAACAACCAGACAAGATTATTCTTCAAAAAGCTACCGACTTCGAAGGTATTTTTGAATTCAAACCTCTTGAGCCTGGATTTGGTCAAACAATAGGAAACTCAATACGAAGAGTTTTGCTTTCTTCACTTGAAGGTTTTGCCATTTCTGCGGTAAGAATTGCCGGTGTTGATCATGAATTTTCTACCATCAAAGGAGTTGTACAGGATATGGTAGATATCGTGCTTAACCTAAAGCAAGTTAGAATTAAGCAACTTATTGCTGATGACGATCTTTTCTCTGAAAAGATTTATATGACTATCAGTGGTAAAGAAGAATTTAGAGCTGGCGATATCGAAGAACATACAAATGTTTTCAAGGTAATGAACCCAGATCTTTTGATCTGCAACATGGAGCCATTCGTAAATATGGAAATAGAATTTACCGTAACCAAAGGTAGAGGATACAAACCAGCAGACGAAAATTTACCAAAAGATGCACCTATCGGCGTAATACCTATTGATGCTATCTATACTCCAATAAAGAATGTAGCTTATAAAGTGGGCAATACCAGAGTTGGTCAAAGAACCGATTATGAAAAATTAACACTTGAAGTAGTTACTGATGGTACAATTCATCCTGAAGATGCTGTCAAAGAAGCATCTAGAATTTTAATTCAGCATCTAATGTTGATTACGGATGAAAACATCACATTCGATTCTGAAAAGGATAGAGAAGACAACATAGTTGATGAGCATATTTTACATATGCGTAAACTATTAAAGACTTCTTTAGAAGATTTAGACCTTTCTGTAAGAGCATACAATTGCTTGAAAGCTGCTAAAATCAATTCTCTAGGAGAAATGGTAAAATACGATACACACGAATTACTTAAGTTCAGAAACTTTGGTAAGAAATCATTAGTCGAGATTGAAGAATTGTTGACTGAGAAAGGACTTACTTTTGGAATGGACTTATCAAAGTATAAATTAGACGAAGAGTAAAGTCTAAATTTTAGACTTTATTCAGAGTAGTTTAATAACAATATTTTTTGCAATTATAGACTCCCTTATTTAGGATGCTGTCCATGTTGCGAGGTTAAAAATTTTTAAAACTAAATGTCATGAGACACGGAAAAAAGAACAACCATTTAAGTAGAAAAACTGGACACAGAAAAGCCCTACTTAAAAACTTAGCGATCAATTTGATTGAGCACAAAAGAATCAATACTACCTTAGCAAAAGCAAAAGCGCTTCGTAAATACGTTGAACCTCTCGTGACAAAAGGAAAAACTAATTCTACACATTCAAGAAGAGTAGTCTTTAGTTATTTACAAAATAAAGAAGCAGTTGAAGAACTATTTACAACAATTGCTGAGAAAGTGGCTGACAGACCTGGAGGTTATGTCAGAGTAATAAAAACTGGATATAGAAAAGGAGATGCAGCTGAAATCGCAATGATTGAGTTTGTTGACTTTAATACGCTATATAGTGGTGCCTCTTCAACTGCAGGAGCAGCAACTACGAAGAAGAAGAGAACACGTAGAGGAAAGAGCAAAACTTCTGATACCGCAACGGACAAATCAACTGATACATCTTCAGCTAAGAAAACAACTGCAGCTACTGCTGTGACTACCGCTGCTGCCGCAACAACAGCTAAAGTAGTTGAGACTAAAGCAGAGGTTGTGGAAAAAGTAGTTGAAACTAAAGCAGAAGTTGTAGAGAAAGTAGTAGAGAAGGTAGAACCTGTTAAAGCAGATGTCAAGGAAACAGTTGAAGCAACTCCTGAAAAAGTTGTGGCTGCAGAACCTGATGATCTTAAAAAGATTGAGGGCATCGGGCCAAAAATTGCAGAAATATTAAACGCTGCAGGAATTACTACTTTTGCAAAATTAGCAGATACTACTCCGGACAAGATCAAAGAATTAATGACGGAAGCTGGACCAAGATTCGCATCTCACGATCCTACTACATGGCCTAAACAATCTAAAATGGCCGCTGACGGTGAATGGGAAGCTCTTGAAAAATGGCAGGACGAATTAGACGGAGGAAAAGTTGTAGATTAATAAATATCTAGATCATGTACTCTATTTGAAATAAAATTAAAAAGGCAATATCATTTCGGGTATTGCCTTTTTTTTTGTGTTGTTCAATATTATCTTAGCAGAAAATTAATAGTATGACTAACAAGACGGGTCAAAAAGCAATTTTACTTCTTGAGGACGGTACTTTTTACGAAGGTAAAGCTGCAGGCAAAATAGGCACTGCAACAGGCGAAATTTGTTTTAACACTGGAATGACAGGATATCAGGAGATTTTTACTGATCCTTCTTATTTTGGTCAGATAATGGTCACCACTAATCCGCATATTGGTAATTATGGAATTAAAAATTCGGAAAGCCAATCGCAAGGGATGAAAATTGCCGGCCTGGTTTGTAAAAAATTCACTAACAAATATTCTAGGATACTAGCAGATTCATCGATTCAAGAATTTTTTGAAGAAAATGAAACCGTTGGAATTTCTGATGTTGATACACGTGCAATCGTAAAACGAATCAGAACTACTGGTGCAATGAATGCTATTATTTCTTCGGAAATACTAGATTTAGATAAATTAAAAGCTTTATTAAAAGAAGTTCCTTCTATGGAAGGTCTAGAATTGGCTTCTAAAGTTTCTACAAAAGACGCTTATCTAATTGGGGATTCAAGTGCTGATTTAAAGGTTGCTGTTCTAGACTTTGGAGTCAAAAAAAATATATTGAATTGTCTGGCTAATCAAGGATGCTACTTAAAAGTTTTTCCAGCTAAGACCTCTTTTGAAGAAGTGGAAAAGTGGAATCCTGATGGCATATTTTTGTCCAATGGCCCTGGTGATCCAGCTAGCATGGATTATGCCGTAAATCTTGCTAAAAAAGCGCTGCAAATTGATAAGCCTATTTTTGGAATTTGCCTCGGACATCAAATACTGGCCTTGGCTGTTGGGATTGATACTTATAAAATGAAACACGGACATAGAGGGCTTAACCATCCAGTAAAGAACCTCATAACGGGAAAATGCGAAATCACAAGCCAAAATCATGGCTTTGGTGTAAGTGCGGAAACCATTCGAGCGAATGCAGATAAAGTAGAGATCACTCATGTGAATCTCAATGACGATACCATAGAAGGAATTAAAGTAATAAATAAGAAAGCATTTTCTGTTCAGTATCACCCAGAAGCTGCTCCTGGACCGCATGATGCTAGATATTTATTTAATGAATTTAAATCTTTAATGCAATCTGCATTAGTAACAAACCAAAAATAAAATATGAGCTTGATCATCGATATTTCTGCAAAAGAAATTTTAGACTCTAGAGGTAATCCAACTGTTGAAGTAGAAGTTTTGACAGAGTCTGGTGCTTTTGGAAGAGCTGCCGTTCCTTCAGGTGCTTCAACTGGAAAATATGAAGCGGTAGAATTGAGAGATGGTGACCAAGCAAGATATCTGGGCAAAGGTGTTTTGAAAGCTTGCATCAACGTCATGGAAGAGATCTCAGAAGAATTGTTAGGCCTCCCTGTTTATGATCAAGTTATGCTTGATAAACTAATGATTGCAGCAGATGGAACTAGTAACAAATCAAGATTAGGAGCAAATGCTATCCTTGGAGCTTCTATGGCAATAGCAAAAGCTGCTGCTGATGATTTAAGCATTCCTTTGTATCGTTACATCGGAGGAGTAAATGCCGTCACCTTACCAGTCCCAATGATGAATATTCTTAATGGAGGGTCTCATGCGGACAATAGCATTGATTTTCAAGAATTCATGGTGATGCCAGTTGGAGCTGATTCTTTTTCTGAGTCATTAAGAATGGGTGTTGAAATCTTTCACCATTTAAAAGCTGTTTTAAAATCAAAAGGATATTCTACCAACGTTGGAGATGAAGGTGGTTTTGCGCCAAACATAAAATCTAATGAGGAAGCAATTGAAACTGTTTTGATTGCTATTGACAAAGCTGGCTATAGAGCAGGGGAGGATGTATTTATTGCTATGGATGCTGCAGCTTCAGAATTTTATGATGAAAAAAATAAAGTATATCATTTTGATCAATCAGACGGTAGAAAATTAACTTCTGATGAGATGGTTGATTATTGGTCATCATGGGTCAAGAAATATCCTATTCTTTCTATTGAAGATGGGTTACATGAAGATGATTGGGCAGGCTGGTCAAAGTTAAATGCTGCCATAGGGGATAGAACTCAAATAGTTGGGGATGACCTCTTTGTAACAAATACGGTAAGACTGCAGAAAGGTATTGATACAAAGGCTGCAAATTCAATCTTGATAAAAGTAAATCAAATTGGAACATTGACAGAAACAATCAATGCTGTGAATCTTGCTCATAGAAATTCCTTTACTTCTGTAATGAGCCATCGTTCGGGGGAAACGGAAGACACAACCATTGCAGATTTGGCCGTAGCATTGAATACTGGACAAATTAAGACCGGCTCAGCATCAAGATCTGATAGAATCGCAAAATATAACCAGTTGCTGAGAATAGAAGAGGAATTAGGAGATATGGCCTTTTTTCCTGGAAAATCAATTTTAAGATAATCTTTTAGCAAAAGTGGCAAAAGTCCACGATGTAATTTTATCTTTATAGTATAGATTGAAACACTATATGTAATGAATCAGAAAATTTCCAAAACCTTTTCATCCTTTTTGGCACCAGTTAAAAATGGCTATATCATTGTCTTTTTGGCATTTGCAATATGGATGGTCTTTTTTGACACTAATAATGTAGGAAGACAAATAGGCAAGGCTGAAAAGTTGAATAAACTAATTGAAGAAAAAAAAGAGCTTCAGCGCAAAATTAACGATTCACAAACAGAGTTAGGCCAATTGAAGATTAACAAAGAAAAATACGCTCGAGAGCAGTATTATATGAAAAAAGATGATGAAGACGTTTTTGTAATAGATATAAAAAAATAAAATGGCTGTTTTAGTAAATAAAAATTCAAAAATCATTGTTCAAGGTTTTACTGGAAAGGAAGGTTCTTTCCATGCGGGGCAAATGATCGAGTACGGTACCAACATTGTTGGTGGAGTGACTCCTGGCAAAGGAGGACAAGTACATTTAGATAAACCAGTTTTTAATACAGTTATGGAATCTGTTGAAAAAGCAGGTGCTGATACGAGTATCATTTTTGTTCCTCCAAAGTTTGCTGCTGATGCTATCATGGAAGCTGCTGACGCTGGGATAAAAGTTGTCATTTGCATCACAGAAGGTATTCCTGTTCAAGATATGGTTAAGGTAAAGGCTTACCTTGATGATAGACCAGCTACCAGACTTGTTGGACCTAACTGTCCTGGAGTTATGACACCAGGAGAGGCAAAAGTTGGTATCATGCCAGGCTTCATTCATAGAGAAGGAAGAATTGGCATTGTTTCTAGATCAGGTACTTTAACTTATGAAGCAGTTGATCAAGTAACTAAAGCTGGTTTAGGACAATCTACTTGTATTGGTATTGGTGGAGATCCAATTGTAGGTACAACAACTAAAGATGCTGTTGAACTTTTGATGAATGATCCGGAGACTGATGGCATCATCATGATAGGAGAGATTGGAGGTAGTATGGAAGCGAATGCATCAAGATGGATCAAAGAACACGGTACAAAACCTGTTGTTGGTTTTATCGCAGGACAAACGGCTCCTAAAGGAAGAACGATGGGGCATGCCGGCGCAATTGTTGGAGGTCATGAAGATACTGCTGAAGCTAAAATGCGTATCATGGAAGAATGCGGAATCCACGTTGTAAAATCTCCTGCTGAAATTGGTCAAACAATGTTGAGGGCACTAGAAAAAACTGGAGTAGCTTAAAAAGGCCATTAGCTTTTTGCTATTAGCCATTGGCTATTTTTAAAAATAGAAAAGTCTGTCTCAGTTACTGAGACAGACTTTTCTATTTAAATACGTCTAACCTAGGGCTATTCTTAATAGCCCAACTTCAAATGCTACAACTTTTTAGGTATAGAAACAGCTAACCGATCAAAAAAATCCTGCAATCCATAAATCCTAAAAATCCCAGTACAGACAAGAACAGCAAAAAACTATGTATCTATGTTTATAACTATTGTGTTCTATGTGTTTCAAAATATCTAGTACCAATTGTATCCTCAAAACAAAAAAAGCCTGCCCCGATTTCTCGAAGCAGGCTTTTTTATTAGAATTATATGCCAACAGCTAAAAGCTAATAGCCAATAGCGCGTAGCCTATTTCTGTAATTGAATTTTCTTAGTAATTAAAGCATTATCCAATTGAATATGCATAATGTACATGCCATTAGATAAATCAGATCCATTAAAAGGAAGTAATTGCGTTCCATTAAGTTCTCCATAAGATCTTTCAGCTACTAATTGTCCAGTTGCATTAAATACTGTCATGTGAACATTAGTTGTTTCTTCTAAGTTTAACTCAACATTAGTAATTCCAGAAAATGGATTAGGAGAAACTTTTGCAAGTTCGTTTCTGAAATTATCAGAAACACTAGAAGGTGGTATAAGATCAGACAATTTGAAAATCTTTGCATTTGCAGAGGTACCATCAGGTCTATTTAGAATTACAACAACTTTTATTTCATCAAAATCCCAATCCGGAAGTATAGTGGCATTGAAGTCAAAACTGTGCTCTTCACCTGCAGAAACAGATGCAGGTAAACTACCAGCTTCTCCAGTTACTCCACCTAAGATTACTCTTGCAACGTGATCATAAACCATGTCAGCAGCAGGAACTGGATCAGGTAACAATTCATATCCTCCCATTACTCCTCGAGTACCGCCAGCATAGGCATTTACTTGAGCATAAGCAGGTGTAGTTCCTGTTACTCCGTCTTCCATAATTACAGCAGATAATGAATAACCACTTACTGCATCAGTGAATTGTGCAGAAGCTGTAAGAACAACATCTCCTGAAGCTTCATCATAAGTAGCAGCAGCACCAAGAACAGCAGGTGCAGGCGTAGCTAATCTAGGGAAAAATAACCTTTCTATATCATCGGTAATACCAAAACCAAATATTTCCTCTCTAGATACTTTCATTGTCGGAAATCCCGTAAATCCAGAAGCTGCAATATATCCAGGAACTTCCATTGGATCATTAAAGTGAGCTGCAATACCTACAAAGTATTCAGGGTATTCTCTGAACATATACTTCATAAATACATCTCCTCTTGGGCACCAAGTACACCATGTACCAGTTCCTTCTTCTACTAATACTCCTCTATTTTCCGCAGGGGTATAACCAGTAACCATACCTGTAGCTACATTGTTTGACATATCGTCATCCATTCCTTCATTAACATTAGTAATAGTAATTGTTAAATCATTTTCACCTTCTACTGTAGTATAAGCCGATTCAGTAAATGCATATACAGCAGATTCTAACGAACCTAAAAATTCTCCATCATAAGACTGAGTGTATGAATTTGTACCATCATCAAGTGTAGCATCAAAAGATACAATTGGCTCTGTACCAATATTTTTTACCCCAAAAGAAACTGGAATGTCTCTACCGGTCAACATAGCTGACTTTGCAAAGACTGTTGTTGGTGCAGCATCTATTGGAAGAAGTACTCTTTCTTTGTATTCAAATTTTACATCATCGACATACATTAATGATTGGCCTTCTTCAGGGTTTAATGCATAAAGATTGACACTTGCAATAGAATTATTTATATTTTCAAAAGAACCTAAAGAAACATCATCAACAAAAACCTCCCACACATTGTATGTTAAATCTATTTCGATTCTTACTTTAAACCATGTGTCAAAAGGGAATGGGCTTTCCAACTGGCCTGCATTACCAGAATTTGCAAAAATTGCATTTCCATTGGCATAAAAGTAGTTGTTCATTGTCCATTCTGTTCCAATTGTTGTTTCTCCTTGAAAGTTAAAGTATGCACCTGACCCAGAAGTTATATACATCATTTGCTCATAGGCAAAGTCTCCTACAATGTATTTGTTTCCAAATGGAAGTACAATATCAGTTGGTCCACCACCTGGGTTTAAAGCTTCAAGCTTTAATGATTGAGTACCGCTAAATGCTTGTTCATCAGTAATATTAGTATCATCCGCCCCACCTCCTGGTGATGCCCATGATTCCCATACGTCTGAAGTTGCTGCAATTAGATCCCCATTTGTGTAAGACTCAAAATCGTCTGCAAAATTTACATCCTGTGCATATAGGCCGGCAACCATCAACACAGAAAACAGCGTGTATAAAATTTTTCTCATAGAAAGTTTGTTTTAATTAATTATTTAATGTTATAAATCTGTAATACCCTAAAATTACCAAATAAGCTTGATAAAAAAGCAAATAGAGGAGTAAAATTGAATGAAAAATGGAGTGAAAAATGACAAATTGAAGACTAATTAGGTCAGAGACTCTTTGATTTTGTTATTTCAAATGAGATAGTCGAATGACTATAAATTGTTCTTTTTATTTTTACGGACTTTAATTCGAATTTTTATCCTTAAAAAAGCTTTATAACCCTTGACATGGTTTGAATTAAAGAATTAAAATATTTTTAATCTTTGTCTACTTTTTTAATCTGGAAAAAACATAAAGGGTTTAACTAGCATAGCGATGGACTTTTACCCATCACTATGGTAGCGATATAATTCAGAACCCGTCTGGGTGACATTATTTAGAATGACTTCGTCATTATAATGAGGTGAACAGAAATTTTATGGGTTAAAGCCTTACATATGCAAGGCCCTCTTGCCAGTTGCATCCAATGCAGCCTCCTTCATCGCCTCCGTATAAGTAGGATGTGCATGACTCATTCTAGCCACATCTTCCGCTGATCCTCTGAATTCCATGATAGCAACCGCCTCAGCGATCATATCTGCTGTCCTTGGTCCAACCATATGTACGCCTAATACTTCATCAGTGTCTCCATTAGCGAGTACTTTTACCATCCCTTCAATATCCATACTTGCTCTGGCTCTACCTAGAGCTTTGAAAGGAAATTTTCCAACCTTATAATTGATACCTGCTTCTTTAAGCTGCTCTTCTGTTTGCCCAACAGCTGCAACTTCAGGCCAAGTATAAACTACACCTGGAATAAGATTGTAATCAATATGTGGTTTTTGGCCACTCATATATTCAGCTACCAAAACACCTTCTTCTTCTGCCTTGTGGGCCAACATCGCTCCTTGAATAACATCTCCTATAGCAAAAATACCTGGGATCTCTGTTTCAAGATGACCGTTGACATTTATCCTACCTTTATCATCTGTTGAAATGCCAACATTTTCTAATCCAAGACCATCCGTATAAGCTCTTCTACCTATGGCAACCAAACAATAATCTGCCTTGATTTCCAATTCGTCTTCTGTGTCTCTTTTCTTAAATTTGATGGTTGCGCCTTTAGCTGTTCCTTTTACAGCAGTAACCATATGCTTCAAATGAAACTTGATTCCGATCTTCTTTAAGGCACGCATTAATTCTTTGCTGCAATCTTTATCCATTCCCGCAATAATCCTGTCTGCATATTCGATTACATCAATTTGAGTACCTAGTCTAGCAAAAACAGAACCCAGTTCAAGTCCGATTACGCCTCCTCCTATCACCACCATCCTCTTAGGAATTGAATCAATATTCAAAGCTTCAGTAGAGGTAATCACTCGATTTTTATCATAGTTAAAAGCCGGAGGACAAATTGGTTTTGAACCAGTGGCTATGATTACTTTTTGACTTGTAACCTTAGTTGTCTTTTCTGCGCCTTTTATTGAGATTTCATTTTTTGATATGAAGGATCCATGTCCATGATATATATCAATTTTATTCTTTTTCATTAAGAACTCAACACCTTTGCAAGTTTGATCTACAACATCTGTCTTTCTCTTGATCATTTGCTTCATATCAACCTTCAAGTCTTTTAGATTGATACCATGTGTGGCAAATTTATCTTTGGCATTGTGATAATGCTCTGAAGAATCCAAAAGCGCCTTTGAAGGTATACATCCTACATTCAAACAGGTTCCTCCAAGCGTGTCATATTTTTCAATAATGGCTGTCTTCATGCCCAACTGTGCACATCTTATTGCTGCTACATAGCCTCCAGGTCCTGAACCAATTACTGTTACATCATACTGCATATCTATAATATTTATACCTCTTTTTTATTAGTGTTTTATTAATCTTTTTTCTCCGGCTTATCCCAGCCACTTTTGCCTTGTTTATTGTCCGGCGCTTTTTTAGCTGGCTTTTTATCCCAGCCACTTTTTTCTTGTTTATTTTCTGGGCCTTTTTTGGCTGTTTTTTTATCCCAAGCACTTTTTTCTTGTTTATTATCTGGACCTTTTTTCTCTGGCTTATTATCAGAGCCAGTATTCCTATTCTTATTAAAAGGTTTCTTCTTCTTTTTCTTAGGATATGGTTTTTTGTTACCTAGATTCTGGTTTCCAGAAGCTTTGTCTTTTGATTGATTTGGAGAATTGCTATTCTCTTTGTTTGTATTATTAGACTTGCCCGCAGGTTTGCCAGTATTGGTTTTATTTCTTGGACCTTTATTTTTGTTTTTATTTGGTCTTCTTTTTTTCTTTTTTCTCTTCTCCATCGGAAGCTCAATAACATCATTTACAGACTCATAGTCTATAACTTTTTCCAAAGACTCATACACACGTTCATTTAATTCCGCAGGCTTTTTCTTTTCTTTATTTAAAGCCAAAATTTCCTTTACACGATCAACCTTCACTTGATGAAACTGCCCTCTAACGCCTTCAGTTATATAGGCATAAAACATGATTCCTTTGAATATATCTGTCTTTACCAAACGTGCTCGTCCAGCTTCTGTTTCCAAAACATCTGCTTTGTCTGGAAATGCTTCAAGTGCTTCCATGTAAGTGTCCAGCTCATAATTTAAGCAGCACTTCAAACGTCCACATTGACCTGACAATTTCGCTTGATTTATGGCTAAATTTTGATACCTAGCTGCTGTTGTTGATACAGTCTTAAAATCTGTCAACCAAGTAGAACAACAAAGTTCTCTACCACAAGAGCCTATGCCACCTATTCTTGCAGATTCTTGTCTTGCACCTATTTGACGCATTTCGATCTTTACCTTAAATTCTTTCGCAAAATGTCTAATCAGTTCTCTAAAATCAACACGCCCTTCTGCCGTATAATAGAAAGTAGCTTTGCGCTTATCTGCTTGAAATTCTACATCACCGATTTTCATATCTAAAGCAAGATCTTTAGCTATTTTTCTAGCTTGGATCATAGATCTTTTCTCCATGGCTCTCGCTTCTGTCATTTTTTCAAGATCCCTGTCATTTGCAACCCTAATAACTGACTTCAATACATTTGAATCATTGACTTTCTTCTTCTTCATTTGTAATCTGACCAGTTCGCCAGAAAGTGCAATGCTTCCTATATCATACCCAACATCAGACTCTACAAGTACGATGTCTCCAGTTATAGCTCTTGCTGATTTTGGATTTTTGTAAAAACTCATTCGGGAGCCTTGATGAAAACTAACCTCGACATATTCATAGTTGTCATAATCCGGAATATCCATCTTAGCCAACCAATCAAAAGAATTTCTTTTATTGCATCCACCCGTTAGGCAGGAACCTTTACTTTGACAGCCACCTGGTACACCATCTTTTCCACTCGAACAACTTGTGCAACCCATAATTTTGAATTTATAATGGTTTATAATAACAAGCCATCACTTTATTAAGCAACAGCCATATTTTTTTTAAATGATCTATTCAATTCAATACTTAACGTAATTAGTAAGAGCTTAATATTTGCATTTCTTTCTATGTAGTAAAAATTTTCACTTATCCTTTCAGACAACATACTAATTGCATCTGGATCTAAAAAAGTGGCGAACTTTTTTGCAAATGCTATTTCTTGCGCTTGCAACTTAATCATCTCCTCTGGGATATAATCGATTCTTAAACATTCTCTGATAAAGTGTCCAAAATAATCTAAAAATGATTTTATTTCTGACTTTGATAATACGCCTAACTCATCACATAGTTCAAAAATATCAAATTGCTTTCCAGCATAAGAAGCTCTTAAAAATCTGGTTAAATTATTAAAGTTTTCATCTACACTAGATTGGAGCATATTTATAGCATGATGCATGTTTCCATCTGAAACTGCAACGATGGTTTTAACTTCCTTAGCCGAAGCCTTAAAGTTTTCTGTTAAAATTGCCTCTGCTTTTTCATCAGAAAATTTAGTTAAGTTGATAATCTGACATCTTGAAAGAATAGTTCCTAAAAGTTTATCGGTGTCACTGCACACAAATATGAAATAACTATTCTCTGGCGGCTCCTCTATTAATTTTAGCAACCTATTACCTTCTCCACCAAGCAATTCTGGTAGCCAAATGATAGACACCTTATTGCCTCCTTCAAAAGCTCGGAGGTTTATTTTTTTAATGATATTTATACATTCAGCTTTTGGAATATTGCCCTGTTTGTTCTTTTCTCCATCTAATTTTTGGAGCCAATCCTTTAATGTGCTAAAAGGATTTTCTAGTATCATGCTCCTCCATTCCTTGATAAAAGTATCACTCATTACTTTTGAGCCAATTGTTGGGAAAGTATAATGGATGTCTGGATGTATAAGCTTGTCAGCTTTTTGGCAAGAACTACATGCATTACATGCCAAACCGTTTTTAAGATTCTTACAAACTAAAGCTTTTGATAATTTTAAGGCGTTTAGTAGTTTACCTATACCTTTCGCACCACTTAGAAGTATGGCATGAGGAATCCTGTCAGAAGAAAGCACCTTCTGGATTTTATTATCAATAGAAATGTTATTAAAACTATTATTTATCATTAGGAAACCTTAACCTAATGACTTTGAGCTATGATTCCGATTGAATCCAATCTAAAATAGATTCATCAAAAGGTGTAATGGCTGATGGATAAGAGGCTACTAAGCCTCCTGTTTCATTTATCAAGAATTTATGAAAATTCCATTTTACTTCTGTATCAATAGATTTATTTTCCTCTTCAATTGATAGCCATTTGTAAACAGGATTTGATTTTAATTCCATTTTTGCAGCCAATGGGAAAGTTACTTTATAGTTTAGTTGACAAAATTCAGCTATTTCCTCATTCTTTTTAGGCTCTTGGTTTCCAAATTCATTCGTTGGGAAACCAACTATTATAAAATTATCCTTATTGGCATTAAAAAGTTCAACTAATTGCTGGTATTGCGGTGTAAATCCACATTCAGAAGCTACATTTACTATCAGTATCTTTTTACCCCTGAAATCAGCAAAATCTATCTCTTTCCCATCAATTCCTTCTACTTTACAATCATATATCGAAGTCATTTAGACTTTTTATCAAATTTACATATTTTAGTTCAAAGAATTTCACTAAAAATGCAAGCAAACTTCTATTTATCCTGCAAGCATTAATTTACAACCCTTTTTCATTTACAACGTTTATTAATTGGATTAGTTAGGCTATTTTAGCCCTTAATTTGAATCTGATTATCCGCTTACTAAGCATTTAATCCCTTTTTAAGTATAAAAATTACACTTTAATGCGAATTTCGGTTTTTAGAAGAGCTCATTTCAATGCGGCACATAGACTTCATGTAGATTCTTGGTCAGACGAAAAAAATAAAGAAGCATTTGGTCTTTGCAATAGCACCAATTTTCATGGACATAACTATGACCTAGAAGTAAAAGTTACTGGGGAAGTAGATCCCGTTACAGGAATGCTCATAGATCTTAAATATTTGAAAGAGTTAATTGCCAAAGAAATCGAAGATAGATTTGATCATCGAAACTTAAACCTTGACACGGAAGAATTTAAAGAACTAAATCCTACTGCTGAAAACATCTGCTATGTGATTTGGGAAATCTTATCCAAAAAGTTAGGGGACGATTTTGAAGTTACCATTCGTCTATTCGAAACGCCAAGAAATTACGTTGAGTATCCTGCCTAATTTTATTCGTGTCTAACTTACACCAAGGAGTTTTTAATTTCAAGTCCATATTTAATTCGGAATAATTTGACTTTGCTAATTGCGACATAGCCGCATATTATCGATCGGAATACTCTATTTTTAAGCTTTATTAGATTATATTAGCAGAAATGTTGAACAACTTTAGCAGATGTTTAATATTGGATAATCTTACTTCACAAAACTTAAAATCGGATTCATGAAAAAAATTTCTACTATTATATTTGTGTTTTTCACTGTATTAGGTTTGAATGCCCAAGTATACTTCTCAGAAGATTTTGAAACAGGCAGTCAGCTAACTTTGGACGATGAATGGTATCTTGGACCTGCTGATGGTATCAAATCAGATCTCTTTGATCCTTCTGGGAATACATCCAATTTCATTGCTATCAATGATGATTTAAATGAAAATACCTCTGACCCTGTAAACGAGTCTAGAGCATATTTTGGGCCGGTCGATTTGACGATGGCAACACAACCATTTCTAAATTTTGATGCCTTTTTCCTCAATGGAGATTATGAGAATAATGATGAAACTTTTAAACTATTAGCCTCTTTTGAAGGGACATTCTATTTTGAACTTTTTGATATTCCAGCTTCAGATTGGGATCGCTATGAACAAAGATTGGATGTTTTTGTAGGGAGAGAAATGTGGTTTGCATTTGAATACGATGATGGAGATTTTTGGAACTTAGGTGCTGCGGTTGATAATATTGATGTTTCGGATTACACAATCCAAAATGATGTAAAAATGGTTTCAACATCTGCATCATGTGATTATGTGAAGCTTGATCAAGAAGTTTTCTTCACTGCAAAAATTCAAAACAGAGGTTTGCTTAACTTAAATTCTTTTGATCTTAGTTGGACAGATGGAGTTAATTCTGGTTCAGAAACAATAGAAGGAATTGATATTATTTTTAGAGAAGAATATGAACTCGATATTAATGCGCCAGCTAGTTTCACTGTCGGCGGTCCTAGTAATGTGACTTTTACGGTTAGCAATCCTAACGGTGTTCAAGATGAAAATGTAGACAATTCTGAACTTGTTTATGTTATCAATGCGGTTGCAGCAGAACCCCGGCAAGCAATAGTAGTTGAGGAAGCTACTGGAACTTGGTGTACCTGGTGTCCTAGAGGCGCTGTTTGGTTAGATAAAATGCAAGATTGTATTGGAGAGAATTTTATTCCAATTGCTGTTCATAACAATGACCCTATGGAATTAGCAGCTTATGATGCTGGTGTTACTTCGTTTGATGGTTTCGAAGGTTTTCCTTCCGTACTTACAGATAGAAAACGAGTGATAGATGCTTCAGAACTTGAATTGCCAACGGTTTCAAAAGTTACTTCTGAGCCTGATGCCATTATTGGTGTGACAGCTGATTGGGATGATGCTTCAAGAACTTTGAATGTAACAGGTTATGCTGATATGAAAGTTCCTACAGCCCTTGGATACAGATGGGTTGGGGTATTGACAGAAGATGGTGTTACTGGAACAAGCATTGGCTACGCTCAAGTAAATGCTTATGCTGGCGGATTAAATGGACCAATGGGAGGTTATGAATTTCTACCGGACCCTGTTCCTGCTGCAGATATGGTTTATGATCATGTTGGTCGCGCTTTACTTGCAAATTATGCTGGAGCTACTGATGCAGGTTTAGATAATTTACCTGCTGGTGGACAAGCTTTTTATGATTTTGAAAGCTATACAATTCCAGAGGAATATAATGTTGAGAATATGCACATTATTGTTATGCTTCTTAATCAATTTGGACAAATAATAAATGCAACTTCAACTGGACTTGTTGAAGCTTCTGTAACAGGTATTCAATCTGCAGAATTCAATCATGACTTGGCAAAGATTTATCCTAATCCAGCATCTGATTTGACTAACATTAGATTGGATTTAGAACAAGCATCTGATGTAACTTTAACTGTTTTCAATTCTATGGGCCAAACCATGGCTAGAAAAGATTATGGTTCATTGTCAGGAGATATGATCTTACCTTTCAATACAGCTGATTTAAATGCAGGAAATTATTTCCTTCACATAACAGTTGATGAAAAATTGATTACTAAAACTTTGCAAGTAGTTAAGTAATAATTTTTCTTAGTTTATAATTTCAAAGGCGATGCTATTTTGTGGCATCGCCTTTGTCTTTTTATAGACCTTTCATCTTAAGTAGTTTGTTTTTTACAAGATACTTAATGCGTTTTTCTATATTTGATAAAAACAAGCAAGATATGCATGTTGCCATAAT
>CALIIW010000132.1 GCA_938018185.1 uncultured Saprospiraceae bacterium
GCATGCAAAAGAATAAAAAAGTACAAACCCCAAGAAACAGTTTTGATCAAAGGATTGCCAGTCATGAACTTTGCATAGCTATTGAAAGCTGCTCCGTCATCTCCGTATAACAATTGCAAGTTTCCGATTAGGTGCACGATAAGAAATGTTATCAAGAACAAACCAGTCAAACTCATGACTAGTTTTTTACCTATCGAAGAAGTAAGGAAATTAATTAACCACTTCATTTATAGAATATTTAGCTTAGATGGTTTCGTAATTGAATTGATTCACAAAATATAAATTATACAAGCGCACAACAAAGGAAGACTTGATAAAATTTTATTTAGAATCGTTCTAAACAGAGCCAGTGACTGTTTACCAGTTTTAGTTTTTCTTAAAAAAATGACTCCTAAAGATGAATAAACATAGGAAACCTACTTTTTATAAGTGCCATAGATCGTATACTACTAATTTTAACACATATTGTTCGAAAAGTCCTAAAAATATGAACTTTATACTATGAATTATGAACTACGAACAAGTACAAAACCATATCTTTAGCCTCTAAAAATCTAATAAATTGAATCCAAGTAAAAAGCAAATCTTCAAAGACTATTTGAAGAAATTTCCTGAAATTAGCCCTCCTTTGACCTTAACCGAAGATTCTCCAAGAGCATTCTCGAGCTACAATGAATCCTTTAACTCCCTGATGATCACAGAAATTTTGCTGCAATCAGAGGAGAGCGAGCCAGATGAGTTTACTGAATTTATACCTTGTATTAAAATACCGAACACAAAAGACTTTTATGCCGTTATATACTGGAAGGCTAGCTTAATGAATTATCAGTTTATTCTAGTAACTTACAACAAAGCCGGGGTGCTTATCGATAAAGCCATTATAGCAGGCACAAGCAACCTGGAAGGTGTTTTAGTCAAATCTGTCGCAAGTATCGATGAAGATTGGATAATAACAATTGTCACTGGTGCTTCAGAATTCCAACAAACTGATTACGATCCTAAGCTTAGCAAAGCTTTTAGTTTAGAAATTATGGAGGGAGGAATAATTATTTCTTCTGAATAATTGATTTTGGAATTTAAAATATTAAAATAAGATGGCTAGAAAGAATAAATCTTTCAAGGGGAAGAAGTTGACGAGTGCTGAATTGCAAAAACGCATACTTATACTTTTTAAGAATAATCCTAAGGGCAAATACAGCCCAAAACAAATAATACATAGATTAAACATAGTCAATTCAAAAGACTCTGTACAATCTGCATTGGACAAGCTCAATAAATCTGGTTTACTATCCAAGAAGGATACGCCCAAATTTAGAGTAGTTCCAAAAGCATTCTACAAACAATTTAATGACACCTTGGTAGGGACAGTCGATATGACTCGAACGGGTTCTGCGTATATTTCTACAGAAGGATCTGATCAAGACATTTACATCCCTGCAAAAAGATTGCACGGAGCACTTCATGGTGATACGGTCAAAATAAGAGCTTTCTATCCTAAAGGAAGGAGAAAACCGGAAGGAGAAATTTTGGCAGTAATCGAAAGAGCAACGGATCATTTTATTGGAACTGTTCAAAAGTCAAGAAATTACAACTTAGTTATACCTGACAAAGAAAATTTAGCTTTTGACATTATCATTCCAGAAAATAAAATGCGTAATGCTCAAGAAGGTGAAAAAGTAGTTGTCAGAATCATAGAATGGCCTTCTAAGAAAAAGCCAACTCCAGTTGGAGAAATAACAACTGTTCTTGGCAAAGAAGGTAGCTCAGATATTGAAATGAAATCAATTCTTGTAGGTGCTGGTTTTCCATTGGATTTTTCTGATGAAGTAATGCAAGAAGCTGATGCCTTAAAAGATAAGATTACTAAGCAAGAATTATCTAGAAGACTTGATCTTAGAGAAGTAATTACTTTCACTATTGATCCCGCTGATGCAAAAGATTTTGATGATGCCATATCAATTCAATTACTTGAAAATGGTTTATTAGAAATTGGGGTACACATCGCAGATGTTACTCATTTTGTGAAACCAAAAACGGAATTGGATCAAGAGGCATACAAGCGTTCTACCTCTGTTTATTTAGTAGATAGAGTTTTGCCTATGCTTCCAGAAAAAATCTCTAACGTGCTCTGCTCGCTTAGGCCAAATGAAGACAAATATACCTTCTCTGCAATTTTTCATTTCAATGAAAAAAATAAGATCGTTAAAGAATGGTTTGGAAAGACCGTCATTCATTCTGACAAAAGATTCACTTATGAAGAAGCACAGGATGTGCTTGAAGCAGGACAAGGAACTTTCTACGATGAACTATTAAACTTAAATAAATTAGCCAAGCATCTAAAAAAAGCACGTTTCAAAAATGGCTCAATCAATTTTGAAACCGATGAGGTCAAATTCAAACTTGATGAAACCGGCAAGCCGCTTGGTATTTATTTAAAAGAAAGAAAAGACGCTCATAAACTTGTTGAGGAATTCATGTTATTAGCCAACAAAAGAGTGGCAAAATTCATGACAAAGAAAGCCAAGGGAAGAGAAATTCCTTACATTTATCGGGTACACGATCTTCCTAATTCAGACAAGGTGAATGACTTTGCTTTATTCGCTAAAGAACTTGGCGTAAGTATGCAAACTGATACGCCGGAACAAATAGCCAAATCGTACAACAGTATGATGAAATTGGTTGAAAAAGATCCAGCTTTAAAAGTATTAGAATCTCTTGCCATTAGGACCATGTCAAAAGCAGAATACTCTTCTGACAACATTGGTCACTATGGATTAGCTTTTGAATTCTATTCTCATTTTACCTCCCCAATAAGAAGATACTCTGATGTATTAGCTCATAGAATTTTAGAGCAAAACCTTAAAGCCGAATACATGGTCAACAAGGAAAAGCTTGAACTTAAATGCATACATATTTCTAAAATGGAGCGTAAAGCAATGGGCGCTGAAAGAGAAAGTATAAAATACAAACAAGTTGAATACCACGAAGATCAAGTAGGAAATGATTTTGATGCCTTCGTTACAGGCTTCAGTGAAAGAGGCTTTTTTGTAGAGACTGCTACTTCAAAAGCAGAAGGTATGATTTCCTATTCTAGCCTTGGAGAACACTTCGAACTAGAAGCTGGCAGAATGAAAGCTCGTGGAGCAAGCACAGGAAAAGTTATCAAAATGGGCGATAAGATTAGAGTTCAAATAAAAGCAACTAATTTAGATAAAAGGCAGATTGATTTCATAGTTGCCTAAACGATTCAGAAAAAACTCTATTTTGAGCCCCTAAAGGCACAATAGGCTATTTCTATTGTGCCTTTTGTGTAAATCTATTGTATCTATGTGGTAAATTTTAAACCCATTAAACCTTTCAACATCCTAATCGTCTAAACATCAAACGGTATCCTTTGGAGCAAGAAATTGATCACAAAATACTAGCCTTAATACAAGATAAAACCAGCATAGACAAAGGTTTTAGGCTGTTAATGGATACCTACCAAGAAAAGCTTTATAGACAGGTACGAAGAATGCTTAATGAGCATGCAGATGCAAATGATGTATTGCAGAATGTGATGATCAAAGTGTATAGGAGCATTCATAAATTTGAAGGAAAATCATCATTATTCACTTGGCTTTACAGAATAGCTACCAATGAGACATTGACTTTTATAAAATCAAAAAAAAGAAAGGAAACAAGCTCGATTGACAATGAAGATTTAGGCTTGGACAAAAGCCTTAGAGCAGAACATTCGATTGCTTCAGAAGAAGTACAGTATTACTTAAATAAAGCAATGGAGCAGTTGCCTGAAAAACAAAAATTAGTTTTCAATATGAGGTATTTTGATGAGATGCCCTATGAAGAAATTTCTAAAGTTTTAGATACCTCTGTTGGCGCATTGAAGGCATCTTATCATCATGCAGTAAAAAAAATTGAAGCTTTTATAAGACAAGCAGATATTATATAGAAGTTAAGTTCATAATAATGAAAAAGAACAAAGAAATACAAGAAGAGTTAGAAGGATTGAATTCCATTTTATCAAAAAAAGAATTGAAAGATAATTTTGAAATTCCTGCGGATTATTTTGAAAACTTTCAAAAGGAAGTATTCAATAAACTAGATATAAATGAAGAGCTCCAATCTCCTAAGATAGGCAATGCTAAAACCCGAAGGATAAACTTTCGTTATACCCTTCCTATTGCAGCCAGTTTGGCTCTATTGCTTGGGTTGTTCTTCTTCACACAAAAAAATATTCCAGAAGGAACTATTGCTATGGATCAATTGTCTTCTGAAGACATTGAATCTTATATAAATGAAAACATTGACGATTTTGATGTTGAGCTTTTAAGCATGCTCGATTCTGATCAACAAAACCTACTGATTCCTAATGATGTTCAGATTGAAGATTATTTAGATGAAAATTTAGATGACCTTGATCAAAGTTTAATTGACGAATTATTTTAAAATCCACTTATTATGACACGTTTTATCTTATTAAGCATTTTAGGTATTTTCCTTACAGGACAAATTTCGGCACAAGGCAAAAGAGGAGACAGAATAAAGGCCATGAAAGTAGCTTTCATCACTGACAAGCTTGAATTAACCCCAGAAGAATCTCAAAATTTTTGGCCTATATACAACGAGTTATCTAGCAAACTTAGGGAAATTAGAAAAAGTCTTAAAAGGGAACCCTTGCAAGAAAACATTTCAGATGCAGAAGCGATGGATTTCATCAATAAGAAGTTTGATGCAGATCAAAAAGAGCTCGACCTAAAAAAAGAGTACACTTTAAGAATGAAAAGTGCTATCTCTCCAATAAAACTAATTCGATTGCAAGAAGCAGAGAAACAATTTAAAAGAGAGTTATTGAAACATGCCAAAGAGAAAATGGGTGTTAAAAATTAAGGCATTTAACAGTTGTCTTTTGAGCCTAATATGGTTTTCACTTACTTTTATCTACCTTTGGTAAAAACCAAGGTTAATGAGTACTTTCTTCCTTTCTATTTCGTGGGATCCTAGTCCAGAAATCTTTACTATTGGCGGCTTTGCCTTAAGATGGTACAGTCTATTCTTTCTAATTGGATTCTTGATCGGATTCCAGATCATGAAAAAGTTTTTTGTAAAAGAAGGAAAGCCAATTGAGTGGTTAGATAGCCTCCTAATCTATATAATGATTGGGACTATCTTTGGAGCAAGAATTGGACATTGCCTTTTTTATGATTGGGATTACTTTAGCGATCATTTACTCGAAATCATCTTACCAGTGCGTTTTGATCCATTTCAATTTGTAGGCTATAGGGGACTTGCTAGTCATGGAGGTGCCATCGCAATCATATTTATGATGTGGCTTTTTTCTAAAAAAATTACAAAATTACCCATGTTATGGATACTTGATAGAGTGGTTATCCCAACCGCTTTGACTGGTATGTTTATTCGTTTAGGAAATTTGATGAATTCAGAAATACTGGGAAAACCTACAGATGTTCCTTGGGCTTTTGATTTTCTTAGAGATTCAAAGTTAGCAGGCACTCCTGTACATCCAGTTCAATTGTATGAATCTATCTGTTATGGACTTATTTTTCTATTTATGTGGTGGCAATATTGGAAAACAGGAGCCAAAGACAAATTGGGATTCTTATTTGGAACATTCCTCGTATTAATTTGGTCTGCACGCTTCATATTAGAATATTTCAAGAGATCTCAAGGTGGATTCGAAACTTTTTTTGGTTCTGCCCTTTCAACTGGTCAACTACTAAGTATACCATTTATAATTATAGGTTTATATTTCGTCATACGTAAACCCAAGACAATTGCCTAATAACTTAACTTTAACATGTCACATGACGGAAAAATTGGCATTAAATTTGTCTTATTAGTATCTTTGTGGATGTTAAATATACCCTATAAGGGATATTGTTGTCCTCCTGATTACTACTTAAGTTTGTATAGAAGTTAAGAAGCTATCCCAATAGCCAAATAACTTAAATTCTATACACCGATTTATTTTTATGAAGCTGTTATTAAATACTTTGTTTCTTGCACTCATGGTTGGTACATTTTCTTGTACCACGGATCAACTTGATATGGCTGAAGTTGATTTAAGATTAGAGCAAGTATTGGCTCAAGTTTCACCAACAGGTGATTCAAATTCATTTCAACTTCCTGAAGCAGGAGATTATTCTCAATTTTTACAAGACTCTAATAACCCTATGACACCAGAAAAGGTGGAGCTTGGGAAATTGTTATTTTTTGAAACTGGTCTAGCTAAAGATGCTTTAAAAGATATAGGTAAAGACACTTATTCTTGTTCTTCTTGTCATGTACCTGAAAAAGGATTCATGCCTGGTCGAGTACAAGGCATTGCAGATGGCGGTATTGGTTTTGGAAATGCTGGAGAAGCAAGGTCCCGTTTTCATCTATATGAAGAAAATGAGATGGATGTACAAGGCGCAAGACCACTTTCCTTACTTAATGTTGGTTTTGTTAACAATACCTCTTGGTCTGGGCAATTCGGAGCTGGAGGAATAAACGAAGGAACTGAAGATAAATGGGAAGGTGCCACAGAAGTAAACAATTTAGGATATGCAGGCTTAGAAAGCCAAAACATAGAAGGGCTTCATCTCCATAGAATGGATGCCTCAGAAGAAAATCTTAGAGCACTTGGTTATAAGGAAATGTTTGATAAGGCTTTTCCAAATTTTCCTACACATGAGAGATATTCTGAAGTCACTACTAGTTTTGCATTGTCTGCTTATCTAAGAACCTTAATCCCAAATGAAGCACCTTTTCAGGAGTGGTTAAAAGGGGATATGCATGCGATGAATGATCAAGAAAAAGAAGGTGCCATTCTATTCTTTGGCAAAGCTGGTTGTGTCAATTGCCATCAAGGTCCTGGTCTTAATAATCAAAAGTTTTATGCTGTTGGCGTAAAAGATCTTTACGAAACTGGAGAGGCTTTCAATACAGGTCCTAATGACATCCGAAATTTAGGAAGAGGCGGTTTCACTGATGTTGCTGATGACTTATATAAATATAAAGTTCCGCAACTTTATAATTTAAAAAATTCTCCATTCTATTTTCATGGTTCTAGTAAAAATAGTATTAGATCTGTTGTGGAGTACTTTAATGAAGGAAAGAAAGAAAACGCAAATGTTCCTTCTCAAAACATCTCTGGTTTTTTCCACCCGCTTGACCTAAGTTATGAAGAGGTTACTTCTATTACAAGATTTTTAGAAAATTCACTTTATGATGAAAACCTTTCAAGGTATATGCCTGAAGAGGTGCTTTCTGGAAATTGCTTCCCAAACAATGACATCCTATCTAGGGTACAAATGGGCTGCGAATAATTAATTTACTTTGTAGCTTTTTTTATCAAGGCGTTTGTACATATCCAACTTTACTATTCCTAATCTTTGAAAAAAATGTTGAAAGGAAACCCGCAATACACCCAATCCATATTTAATAGACCTTGGTAAATTAATTGAGGAAGCTTCTTCAAAATATTTGGTCGGGCAGGTTACTTCTGCGATATGAAAATCTGCATAGACTATTTGCGATAGTATCTCATTATCAAAAACAAAATCATCTGAGTTTTCATTAAAATTAATGGTCCTTAAAACCTCTCCACTAAATGCTCGATAGCCAGTATGGTATTCAGACAATTTATAACTGATCAGGATATTTTGACTTAAAGTCAAAAAACGATTGGCAATGTATTTATACAATGGCATCCCGCCTTTCAAGGCACCTTTTCCTAAAATTCTACTGCCCAATACAACCGGATAAAGTTCTTCTCCGATGATGTTGACCATAGTTGGAATTAGCTTTGGTGTGTACTGATAGTCTGGATGCAACATGATAACAATATCTCCTCCTAAGTCCAAGGCTTTATTATAAAGCGACTTTTGATTACCACCATAGCCTTTATTCTTTTCATGAGTGATAATATGTCGAATGCCTAGAGACTTCGCTTTCTCAACTGTATTATCCTTGGAGGCATCATCACAAAGGATGACCTCGTCTACGAGATCCATTGGAACTTCTTTCAATGTCTTTTCCAAAGTCAAGGCAGCATTATATGCTGGCAACACTACTATAACTTTTTTTCCTTTGTACATACCGATATTATTATACTTATTTCTCTTCCTTAAGGTTCACAAATATAAGTAAACAGAAAGTGCTCCACAAGACGGCCTACTTATTACAATAAAATGAAAATATTGGACCACTTTTGAAGTCAAACAGCAATGTATTCTTTGTCAAAGCCTTTTATTGCTTAGCTTTACCTATCAAAACACAAGAATATGAATTCTAAAGGTTGTCTTAAATGGATTGCAATTTCATCAGGAATAATGTTAGCAGTTCTTGCCATCCTGTATTTTTCTTTTAATGACAAGGAGCCTGCTGGCGAAAGAGGAGCTGAGGCAGATGTTATGGCCAACAAAATGCTCAAAGCCATAAATAAGGAAGCTTGGGATTCCATTCCTTATGTTTCATGGACCTTTGTTAATCATGATTATGTCTGGGACAAAAAAAGGCATTATGTCGAAGTAAAATGGAAAAAGAATAGGGTTCTTCTTAATCCAAATGAAATCAGTGGCATTGCTTTCTCAGATGGCAAGTTAATGGAGAAAGACGAAGGAGATAAAATGGTAAAAAAGGCTTGGTCCTTTTTCTGCAATGATTCTTTTTGGCTGAATGCACCTTCTAAAGTATTTGACCCTGGGACGGAAAGAAGCATCGTTGAAATAGATGGAAAGAAAGGCTTAAAGATCAGTTATACCTCTGGTGGAGTGACTCCTGGAGATTCTTACGTCTGGTTTATAGATGATAATGGCTTGCCTAAAAGCTATAAAATGTGGGTTAAGATTATACCAGTTGGAGGCCTAGAATTTTCCTGGGAAGATTGGATAGAGATTGGCGCTGGTGCAAAAATCTCTACTACACATAACAATAAAGGCCCTGCCTTAAAATTGACCAATATCAAATCAGGAAATTCCTTTGAAGATTTTGGCTTTGAAGCAGACCCTTTCGAAGACTTATTACGTTAAAATTTATAAACGAATACTCTTAGACATGCGTACAGTTAAGGAGCCTGAACAAAAAGCACTCGAAATAAATCTTAATGATAAGATCTACGGTACCTTTGCCGAAATAGGGGCCGGTCAAGAAGTAGCTAGGTATTTTTTTCAAGCTGGGGCCGCTGCTGGTACCATTGCTAAAACCATGTCTGCTTACGACAAGATTTATTCTGATCAAATCTATGGTGTAGAACCTTCAGGAAGATATGTTTGCGAGTCGCGTCTTTACAAAATGCTAGATCACGAATATGGCCTTATGGTCGATCGTCTTCAAAGCTCTAGAATGGATACCACCTTCTTTGCCTTTGCAGATACTGTTGCGGCTCTAAATTATCATCGTACCATTCCTGGTGATGGCTGGCTAGGGATCCGTTTTCAACTGGGGCCAGATTCTGAACCAAATGACATCGTATTGCATGCAAAGATGTTGGACAATGACAATTTGCTCCAACAACAAGCAATAGGTATCCTTGGTGTAAATTTAATTTATGCTTGTTTCATGTATCATGACGATGCAGAAACTATGATTGCTTCCCTAATGGATAGTCTTCGCGGAAGAATGAAAATTGATATGATCAGGATCAATGGTCCTGAATTTCCAAATTTAGACAACCGTTGGCTAAGTCTTATGTTGGTAAAGCATAAATTAACCGACGTAGCAATCTTTGGTGCTGATGGCAAAAATTTGCACGCTTCAGAATTTTTATATAAAAAAAATGTCCTGGTTGTAAGAGGTAGTTTCAAACCATTAACATTGGTCAATGAAGACATGATCAAATCTAGCTGGGAACAATTTAGATCAGAACCAGACACAGATCCGAAAAAAGCTTATTTGCTGGCAGAGATTACCATGCAAAATTTATGCAATGCAGGTGAATTAGACGAAAAAGATTTTCTCGACAGAGCAGAAATATTATGTGCCATGGGCTTAACCGTTGCAGTCACCAATTGTCATGAACATCAACGTTTGATAAATTACCTCTCAGATTATAAAGTTCAAAAACTAGGCTTGGTAATCGGTGCGAAGGAATTATTGGAGTTGATCAATAATAAATTTCATGACAATAAAGACGGTAGACTTCTTGCAGCTTTTGGTGAACTTTTTAGAAAGAAAGTCAAAATGTATGTTTACCCGATGATGCAAGAAGGCAGTTCTGAATTGATGAACAGCAAGAATATTCCTGTTGCTGCAGGAGTTAAGTTTTTACTTCAGCACTTATTAGACAACGATCAAATAACTGACATTGAAAAATTCAATGTCGAGAATCTTCATATCTTTTCAAAACAAGTATTACAATTATTGCAGTCTGACGAAGGAAACTGGGAGTCCATGGTTCCTAAAAAAGTAGCCCAGGTGATAAAAGAGAAATTTCTCTTTGGTTTTCCGAGCGAAAAGTTGGAATTTGAGTACTAATGAAGAAATCTTTAATCTTAATCCTATTTGCTGTATATCTTGTTAGTTGTGGCGATCTTAGCTCTGAAGCTGAAGCCCAAAATTTAACTGAAAGTGAACAAACAACTAACAAAGCTCAACTAGCAGCTAAAAAAGACAAAGTGCCGGCTAAACCAAAATATAACATCGATTATATAATGGGCAAATTCAACCCCGAAGTTGATGAGCTCTTTGCAGAAATACCTAAAGGAACTGCATCCAGGCCAGGTATGTACATGAGAAAAGAAGCTCTTGAAGCTTTTCTTGTCATGGCAGACTCTGCCAAGAAGGATGGTATCAACTTACAAATCATATCTGCCACCAGAAATTTCTTTAGACAAAAACAAATTTGGGAAGCCAAGTGGACAGGCACAAGATTGGTCGACAAAAAAGATCTTTCAAAAAGCATCAAAGATCCTGTCAAACGAGCAGAAAAAATATTGGAATTCTCTTCTATGCCTGGTACCTCTAGACACCACTGGGGTACAGATATAGACATAAACAATTTGACCAATAAATATTTTGAAGCTGGCAAAGGATTAAAAGAATACGAATGGCTCAATGCAAACGCAAAAAGTTTTGGATTCTGCCAAACCTATACAGCTTTCGGCCCAGATCGTCCTCATGGATATCATGAAGAGAAATGGCATTGGTCTTACAAACCTTTGAGTAAAGAAATTACAAAATCTGCGCAACTCATTATGAAAAATGACAGCATCTCAGGCTTTAAAGGTTCAGAGACTGCCAGAGATATTGATGTAGTTGGAAAATATATTTTGGGGGTTAATCCGAGGTGTTCACATTAGTTGTTGGGTGTCCGATTTACGTGGGGAGAGTCATTTTCATCTAGGGTTTCTAAAGTAATTGGACCTAGCTAAATCCCTGACGAGCATCTTCCATTTGACAATCCTCAAAAAACTATTAAGGAACCATGCGAGTCATTTACTAGCCCTCTACAATCATCTGACATCTGAAATCTGACATCTGAAATCTGAAATCTGACATCTGACATCTATCAACTACACTATTTCCACTTAATATTACAACCCATACTCGGCATTTGATTATCAAAAACCTTATTGTTAGCCAAGACAGCATCTAAAGCAGCTATCATATCTTCCCCATTATTTTCTACATTATTTCCAGGTGTGCTTCCGTCCATACGGCCACGATAAGCAAGGTTGGTATTTCTGTCAAATAAATAAAAATCTGGTGTACAAGCTGCATTATATGCCTTTGCAACTTCTTGAGTTGGATCGTATAAATATGGAAAAGGGTAATTATTTTCTTTCGCGTGAATCGCCATTTTATCAGGCGCATCTTGTGGATAGTTTACGACATCATTTGAAGAAATAGCAATAAACGAAATTCCTTTTTTCATATATTCATTTGCTATCTCTACCAGCTTTTTATTTATGTGCAAAACATATGGACAATGATTACATATAAACATCACCATTGTTCCTTTAGCAGACTTAAGATTATTTAAACTTTTCACCTCACCACTGATCGTATCTCTGAGCGAGAAGTCAATTGCTGGAGTACCTAAAGCTAACATGTTTGATGGTGTAAGAGACATTGTTCTGTGTTTTGTCCAAAGATAGAAAATTGTGCCCCTATCCCATTAAATTCTTATCAAAATTTACTTTTCCTTCGCAATACGTCTTAATGTAGCCAATTCTCGATACATCTGTTTGGCTTCAGCAGCTGGATAGCCAAAATACACCTTATTTGCCTCTAAATTTTTGGAAACGCCTGACTTTGCCAAGACGACAACACCCTCTCCAATGATCAAATTTTGTGCTACCCCTACTTGTCCATAAAGAACCACTTTATCACCAATCATCGTCTTTCCTCCTATGCCAACTTGAGCTGCAAATAAACAATTCTTACCTACCACAACCCCATGACCAATATGCACTTGGCAGTCCAATTTTGAACCTTCTCCAATGATAGTATTACCTGATACTCCATTTGCAATAGTGCATCCTGCTCCTATCAAAACATTGTCTTCTATAATGACTTGACCACCTGTTGTCCACTGCTTATAGACTCCTTCCTCTTTTTTAAAATAAAAGGCTGGGCCTCCTATGACAGCATTAGATTGTATCACTACATGCTTACCTATTTTAACATGATCTCGTATGATAGCATTTGCATGAATATAACTCCCATCCCCTATACTGACATCTGATCCAATTTGCACGCCTGGCTCAATAATACAAGATGGATGGATGTCTTTGTTAGAGTTTTCTTCTTTTATAGGATTAAAAGGACGATAAGTTTTAACTATTGAATCGTAAGCCTCGAAAGGATTTTCACAGACCAAAATTGTTTTGCCTGGAGGACAGTCTGCTTCTTTATTTAGTATGATAATACTAGCGGCAGAATTTAAAGATTTTTCAAAATATTTTTCCAGATCTGAAAAGTTGATATCTCCTTTTTCGACCTTATGAATCTCATTTATGCCATAGGCCAATTGATCGACATCTCCCAATATCTTGGCCCCGATTTTTTCTGCAATTTCTTTGACAGGAATTGGTTTAGGAAATTTCATTTTTTGCTTTTTCTTTGAAAATATGTCTAATTTCTATACTTTTTTACTTAAACAAACGCTCGTCTAAATTAAAATCTAATCCTCTTTTGACTTTAATTAATTTATAATTTTTATGGGATGGGTTTAAAACTACATTATATTCTTGTGGAATAATTACTGATGGAACAATGATTCCTAGCTTTTGTTTTTTGTAGAAATATTTATAGCCTATGTCTTCAGTCCATTCTTCATTTTGAATCTTATTCCATTCAGTACCTAATTCTCTTTTCGAAACCTTAACAAGCTCTTTTTCCAATTTTTTAGGAATATGAATGCTAAGAATAATTTGATTTTTTGGTACTAAAAATTTAGGCGCATGAACGAGCAATTCTAAAACACAAAGAGATCTATTTTGAGAGGTGTACAATGCTGGAGTTCCTTTCTTATTCCATCTACCTCCAAATAATTCAGCCCCCTTGCCCGACAAATCATTTTTATACTTCTTTTTTGTAATTCTATATAGTACCATGTTAAGAATATACTCCGTATTCTAGTCTGCCTAAAACATTTTTCACATCATTAATTCCAAAAGGAGTATCTAATAAATTGATAGGTTTTTGATAGGACAATGCTCTAATTTCTGAATTCATCCAAATTTGAAAGTCTTCTTCAGAATCAAATACTTCATAACCAAAATCATACAATTCAACAATTAAAATAAGGTGGGAAGAAATATCCGTTTTTAATATCTTGTCTTTTGAATAACGACTCAATTGTCTTTCTGAAATTGAAAGCAGTTTTGAAAGCTGTTTTATAGTAAGATTTGTGAACAGTAGTATACGCTTCAATTGTCCGTATGAAAGCCCCTGTCTGCTCAGATTTATAAAATCCTTTGAGCTATTTACAAATATTCCTCTTTTTGAATCACTTAAAAGTTTAGAAATTTTTACCATACTCGTCATTTGTCTATCAATATACAGACATTTTGGTAATAAATCAACACATAAATCATAAATCCCAGTTCTCTGTTTATACGCACATTTGATTATCGATGCAAAATTTATAACCCAAATAACCGCATAAGACAATAACCAATTTGAAACCCCAAATACCGTATCCTCAACATCAAAACTTACATTTTCCTTAGCCTCTAATGTGCTTGCAACCAATTCTGCCCCTTACCCATCTCGACAAGTATCGGAACTTTCAAATTCGGTATCGCATTGCTCATCCCTTCTTCAATGATAGGCTTGATCGTATCCAACTCATCTTCATGGGCATCAAAAACCAATTCATCATGCACTTGCAAGATCATTTTGCTTTTAAAATTTTCCTTCATAAATATCTTGTGGATATTTACCATGGCAATCTTGATCATATCCGCTGCCGTTCCTTGGATCGGTGTGTTAATAGCATTTCGTTCTGCTCCAGATCGGATAAGTCCGTTTTTGGAGTTAATATCTCGCAAGTATCTTCTCCTTCCCATCAAAGTTTTGACATAGCCATTTGTTCGTGCATATTCGACGGTCTCGTCCATGTATCTTTTCAATCCTTGATACTCTTTAAAGTACTCTTTGATCAACTCAGAAGCTTCTGTTCTTTTTATTTTTAATTGTCTCGAAAGATTGGTCGCTCCAGCTCCGTAGATAATACTAAAGTTGACGGTCTTTGCCTTATACCTTTGTTCCTTAGTCACTGCATCAAAATCAACATCAAATATTTTGGCAGCTGTTGCCTTATGAATGTCATGTCCATTTATAAATGCTTCTTGCATGGCTTCATCTCCACTTATTTCTGCAATAAGTCGCAACTCAACCTGAGAGTAATCGGCAGCCAACAAAGTAAAGCCTTCGCCTTTAGGCACAAAAGCTTCTCTGATCTTCGCTCCCTCAGGAGTTCTAATCGGAATGTTTTGAAGATTTGGATTATTCGAACTCAATCTTCCTGTCGCAGTCAAGGCTTGATTGAAAGAAGAATGCAATCTTCCCGTCTTTGGATTTACCAATTTTGGCAAAGCATCGACATAGGTAGATTTTAATTTTGCCAAGCCTCTATGCTTTAAAATTTTTGCAACGATGTCATGATCAGGAGCTAGCTCTGACAACTTTTCTTCAGAGGTGGAATGTACACCAGTGGCCGTCTTTCTCCAACGATAAGGAATTTTTAATTTGTCAAACAAAATTTCCCCAACCTGCTTAGGAGAGGCGATATTAAATTCACCATCCGCAAGTTCATAGATCTCTTTCTTTAGTGCTTCTACAGTCCCTCCCAACTCTACTGAATATTCTTTAAGATATTCCTCATCCAAGTTAACACCGTTATATTCCATTTGTACCAAGGCATTGATCAATGGCTCTTCCATCTCATCGTATAATTTTTCCAAGCCTTCTTTTTTAAGATCTGGAAAAAGTTGGTTGTGCAGCTTTAATGTTATATCTGCATCTTCTGCGGCATAATCTACTACCTTTTCAACTGGCACATCTCGCATATTAAGCTGCCCCTTTCCTTTTTTACCAATCAGTGTTTCTATACTGATCGGTTGATATTTAAGATAAGTTTCAGCTAAATAATTCATGTTATGCCTATGCTCGGGCTCCAATAAATAATGCGCGATCATGGTATCCAAAAACTTTCCTTTCAGTTCAATCCCATACCATTTTAGGATGATAGCATCATACTTCAAATTTTGAGCAACCTTAGCAATTTTTTCGTTTTCAAAAATGGGTCTAAATTCTTCCAAGATTGACTTGACCTCTTCTTCTTTGTCAGTAAAAGGAATATAATAAGCCTCCCCTTCTTTTTTGGCGAAAGCCAAACCAACCAACTCAGCCTCATTAGGGTCAACTCCTGTGGTCTCCGTATCAAAACAAATGACTTTTTCTTTTGCCAAAGCTTTTATCAACTTCGCTCTTTTAGCAGCCGTATCTACCAATTGGTAATCCTGTTCCGTATTTTCAAAATTGAATTCTGCCACTGAGTGCGCTGCTATAGAACCTGTTGCTGCAGCCTTTCCTCCCGAAGCTTTTGCAGGCGCAGCTTGTGATGGAAATAAGGAACCCTGAACTGTTGCAAGACTTGAAGAAGATGCACTTTGGTCATATTCTAATATCTGACTAGCTAGCGTTCTAAATTCTAACTCCTTAAATACTTCTGATAAGGCATCTTTATTGAGCGGGTCTATTTGAAATTTTGTTGCATCAAATGTTATGGGAACTTTGGTTTCAATAGTAGCCAAGGTATAAGACAAACGTCCTTGTTCCGCAAAGGTCTCCACCTTTTCCTTTTGCTTGCCTTTCAACTGATCCGTATTCGCCAAAATCCCTTCTAAGGTATCGAATTGAGCAAGTAGCTTCGCGGCAGTTTTAGGACCTATCCCTGGTATGCCCGGTATATTATCCACGGAATCTCCTTGAAGACTAAGCACATCAATAACCTGGTCCACTCTTTTAATATCCCATTTTTCACAAATTTCTTCCTCTCCAAATATTTCAACACCTGTGCCGGATCTCGATGGCTTATACATGAAAATATTCTTAGAGACCAATTGCCCAAAGTCCTTATCAGGCGTCACCATGTAAACCGTGAATCCTTCTTTCTCTGCTTGTTTCGCAATCGTTCCTATAACATCATCTGCTTCATAGCCCGGTTTTTCAATGATAGGAATATTAAAGCCTTCTATGATTCTTCTGATATATGGAAATGCGGCGGTGATATCTTCTGGCTGCGCTTCTCTATTTGCCTTATACTCCGGAAACATCTCATGTCTAAAAGTTGGACCTTTTAGATCAAAAGATACCGCTATATGACTTGGATTTTGACTGCGCATCAAATCCCACAAGGTCCTTGTAAAGCCTGTGATGGCTCCAGTATTCATCCCCTTAGAATTGATCAGAGGTCTTGAAATAAAGGCGTAATGAGCTCTGTACACCAAGGCATGTCCGTCGAGGAGGAATAGTTTCTTTTCTGTCATTTCTATCTATGATTCGTGGGACTAAAGATAAAGAATGAAAGGTAAAGAAATGCAAAATTCTAAATGTAGAATGTAAAATTTAGAAGTAGGAATCTACTAAATCAATGCCTATTGGCAGTATACGATGAACGAAAAACGATGAACGAAATTACACATTGAGATAAGACATCAAAGAATCATACCGCTCTTTAACAGTATCAAAGACTTCTGTCTCTTGAAAGGAATACTTGATCTTGTAGGAATATCGCTCGAAATTGGCGATGATGTTGTGAATCTGATTCTTGTTGATTTTAAGTGTAACATCCATCACTGTTTCATCCAAATTGGTGGTGATAAAAGAACTTAAAATAACGCCTCCTTCTGCTTCAACAATTTGAGAAATTTCAGCCATGGAGTAATCTGACTTAACTATTTCTAAGACTACTATACTCCCTGGTTCTGAAAAAGAACCTGTTTCTGCAAAAAATTTGATCAGATCACTCTGGGTGATTACACCGACATAATTATTATCCTCATCCACAACAGGAATGATAGTCAGTTTATGTTCATTTAAAAGTCTCATGACTTCATATAGATGCTCATCATCTTGAACCGAAGCTTTTGTTAGAGCAAGGCTATAAGAGCCAATGGCTTCAGAGATGTCTGAGTCCATGATATCTTGGTCAGATATCAAACCTAAAAGTTGTTCGTTATTTACGATAGGAAAATGATTGACATTATAGTCACTCATAGAACCAAGTGCAAACTCTCCAGTATCTGAAGTTTTGAGTGGAACGATCGTCTTTGATATTAATGTCTTCGCTAACATGAATGCTTGTTCAATCTTTTAAGATTCTTTTACTTATAACGATTGATTTCTCAATTCGTTTGCAATATGCCTGTTAATTACTGTTAAAAGTAATATGATAATTAAAATAATCCACCTAGATGGGGAAAATATTTATTAGGTAGAAGGTTGGTGATTCGTTTAATACCACTTATGCTAGTGATTGGCATTACTTATCTGAGTAATTTCTGCTTTTGTACGGCAAATTCCTCCTCTGTAAGTAAACCTTTATCTCTAAGTTCGCCCAATTTTTTTAATTGGTCAAGTAAATTATTCGATTCTGGGATAATTCTTTGTATTTCAGGTTCTGCTGCTTTTTTCGTATCAGGTTTGTTCAATCTGTACCCATTTTTTGCAAATTGTTCAAATTCTGCTTGTATGCGAAGAAAAGCTAATGCGTCATGATCTTTTATCCTTTTAAAATCAACAAACCCATACTCTACTGCCTTGTCCAAATGAAATAAGGCATTTTCTGCTTGCTCTGAAATAGAATAGGCACAGGCAAGATTAAAATGTACGGCTATGTCTTTATAGTATACTTGTAGAGATTTTTTAAAAGATTCTATAGCAGCTAAAAATTCAAATTCTTTGTATTTGGCGATACCATCTAACTTATGAACATTTTTTAAAGGCGACTTCGCTCTTGTTCCAGAAGGCGTCTTGATGTTCATTTTTCGTATGCGCATCTCTTCTGATCTAATAGCAGCCAGCTCTTCTGCTTCTCTCCTTCTTCTCTTCTCCACAGCACGTCTTCGATCAAAATCGGTGTTGTCATCTTCTCTGAAGTTTATATCTAAAAATTCCCTATTGTATTTGAAATCGAATTTCTCTTCATCTTGCGAAAGCAAAATGATGCCGTCAATAAATGATACCATGGCAGCAAGAGGAGCAAAACATATATAAACGATTCCTAGACCAATTTGACCCAAATAGAATCTATGTAGCCCTAACCAGCCACCAAAAAATGCCAACAGTGCTGCTGATGTTTTATCTTTTCTTTTTCTTGCCACTTTATCTTAGGATCTTTTTTTTCTGTGTTACAAACTCTTCTTCAGTTAGAACGCCTTTTTCTCTTAATTCTTGTAATCTATTTAGTTGTTCTAATAAATTTGCATCTATTCCTTCCACTACTTGGGTTTTCTTTGGTCCAGCTCCACCGCCTCCCAATCTAAAACCATTTGCTTTAAATGCTTCATACGATGGTTGGATTCTCAAATATGCTAAAGCATCATGGCTACTGATTTTATCAAAATCCTTAAAACCGTTGGCTATTGCTTTGTCTAAATGAAAATAAGCCTTGTCCACATTTTCATCTAAAGAATAAGCTGCTGCTAAATTAAAATGAATGGCGTTATCATTTGGCTCAATGGTCAATGCTTTTTCAAAATCTTCTATTGCCCCTTTATAGTCGTACTCCTTAAACTTAGTGATACCAGATTTCTTGAAAGGATTTCTTTTAGGAAAGGATCTCTTTGGTATTCCAGTTCTCCGCCTTATTTCTTCTCTCCTTTTTTGCTCAGCTCTTTGCCTTGCCATGTCGGCTTCTTTTCTAGCTCTTTCTCGATCTGTATTGTAGCGAGTATTTGGAACCCTTCTATTTCTATTTCTTTGGGCAGAACTAGGATTTTTAGACATGATAGAATTCACGACAAAGTAAAAAATGACAAAAGGTATGGCTGCACCAATACCTCCATTCATTAAAGCCATGAATATAATAAATCCAAAAAAAGCATTAAAAGGGCTGTTACGATTCTTCATTAGTCTATTGTACTTAATTTTTCACTTCTATACTGTAAAAGTATCAATTGTATTGCATTCTATTATTACATCTTAGCTGTTAATATCATTCTGCCTCTCCCAAAATTACCTCAGTTTCTTTAACTTCATCATTTCTGAGCACCCAAACAGGTATTTTATCGCCAGGTAGGTAACGTTCAAGAGCTAAGGTCAGGTCATTAAGATTTTCAATCTTCTCTGTATCGATGGCTACTATAATATCTCCTAAAACCATTTGTCCGGTATTATTTCGGTATGTTGGTCTTAGTTCTGCAATTGCAGCTGGTCCATTTTGCAATACATTTATAATTAAAACGCCAGTCTTACCTATACGTTTTAAAAAACTATTTGGTGCGATTTCAACACCCAAAGTAGCACGCTTTATCTTTCCGTACTGTATCAAATCTGGTACGATCCACTTTACAGCATCTACAGGAATAGAAAACCCAATTCCAGCATAAGATCCTGAAGTAGAAAAAATTGCTGTATTTACTCCTATCAAGTCTCCAGCAGAATCCAATAATGGCCCTCCTGAATTCCCTGGATTTATAGCTGCATCCGTTTGTATAACATCTCGAATCGGTACATCTGACACAGAAGTAATCTCTCTTCCCAAAGCTGAAATTATTCCTTTTGTCAAAGTTTGATCAAAACCAAAGGGATTGCCTATCGCAAAAACTGATTGCCCCACTAATAGATCATAAGACCTTCCTCTTGGTAGCGGATACAATTGTTCAACGGGTACTTCAATTTTCAAGACGGCCAGATCTTTATCTGGAGCTTTTCCAATCAAAGTTGCATCCCATGTTGTGCCATCCGCAAGTGTCACTGTTGCTCTATCTGCACCTTCTAATACATGCCAATTTGTAACTACGTGCCCCTGCTCATCCCAAATAAATCCTGATCCAGACCCTCTAGGAATCTCCATGAGATTTCTTGTGTAATAATCTTTACGAACATTCGTAGTAGTGATATAAGTCACCGATTTTGCAGCTTTATCAAAGAGTTCAATATTCCGCTGCTCCTCAGCCGTAAATTTACGCTCCACTATTGGAGCCTTAGCAACTGCTTCCAATTTGGTCGGGGCTTCTGTTATTGTTTCTGGAATTGAAATGGCGTTTTTTTCCCCACTTTTAGAAAAGGAACCAAACAAAAATCCAAAAGCCAAAAGGATTAACCCTGTTGCGATTTTTAAAATGTTTTTCATGTGAATTATTTAATAAGCTCCAATTTGCTATTTTCTACGAAAGAAGCAGAAATATTTCCATGATCGTTGATATTTATCAGACGAACGTCAGCGATTGTATTAATTAAGCCCTCTTGAAAGGGAATTTCAATCTTCAAATAGTTGTCTGTAAAACCAGTAAGGAAATTCTTATTCTTATGTGCTTCAAACAATACAGCTCTGTGAGAGTTTAAAAATTGAGCATAAAAATGCCTTTGCTTCTTTTCCGAAAGGATGCTCAACATCCGATTTCTTTCCTTCCTTTCTCCCATCGGCACGACATTATCCATATCAAATGCTGGTGTATTCTTCCGCTCTGAATAGGTAAAAACATGCAAATAGGAAATGTCTAATCCATTTATAAAATCATATGACTCCAAAAAATCTTCTTTACTTTCTCCTGGAAAACCAACAATTACATCTACGCCTATACAACAATGAGGCATCAAAGATTTTATCTTTTCTACCCTTTGCTGATAAAGTTCTCTTTTATAACGTCGCTTCATTTGGCGAAGCTGCTTATTATTTCCAGACTGCAATGGCATGTGAAAATGCGGGACAAACAACTTCGACTTACTTACAAATTCTATAATTTCGTCTGTACACAAATTCGGCTCGATGGAAGATATCCTAATCCTCTTTATCCCTTTAACTTCATCCAATGCTTTGATCAAATCAATAAATAAATCTTCTTTTTTAGATCTGATGCCTTCTATAACTTCTGTGCCTACCCCAAAGTCCCCAATATTGACTCCAGTCAACACAATTTCTTTCACACCCATTTCTGCAATTTGCTGGGCATTTTCTACAATGCTCTCAACTGTATTTGATCTAGATCTTCCCCTTGCTAGAGGAATGGTACAAAAGGTGCATTTATAGTCGCATCCATCTTGCACTTTCAAAAAGGATCTTGTTCTATCCCCAAAGGAAAAAGAATTTATAAAACTACTTGCTTCTTTAACTTCCCCTGCCTGAACCATTCCCTTATCAGCAGCTTTTTCTAAGCCGTCTACAAAATCCAGAATTTTAAACTTTTCTGCAGCACCTAAAACTAGATCTACCCCTTCGATCTCAGCTATTTCCTGTGGCTTCAATTGTGCATAACAACCTATCACTATAACCTTAGCAGCAGGTCTTACGCGCAAAGCTTGTCTTACAATTTTTCTGCATTTTTTATCTGCAAAGTCGGTAACAGAGCAGGTATTAATTACATAAATATCTGCTCCATCTTCAAACTTATTTACGCCATAACCAGCATCTTCGAAAAGTCTGCCTATGGAGGAAGTTTCAGAATAGTTAAGTTTACAACCAAGTGTATAAAAAGCTACAGATTTGGGCGTTGCCATATCATTGTTTTGTACTTGCAAAGTTAGAATTTTGCTGTGAAATAAGCAGCAAGTAGGCCCAGGACTAGCTTTAGGTTTTTAAAATGCTTACTTTTGCATACAACACTCAATAAATCAAAGGATTATGTATAAATTAATTCGAATATTAAGTTTGCTAATTGCTTGTTTTTATTGCCTTTCGGCGAATTCTCAGCAAGTAACTAAGCAATTTGATATTAATTCATCTACTGTATTTAAGGACAAAAATGACAATACCATTTCCTTTGATACCTTTTTGGATTGGACCTCAGGTCAAGGATATTCAATAAATCCTGTATTTGATGATCTTGGCGTTTTGAAGCACATTATGGTTCTAGAGCCTTCCACAGCAAATGTGGCAATTAGTAGCAATGAATTTGGAAGCACACCTGAATTGGTTGAAAAAACGCCTCCTTCTTTTGATGCTTATGATATGAATGGCCATTTCATTTCAAATGAAAATTTCTACAATAAAGTCGTGGTTTTAAAATTTTGGTTTTCTGCTTGCAAACCATGTTTAGATGAAATTCCATTGCTTAATAATCTTGTTACCCAATATTCCAATAATCCAGATGTTATTTTTTTAGCACCTTCCTTAGACAAGGTTGCAAGCATACAAGACTGTCTTCAAAGACATCCTTTCAACTATACCGTTTTGCCAGATGCCTCAGACATAGCACATGCCTATAATGTCTTGGGATATCCCACACATGTAGTTATAAACCGTACGGGAAAAGTTGAAGCTGTTTTTCAAGGTGTTAATCATCGCTTAGATCTTAAATTGGCTGCCGCTATTGATAAAGGTCTAAGTCGAACTGGTTCTGACCCTATCACAAAGCAAACACTTCCAATACGAGAACAAGTGCAGACAGACGTCATGACCACGAAGTCACCCTACGCTAGAAATGCTGTTATTTCTTCAAGTGATCCAGAAGAAGTGTTAGAAATAAATCCTGACTCTATTATTTTGGATGAAGAAAACAATCTAGTACCTTTTTCTAAGTTTATAGAATTAATGAATTCAAAAAAGTATGAATTAGAACCAGGTAAAGATGCTATAGGAAATAAAATTATCCGTTTAGTAAATACTTCAAAAAGATAATCAAGGCTAGCTCAAAATAAAACATTACATTTATTGATCAATTATTGATTATGAAAAGTAAGTCCTGTATTCTTTTATCGCTTCTCTGTATAATTTCTTTTTCTTGCCAAACAGATGCAGGAACAAAAGAAACAAAAAATCAAACTCAAATTTCAAAGGAAATAGATTACCCCAGTGTTGCTCAAAAAATATGTGATTGTGTTGCCCCACTTGCCGAAATAAATAAAGAAGTAGAATTCATGGTAAAAGCAGATCGCAAAGATGAGGCCATGAACTTATTGGAAGAGGTCCAAAAACGCAATGAAACGACAGAGGCTTGTCTTGATAAAATAGAAAAAGAATATCCTAATGCGGGCCTTATAGAAAGCAAGATGATCACCTCGCTACTTGCAAAGAAATGTCCTGCCACTGCAGAATTTTTAATGAATCTTTAATTTCTAAGCTACATATCCTTATGTAATTCCCAACTATTTTGATCTTCAATTCCTTGAAGGATGCTCAAATAATTTGAATATCGAGTCTCTGCAATTTCCCCATTTTCTAAGGCCAACTTTACAGCACATTTTGGCTCATTGCGATGGGTACAATTTCCAAATTTACAATCTTGAGAGAGGATGAAAAACTCTTTAAAATTATGGGCCACATCTTGTCCATTCAAATTATTGAATCCTAAGGTCTTTATACCGGGTGTATCAATGATCTGCCCTCCAAAAGAGAGTTCAAACATTTCAGCATAGGTCGTGGTATGCATGCCCTTTCCAGTGTAATCCGAAATATCGCCAGTCTTTAAATCAATATTCTTTTCGATACTATTAACTAGGGTCGATTTGCCTACTCCAGATTGCCCACAGATCAAAGAGGTCTTATCTTTTAAGATACTGATCATCTCTCCAACACCATCACCTTTTATGGCAGAAACCAGATGCACTTTGTATCCAATATTTTCATACACAGACTTTAAATATTCATAGGTTTCTAAATCTGCCTCTTCTAAAAGGTCTGATTTATTCACTATAATAACAACAGGTATATTATGTGGCTCCGTCATTAAAAGAACACGATCAATGAATCCCCATTTTAAGGAAGGCTGTTTTATAGAAACTAACAATATCGCTTGATCTACATTGCTGGCAATTAAATGGAGGAAATGTTTCTTTCTTGGAGATTGCCTGACTACATAATTTCTTCTGGACAAAATCTTTTTGATCAATCCTTTTTGCTCATCTTGCTCCAGCTCTATCATGACCTGATCTCCAACAGCAACAGGATTGGTCAACTTCATTCCGTTCAAGCGAAACTTGCCTACCATTCTACATTCAACAAAATTGCCGGCCTCCATTTGGACGGTGTAAAATGCTCCTGTCGATCTTATTACTAATCCTTTCTCCATATGATATAAAAAAAGCCCACCAGTTATTTGGTGAGCTTTTCATTTTAACAATTTATCTTATTGTGCAGTTCCCCTTAAATTAACTATTAGAGAAACATCATCATTAATTACATATTCTTTTGCTACACCAGCAATGGTCTTATTATTGTAAACGATGCCCCAGTCGTTTCTATTGATATTAAACTCTGGAGTAACTGCAGCAAAATTTCCTTTCCCAATATTCAAATCAGCATTAAAACTAACACTCTTAGATACACCCTTCAATTTTAAATTGCCTGTAACCTTATGTGTTACGTTTGCTGTACCACTTACTTTTTCACAAGCAGTAACAGTAAATGTACCCTTGCCATGTGTTCCAACATCAAAGAAATCTGGTGACTTCAAATGTCCTTCTAATTTACCTTTCATGTCACCTTCTAGATCTGTAACAGTCAAACTATTCATATCAATCACGAAACTACCTGCTTCGATGTTTCCATCCTTGATACTAATTGAACCATCACTAATAGAAAATTTCCCTTGGTGCTTATCTCCAACTACTTTAGATCCAGTCCAAGTGACAGAACTAGCTGCAGGATTAATCTTATAAGTGCTTGCAGAAGTAGTAGCAACTGCTGCCTTTGCTGCAGCTCCAGCCTTTGCTGCTCCAGAGTCTTTTTTACAAGAACTCCCTGCTAGAAGGCCTAAAAACAATAGAAAAGTAATAAAATGTAGATTTTTCATTTAAATTATAAATTTTAATATTTTTATTAAATCTGTTAATATCGCAATATAGGGAAATCGCCACCCGTTGAGATTAATATATGTTAATATTTATAAGTAAATCAGCTAAATACCTTAATATTCTGTTATTTTGAGTGAAATAGAACTACAGTATCGTTACTTTGAATCAACTTACTCGTTATAAAGAGACTAAAGGAATGTCGCAATGTCTACTTAATTTTAAGTTGGCATCAATTTAGCGTCAATTATTTGGTAATGTAATACTCAATATTATGAAAAGTTTATTTTTTGCCTTATTCGCCACAGTATCGTTTGGTCAAACTACTTCAACTGCTTTGACTAAAGCAATTGCTGCAGGTGATGTCTCAACAATCTCCTCCTACATGGATGAAACCGTTGAGGTCTGCTTATTAAACATTGATGATTTTTTAGCTAAAGAAAAGGCCATAGAGGCCATGAATTCTTTTTATGCTACTCATTCACCAAAGTCATTTAACATCATTCACCAAGGCGAATCAAAAGGTAAGGGTTCTCAATATTTCATTGGAAATTTGAAAACCGACGGTGATTCTTTCAGAGTTTTCATCGCATTAGAAAACACTGGAGGAAAAGAATTAATTCAGCAAATTCGATTTGAAATAGAATAAGAAAAATCGTGAAAACATTAATTAGGCGTCTCTGAGTATCTCAGGGGCGCCTTTTTTTTGTAGTACCCCTAAACCAAATAATGCAAAGTCATATTTGACGGGATCTTCTGGGCAAAACTTCTTCAGTCTAGCACTAAGCTCTATGACCGTTTTCCAATCGTTTTGTTTGCGTTCTACCAAATCCAAAGCTCTTGCTACCCGCTCCACGTGTACATCCAATGGTATCAGAAGTTGAGAAGCCTTTATATCCTTCCATATACCAAAATCTACCTTCGACTTATCTTTTCTTACCATCCATCTAAGAAACATATTTAGCCTTTTGCATCTAGAGTTTCGTTCAGGGGTCGATACATGCTTTCTTGTTCTTTTTGGCGCAAATTCCAAGCTAAAGAAATAATTGTGAAAACTTCGCAAGCCATTTTCTACCGTGTCGTCATCTATTGTCATGCCTTTTGTAAAGGCCGATTCTAAGCTTTTGTTATTCTTATAATAATATTGAAAGAACTCTAGAAAATAGAGCGTATCCGTATACTGAAAAGTTCTATGCTTAAAATTTGCGAAACGTGCTCTGTCTTTTTCTTCATGCTGGGAAATGAATTCGTATGGAGCTCCATCCATCAGATCGATCAACTCTTGGGATTTATTAATGATGGTTTTTCTCTGTCCCCACGAGAGCATTGCCACCCAAAATCCAATAATTTCAATGTCTTGCTTCTTTTTAAACTGCTTAGGAATGGAGATTGGATCATCTGCAATAAACTTTGGCTTATTAAATCGCTCTACCAATTCATCTAAATAATCCTTTGTTTTTCGTTCCTTTTGATTCAATCTGACCGCCATATTGCAATTAACTCGTTTAATAGGTAATTATCGTAAAGAATCCATAAGTTTATAAATATAATATCTAAATAACGTTAACAAATAATTTAATAATTGTTATCTTTCGGCTTCTTACAATGACAGCAACACTTACATATACACTCGTTTTAGCACTTATCTATCTTCTAAGAAGAGCGGATATAGCTGCTTAATGAAGCGTCCTTCATTCACCTTTAATATATTTCTTCCGTGATTTTCAAATACTTCATCCTATTTGCAGTCATTTACGGCATTTATACTTTCACTGTTAAAGATCGTTTGACAGAAAAAAAAGACGAAACGCTTATTCGTGATTCAAAAGATGAAAACGATGATTACATAGAATATGAAGAAATCGACTGATACACCTATCCCAGAAAATCAAAACATAGGATCTTGGGTAATCCTTAAAAATAATCAATTCATAGTTTTCAACAAACCATCTACTCTTCCCATACAAGAAGACAAGACGGGAGATAAAAGCTTACATGCACTAGCAGAAATCTATACAAAACAAAAACTCTTCCTTTGCAATCGAATTGACCGACCAGCATCTGGAATCGTAATTTTCGCAAAGACAAGCAGAGCCTTAGCGCACCTGAATGAGCAAATAAAAGAACGCAAAGTATCTAAGACCTATCTTGCCGTAACTAAAAGTCCTTTAAAAATCAAAGATGGTAGATTGATCAACCTCATTGAAAAAAATCAAAAGGTAAACAAATCTTACATCGTTGAGGATGCTGGGCCTAAATCCAAAAAAGCTGAATTGACTTATAAAATGGTTCACAGCAGCGACAACTACGCGCTGTTAGAAATAAATCTTATCACTGGTAGACATCACCAGATTAGAGTTCAATTATCTCATATCGGGCACCCTATAAAAGGTGATGTAAAATATGGTGATCGCAGATCCAACAAAGACAAGTCCATTCATCTTCATGCATGGAAAATTTCCTTCACTCATCCTATATCTGGAGAGAAAATCAATTTAGAAGCTAAACTCCCTGAGGAATCCTTATGGAATTATTTTGGGGAAGAGATGGAGAAAAAGTAGTTGTTGGTTGTTGGTTGATGGTTGTTCGAAAGAATTTCTTTTCTAAGCTTTAAAGCTTACTAAATGACCTGTGATTCTGAAGCTTTTTTTAGGGATTGTCACATAAAACTTAAATCATTGAAAATCAACTTCTGATAATTGTGTAACTTTAATTCTATACCTCGTTTCTAGCGGAAAGGGCTGGAAAACCGCGTAATCCTCGAAAGCCATTTGTCATGATTTTTAAAAAAAATCACGCCAAATGAATTCAGCTCATTTCCTGTACCCAGTGTTTACACACTGGCTACAATAATTTCACGCCTCTGGCGTTTTTGGGCTTACTGCTGAATACACCTTTTTAGTAAGCAGCGAAGCTGCGAAACACCTCAACGATGAACCATGAACGATGAACGAACTCCTACTTCCCCGCCTTAATCTTTTCTATCAATGCCGAAGTGCCACTGCTATCCATATTATTTGACTCAGCAATAGTTATCGCTTTTTTGGCCGTCTTAATGGATTTTGCATCTTTTCCCATCTTATGGTAAAGATGTGCTAGCGTATCTAAATTATAATGATCTTTTTCAATCTGGATTGATTGCTTAGCCAACTTGGTAGCTTTACAAAGTAGTTTTTTATCATTGACAACTTCATAGAAGGTCCAAGCAACATCATTTAGCTCCCCTGGATCAGAGGTATTATATTTTGCATAATGATCAATTGCAGCTTTAGCGTATTCGGTACGTTCTCCTCTTTGGCGATAATAAGTCATCCTATATTGGGAGCTCATTTTAAGATGCTCGTTTGGGTAAGCCATTTTAAATAAATCATCGATGGTTTTAAGCTTAATATTTTTACTGCTGTGGATTTTATCAAAGACCAAATTTTGAATATTTTTAGTCACTTCATTTTTTCCAAACTTGGTCTGGAAAGCAGCTTTGTTGTCAATGATGTATTTAAAAGTTTTTGAATCTACTGATTCTGTAAGTGTATAAATCAGATTCATGTTGTCTTCATTAGACCAATCTTCTTGAGTTTCTAAGTATTCATTTAAAATAGGAATATGTGAGCCATCTCTTCCTTTTACCTTGGTATCGATCAAAGCTCTAAGAAACTCAGGACTACGGTCTCCTCCTTCAAATCTTTCTTCTTGGGCAACCATATTATTTTTCGGATCGTTGGCAATAGTACCCTCTGCCATCATTTCTTTCACAGATTTGTAACCTGTAATCTTATGCACCAACTTGCCATCAGAATTTATGTATAGCAAGGTAGGATAGACCATAATATCATATTTCGCTCTAAGCATCGGACCCTCTCCTTTTTCCATGTCCATTTTTGCATTAACAAAATTTGCATTGTAATATTTACCAAGTTTTGCCGAAGTGAATATATTTTTGGTCATCTGCTTGCAAGGCCCACACCAGGAGGTATAAGCATCAAGAAAAATTAATTTATTTTCTTCAGAAGCTTTTTGCAATAGATCTTCCCAAGAATCTTTTTCAAAGCTAATGCCTTGTCCAAAACTTAAAAAGCTGGTTAAACAGAATACTATTAAAAGGAATTGCTTTGTCATCAGTTTTGTATTACTTGTCTTAAGTTAACTTCATTATACCTTGCAAAAATTATCCTTGCTCAATCTTTTGAATAAATTGTTGAATTGACATTTCAGCACGCTTGTCATCTCCAACGATACCTAATGCTTTTTTTGCAACCTTTACGGCCTCTGCCTTTTTCCCATTTGTATCTAAGATTGAAGCATAAGTCAAGTAGTAATTTACATTTGCCTCATTGTCGGAGGCTTTCTTAGCATACTTTTCAGCATCCTTCATGGCGTCACCATCAAAACCAAAACTTTTCATCAAAGATCTAGCTAAGTCATGAAGTTCTTTAGCATCATCTCCTATTTGCTTTTTAACATAATCCTTACAGCACTTTCTATACTCTTCAGAATTGCCTAAGTTCTTATGAAAATCTAAATTTGTAACTGCCGTAAACTCCTTTGATTTTGAAGGAACATGTGCTTTAATTTTATTTTGAGATTCAACAAGTAAATCTTCTGATTCAAACTCAATAGCTTTTTTTGCAGTCTTATAGCAAGCTTTCTCAATTTTATCTTGAACAGCTTGTGAGCTATGTAACTTTACAATGTTAGATTTATTTTCTAATAGCAAATCAAATATCCTGGAGTCTGCTTCTGATACAGCTTCGAAAATAAAGTTTTGATTAAACTCAGTGCTTAAGTCTTTTTGAGATCTCAAATACTCATTAGCAACTTTGGAAGAAGACTTGTTTGATTTATTTAATGCTTTTACATAATTTAAGATTAAGCCAGGATCTCTTTCTCCCTCTTCATATAGCTTTGCATAATCTGCAGAATAATCAACCTTCCCTAAAACAAAATTCCCCATTTGCAAAAGTCCTTCAGCTTGTTGTCCTCCTTTTATTTTATGTAGTACTTCTCCAGCTGCATCAATAAAGTACAAAGTTGGATAGGCTTGAACTGGATACTTAGAACCAAATTTTCTACCCATTTTACTTTCCATGTCAATCTTCACATTAATGTAGTTCGCATTGTAAAACTCTCCAACAGCAGCTTGGGTAAAAACTTGCTTTGCCATACGCTTACAAGGTCCACACCAGGTTGTATAACAATCAACAAAAATTGGACGCTCTTCAGCCTTGGATTTTGCCAATGCTTCATCCCAAGTACCATCAAAAAACTCAATCCCTTGAGCAAAGCTAGAACTGGTGATAAATAGGGCAGAAAGTAAAAGAAATAAGTATCGCATAATTTTTAATTTAAAAACGTATCACAAGATAATAATAATACAAAACGTATGCTCAATATGACATTGAGTTGGGTTATTTTATTGATAATTTCAATTAAACAGAGATTCTATCAATTATCTGCCCTTTTTCACTATTAATAGGACGTTTATCCAAGGTTTAATGTTCCATTTCTCCTCAATATTCTCGTTAAAATTAGGTTAAATCACAAGAGCAGATTTAACTCAAGCCATTTTGCCTCGTCTATCAGCTACAAGTCCTATTTATTGTGAATATAAAATAAACCTAATATGAAAAAGACAATATTCAATACAGAGATCATCAGGCCGAGAATTCATATAAAGTTAACTCCTGCGATAATCACAAATCCATGGTCAAGATACTTGTCAAAGAGCGGTAAAAACTTAACTAAGAGACAATAATTAATAAGTTCCTATTAGGATTTTGAACATGCCTGCAATTGTATTAAATTTGGAACCTATGAAGAGAAGATCTTTTATAAAAAATAGTAGCATGATTTCCAGTTCTTTATTTGCGCCTGCATTTTTACAATCTTTTGCCTCTAAAATGGAGTCCTCGAGATCTGGAAAAACATTGATTGTCATCCAACTTTCCGGAGGAAACGATGGCCTTAACACCGTCGTGCCTTATAGAAACGACTTATACTACAAGTACAGACCGCTTTTAGGTATTAAAAAAGATGCCGTTCTAGACCTAAATGGGGAACTAGGCTTAAATGAAAACTTAGCAGCACTTAAAGATCTCTATGGTCAAGGAGAATTGGCAATATTAAACAATGTTGGCTACCCAAATCCAGATAGATCACATTTTAGATCAATGGACATTTGGCATACCGCTTCAAATTCAAATGAATTTCTAAGCTCAGGATGGATAGGAAGATATTTAGATTCTGATTGCAGTGGATGTGAAAAAAATTATAATGGGGTTGAAATTGATAGCAATCTTAGTCTTGTCATGAAAGGTCAAAACAGATCTGGTTTTGCCTTAGAGAATCCAAAGAAATTAAAAAAAATAACTAATAATGCTTTTTTAAAAAAAGTAACTGCTGAAGCGCATGGACATGATCATAGCCATGAAAATGTTGCCTACTTGTATAAAGTATTGACTGAGACACAAAATTCCGCAGAATACTTATTGCAAAAAACGAAACATCATAAATCTCATGGCCAATACCCTGATACACCATTTGGAAAAAAATTAAGCTCCTTGGCAGAGTTAATCACATCAGATACGGACACAAAAATCTATTATGTAAGTTTATCCGGATTTGACACCCATGCTTATCAAATTGGGAAACACCCTAAACTTCTCAGGCAATATGCGGAAGGTGTCTCAGCTTTAATTAAAGACTTAAAAGCCAACAGGCTTTTTGACGATAGTTTAATTATGACTTTTTCTGAGTTTGGTAGACGGGTGAAGCAAAATGGAAGTAAAGGAACTGATCATGGTACTGCCAATAATCTATTCCTAATGAGTGGTAGTCTAAAAAAGTGTGGGATTCTTAATGAAGGACCAGACTTGACGAATCTTGATGAAGGCGACCTCATCTATAAGGTAGACTTTAGATCCGTGTATGCAAGTATCTTAGACAAATGGTTGGATAGCAGTCATTCGAATGTTCTAGGAAAGCAGTTTAGAACATTGGATTTTGTTTAACCAACTTTCCCATAGAAAAATCTACCTTGATTATTAGAAGTTAAGTAGGGATTGTTAATGTCATAAGGAGCACTAGGCTAAGACGTTCACCCAATAAGAAGCACCAGGCATGCCCTAGTGCTTCTTAAACACTTAAACAGCGTATTAAAATTCCTTTACACAGGCTTACACATATTTGCCATCCATTGTTTCTGACTATCGTTCAAATGTGGCGCTAAGGTATTATTCACTTTTTTGTGGTATGCATTGATCCATTCAACATCAGTCTTAGATAGTGTACCGAAATCAATCAAATTAGTAGCTATTGGGAATAGAGTCAAAGTCTCAAACTTTAGAAATTCACCAGAAGGGGTTTTTCTATCATTTACAACTAAAATTAGATTTTCAATCCTGATTCCGAATTCATTGGTTTTATAAAATCCGGGTTCATTTGAGGTGATCATCCCTACTTTTAATGCCGTTGATGATTTACCTCCTGCTACAGAACTAATAGATTGTGGACCTTCATGTACATTTAAAAAATACCCTACCCCATGTCCTGTACCGTGACCATAATTAAGACCTTGATTCCATAAAAATTGTCTCGCCAAAACTTCAACCTGATATCCTTTTGTGCCTTTAGGAAAACGCAATTGGTCTATAGCGATGTTTCCTTTTAAGACGGCGGTATAAGCAACTTTATGCTCGCTTGTTGGATTTCCGAAATAAGTTGTCCTTGTTATATCAGTTGTCCCGGTATAATATTGTCCTCCAGAATCTAGCAACAACATTCCTTCTCCATCTATTTGTGCGCAAGTTTTTGGCTCAGGATGGTAATGCACAATGGCACCATTTCCCTTGAATCCAACAATCGCCCCAAAGCTTTCTCCAAAATAGTATTCTTGCTCAGCTCTAAATCCAGCCAATTTTTTTGCTACATCAACTTCTGAAACTGCTACTCCGTTCTTGTGATTTTCCTCCAACCACATATACAAGGAAGTTAATGCTACCCCATCGTTTATCATGGCCTTACGCGTGTTGCTGATTTCGGTGGCATTTTTTACTCCTTTCATTTGGCTAGAATAAGAGGTAATCTCATTAGCTAACCCTTGATTAATTAAGTTAAAGTGTTTTATAGAGGTTGTATTCGGATCGAAGGCTACTTTTTTACTGAGATTTTTTATTGCAGAATCAATGCTTTCATAAGCTTGTATCTCAATATTATCTGTTTTTAACTCTGCTTCCAGACCTGCTTTAAGCTTAGATTTATCCAAAAACAAAGAAGTCTTTTCTCGACTAATCAGCGCATATGCCAAAAAAACTGGATTGTAATCTACATCTGAACCTCTCAGATTAAAAATCCAAGCAATATCATCTAAGGAACTTATAAAGAAATGGGCATTCTCTCCCTCCGAAAGCTTGTCACAAATATTGTCAATTTTTGCTTTCCTTGATAAACCGGTAAACTTTACATCAAGTGAAAATATTTGGCTTTGAGGAAGTGGAGGTCTATCAAACCAGACCGAATCAAGAAAATTATTACATATTTTAACATTTATTCCAGCTTCATTAAACAATGCTTGCATGGTCTTGATTTTGGCCCTAGAATATAGGTCGCCTTCCAAGCCTATTGTATCCCCATTATTGAGCTTCTTTATCAGCCATTCTATGTGTTCAGCTGTATGAGGCACAAGGAGCTTATGAAGCTGTACAGAACCTCCAGCTAACTCATCTTCCGCTTGGATAAAATATCTTGAATCAGTCCATAGTCCAGCATGATCTTGAGTAATAACTATGTTTGCAGCAGATCCAGTGAACCCACTTATCCAATCAATTGATTTCCAACAACTTGCAACATATTCACTTTGATGAGGATCATTTGATGGGATTAAAAAAGCATTTATTTTTTCTGCTTTTATTTTTTTTCTTATGTCCTCTAAGAGCTTGATTCTCTGCATAATAAAAATCTTTATTTAGATAGTGTACTTTTTACTTTTAACATCTTGAAACAAATACCAATTCCAGTTGTATAATTAACCTGTACTTACAATTTTGCTTTAAGCCTTTTTGAAGGTTTAGAAAGCAAAAATTCTTTTCGTTTTATTTACACAATTTTTTAATCTACTGGCTGATATGTTAAACAAAGATAATGTTTGGCATGTTATTTGATAAGATTTTGCTCGATTTATTCGATTTTGGTCTTTTTTTTCTATAACTTTAATTATACAAAGAAAGCCAAGTCAATTTTTCAACCAAAATTCAATGTCACAATTTATACTAAATTCTAAGACGAAGATATCGTCTAATAGACTTAATTTATTGTGAAGCACTAATTAAAAACATTGTTTATCTAAGAAGAATTATAGCCCATGCTCAAGCAGAACCTTAGTCATAAAATGCTCCAAAAACTGTCTCCTCAACAGATTCAGTTAATGAAGCTACTACAAATTCCAACAGCTACTTTAGATCAAAGAATCAAAGAAGAGCTAGAAGCTAATCCAGCACTTGATGAAGGTGAAGAGCCCGAAGAAAGTGAAGGACATGAATCTGAAGAGCTAGACCCGCTTTATACAAAACCGGAGACTGAGGAGAAATCAGAAACGGATACGGAACATGAAGAGCCGTCAGAAAAAGCTGACGAATTTGAGTTGGATGATTACTTAAATGAGTATTTGGAAGATGACCCAACCTACTACAAGACCAATATAGTAAACCAAGCTCCAGACGAAGAAGAAAAACACATCACTATTGCTGTTGACACAACGTTTCATGAATACTTGGAACAACAACTGGGCATGTTAGATTTCGCTGGACAAAGAGAAGAGATTATAGCACATCAAATTATAGGAAGCATAGATGATGACGGGTACTTAAGAAGGGAGCCTGTAGCAATTATTGATGACTTGATGTTTGCACATAACATAATTGCATTGCCTGATGAAGTAGTTTCTATTTTAAAAAGAATTCAAAAATTTGACCCTCCTGGTGTTGGTGCAAGAGACCTTCAAGAATGTCTTGAAATTCAACTTCAACAAAAAATTGACAGAGCCGCTAAATCAGGAGTGAACGTTGAATTGCCATTAAAAAAAGCTAAAGAGATTATTCAAAAATACTTTAACGAATTTTCAAAAAAGCATTATCAAAAACTGCAACGGCATGTAGGCTTAAATGAAGAACAGCTTAAAGATGCCATTGAAGAAATATTAAAGCTTAATCCAAAACCAGCTTCTGGACATGCTCAACAATCAAATCGAGGCACCTACTACATCGTTCCTGATTTTTTAATTGGCAACAGAGATGGAGAGTTAGAGCTCAATTTAAATACAAGAAATGCTCCTGATTTAAGAATTAATGACCATTACAAAGACATGCTCATTTCTTACAAATCAAATAAGAAAGTAAAGAAGATATCTAAAAGTGAAAAAGAGGCCATCCTATTTATAAAGCAAAAAATCGATTCTGCTAAGTGGTTCATTGATGCAATAAAGCAAAGACAGCAAACCATGTATAAAACCATGTATGCCATCATGCAGTATCAATATGATTTCTTTTTAACTGGTGATCAGAAAAAATTGAGACCAATGATCTTGAAAGACATTGCGGACATCACTGGCTTAGACATTTCTACTGTTTCGAGAGTTGCAAACAGTAAATTTGTTCAAACAGAATTCGGAACAAAAAGACTGAAAGATTTCTTTTCGGAATCTTTGCAAACAGCTGATGGCGAAGAGGTATCTACACTAGAAGTTAAAAAGATTTTAACAGATATTATTTCTGAAGAGAATAAGCGAAAGCCTTTGTCTGACGAAAAACTAAAAAATACTTTACAAGAAAAAGGATACAACATTGCTAGAAGAACAGTTGCTAAATATCGTGAGCAATTAAATATTCCAGTAGCAAGACTTAGAAAAGAACTTTAATCAAAAAAGCTTTTTACTTAAAAAAAGAAGCTTTTTTAAAAACCTGTCTCAACAATATAGTTAAGACAGGTTTTTAATTTTTAAAGACTTTTTGCGTTTATATATTAAACCACTAAATTGACACAAATTTCTAAGTTTACTTATGCAGCAATTTAAAATACTTTCTATTTTGTTAGCTGTTTGCTTTCTTTTATTAGGATGTGAAGAAAATACCAGAAGAATTTCAGGTTTTAAAGTACATGGTATTGATGTCTCTCATTATCAAAATGACATCAATTGGGATACTGTTGCTAAGCAAGAAATTAAATTTGCCTTTGTGAAAGCAACAGAAGGAGAAAGTATTTCCGATAGTTTGTTCAAAAAAAACTGGGCAGGTTTAAAAAAGAACAACATTAGAAAAGGAGCATACCACTACTTCCATCCAGCTACTAATGTGCAAAGCCAATACAATAATTTCAAGAGACAAGTCTCTTTAGAGAAGGGCGACCTCCCCCCAGTGATAGATATTGAAGAAACCAATGGTAGATCTAAGTCTGAGATTATTTGGGCAATAAAAAAATGGATAAGCCTTGTTGAGGCAGACTATAAAGTAAAACCCATTATCTATACCAACTTTAAATTTTATAATGCCTATGTAGGAGGCAATTTTGATCAATACCCTATTTGGATAGCAAGATACTCCTATAACCAACCCACCTTAAACTATGGTGATACTTGGACATTTTGGCAATATGGCAATAAAGGTCGAATTAATGGTATAGAAGGAGATGTGGACTTTAATGTGTTCAACGGCAGTCTTTTAGACCTTGAGAAGCTTTGCTATGACCCAGAAAGGACCAGTTATCTTTTAGATTGATCAAGAATAATTCTACAATCCTAGTATTTTTGTAAAAAAAATGAATTTTTCTCAAAAGAAAATTGTCAAATATTGTGAGGATCATACTACTGCTGCCTCCGCATTGGCAAATCAATTAGAAAGAGAAACAAACTTAAAAACCTTGGCGCCACAAATGATCTCTGGTGAATACCAAGGAAGACTACTTCAAATACTTTGCAGTATAGCAAAACCTAAACTAGCACTAGAAATTGGCACTTTTACCGGATATGCTTCTTTGCACTTGGCGGAAGGCTTAAAAGAAAATGGTATTTTACATACCATTGAAGCCAACAAAGAATTGGCTATAATTATCGAAAAATACATTCAGGAAGCGGGCTTAGACAATAAAGTCATCCGTCATTATGGAGATGCTACCGATATCATTCCTACTATTGAGGGGTTTTTTGATCTTGTATTTATAGATGCTGGAAAACGGATGTACGCCAATTTTTATGATATGGTCATTGAAAGAATAAATCCTGGCGGTTTGATTATAGTTGATAATGTTCTTTGGTCAGGTAAGGTTGTTAAAACAACTCATGATAAAGACACAAAGATTATACACGACTTCAATGATAAGATTCAAAATGACCCAAGAGTGGACAACATAATTTTACCAATACGAGATGGTCTTTTAATGGCAGTAAAAAAGTAAGCTAACTTTGCTATTGAACAGCTTGTTTAGAATGGCTTTGTTAATAGGATGAATTATGGCAGATAAAAAGAAACTTAAAAACAACTTTGCTTTAACACAGTTTTTGAAAATCAGTGGTCAAAACCTTGTCTTACCTCTTTATCATACATTAAGTGATAAGGAGGAAATTCCTTTTATAGATCCTATTTATACACCAAGATCTGTCCAAAAATTTTCTGAAGATCTTGATTTCTTTTTAGACAATTTTAAACCTGTTAGCTTAAAGCAAATTATAGAAAAAATAAAATCAAAAACACATTTTACGGAACCATCTTTCCACATTAGTTTTGATGACGGCCTAAAAACATTCTATACCAAAGCTAGGCCCCTTTTAAAAGAAAAAAATATTACTGCTACTTGTTTTCTGAACAACGATTTTATAGATAATAAAGATTTGTTTTATCGGTATAAAGTTGGCTTGATCTGCTTCTTATTGTCAAAAGACGACTCTAAATACTCTTTGCTAAAGAAGAATAATTTTGAATCCACCGAGGCAGCAATTCGATACCTCAAAAAGTTAAAATTCAAAGACAATAAAGAAATAGATCAGATTGGAGCAATACTAGGATTGGATTTCAATCTATTTTTAGCTTTAGAAAAGCCTTATTTGAGCACAGAAGAAATCCATGAGATGATAGAGGAAGGATTTACTTTTGGTGCTCATAGTTTGCGACATGAAAATTTTGAGGACTTGAGTCTTGAGAATCAATTATCAAATTTAACAGCTAGCCTAGAAGATATTCAAAACAGATTTGGTTTGGACTATGCCGCTTTTGCTTTTCCTTTTACCGACTATGGCGTAAGAGCAAACTTTTTCGAACAAGCAGAAAAACACTTAGATGTCAGTTTTGGGACAGCAGGACTGAAGAAAAGAGCGTATGGCTTTCACCTTCAGAGGTTGCCAATGGAAAAATCTTCCCTATCTGCAGAATCTCTAATCCAATCCGAATATCTTTATTACTTTTTAAAAATGCCTTTTGGCAAAAACAGCATTAATAGAAAATGAAGATAAAGGTCTACACGGTAGGAGAACTGCCAGATTTACTTGATTTAGACTTTTACAAAAATGGAGCACATCTCCCTATATACCCACTTAGAGCTGTTTCCTATTTTCACAACCCCAAGGCCCTTAAAAGTGATAAGGTTTTGTGGTGCATGGTCTCTGGCGCTGAATTGATTGCCTACAGACTGGTGTTACCAGATTTACTAGGAAATCAAACGAAGAAAATAAAGGCTGCTTGGTTGAGCTGTATTTGGGTTAATCCAAAGCATAGAGGAAAAGGATACGGAAAAGATCTAACCAACTTAGCACTTAAAGAATGGGATAATAAATGTTTGGCAACAAATTTTGCCCCCGCCTCTTTTGAGATGTACTCTTCCATGAAATTCTTTTATCCATTAAAAATTAAAGAAGGGCTTAGATTATACTACAGACTAAACATGGCTGATCTATTGGCCAAGAGAAATAAACTTTTTGCGACCATAAAGCCAATCTTAAAGTTGGGAGATTCTATTTTTAATTTTTTAAGACCTGCAAAAAGTAAACATGAGCTTCAGTCATTGAGCATAACTATTCAGCCCTTGTCCAAAATGGATGAAGAAACCTATGTCTTCATCCAACAATTTGCAAACAAAGAATTTGGCGTTAGATCAAAGGACAGTTTTGACTGGATAAGCTCCTACCCTTGGATGAGGCAAATTCAAGAGCCAGATCAGTATGCTCGAAGATATCATTTCTCTGCCACCGCTCAAAGATTTGAACAAGTATGGCATAAAGTCAGTGTTGAAGGTCGTTTGGTTGCTGTAATGATGAGCTCAATAATAAATAAAGACTTAAAGATTCCTTACCTATATGTAAAAAAGATAGACATTGAATATGTGGCAAAGTATATTGAAAATTTTTGCTTAGAGGACAGTATTTATTCCCTTACGATCTTTCATGATGACCTTCTTGAATACTATAAGGAAAAAACAAATAAGGCATTATTTCAAAGGCCGTTCAGAAAGAAAATAATGGCTTTTAATGGAATACCAAAAGAACTTGTTCAAGAGGATACTACTTTTCAAGATGGTCTTGGCGATGGAGTTTTTACCTAAGAAAATGAATTCAGCTCATTTCCTGTACCCAGTGTTTACACACTGGGCTATAATAATGTCACGCCTCCGGCGTTTTTAGCCTTACTTCTGAATACCCCTCACTAAAAACTCAACGATGAACAATAGAATATAAACTTCGAACCATTACGACTTCTGTCTCTCTATCAAACGATTTGAAATTCTAATAAAATCGTTTTCTGTGATCATCCCAACAAGTTCTTTATCTTTCACAACTGGAAGACAACCGACACCAAACTCTTTCATCTTCTTCATTGCCTTTTTAATGCTGTCCTTTGCTTCTATAGTAGGGGGATTTTTATCCATTACATCCTTAACTTGTGAGGAAGTTTTTCCATTATTTTGTTTGTTATTAATATAATGGTTAAGTATCAGCTTTGAGGTAATCATTCCAACAAGTTCTCCATCTTTATTTTCAACTGGAGTATAACGAATAGATTTCCAATCCATAATGTCAGCAACCAAATCTACAATGTCATCTTTTCTAACTGTAAATAAATCGGTGAACATGAATTCCTCTACCAACATTTTGGATGGACTGTAAGTTTTTAAGTCCGAAAGTTTTGGCATCTTCCAGGTATGTACCGGAATACCTTTTTTCTGGTTGGCAATTATTGAAGCGGTCAAACAAGTAAGTGCTTCATCTCTATTGGTTTCCTTCATTAATTTGGTATAGGCTCGTAGCTGCCACCTGGCACCATTCATATGCATCTCGGCACGAGCTTCGATAATACCCATGTACTTATCTATGTCTTTTTGATTGACCTTTCGTTTTTTCAAACCTTTCTTAGCCATTGGAATCAACTTTTTCAATACAAGATCACAAGCTGATATCTTTTCATCATTGAACCAAGTGAAGTTAGAATCAATGCCAAATTTTGCGGCTTTTCCAAAATTATCTCTTACATCTTCCCAAGTTATCATTTCTCTAATGTCATCTACCTCATCTGCCATTCCTACCATTATCCCCATCCAAAAAGCAGTATTCGCAATTTCATCAACTACTGTTGGACCAGCAGCTAAAACTCTATTTTCAATTCTTAAATGTGGCTGTCCATTAGGACTAATACCATAACAAGGTCTATTCCATCTGTAAACAGTTCCATTGTGAACCTGTAGCGCTCTTAACTTTGGAACCTGATTTTTGCTAATTAATTTTCCAGAATCTTCTTTTATGTCTCCCGCTATTAAAACTCTAAATCTGGCAATATCTTCTTTGTAAATTTCTAAGATAGAATTTTGCAACCATCCGTTTCCAAAACTTACCCTTGGGCTTTTCTCCCGCATATGGTATTTTGAAGAACGTGTATCAAGTGCTTGCTGAAAGAGTGCGATTCTTGTTTCATGCCAAAGACGCTTGCCAAAGACAATTGGCGAGTTAGCGGCGATTGCCATGATTGGTGCAGTCAAAGTTTGTGCAATGTTGTACATTTTGACAAAATCTTTTGCATCAACTTGCAGGTGTACTTGAAAACTGGTGTTACAAGCTTCAAGCAGAGGAGAATCGTGCTTGATTAAAAGTTCATCAATACCCATTAGTCTCAATTCGTAGGCATTGCCTTCCAACTGAGCATTGATGGCTTCCATTAAAGCATAATATCTTTTTTCAGGAGTTAAATATTCCATTTCTAAATGGAACATTCTCAAGGTTGGCAATATCCCACACAGAACGACCTCTGCATCAAATTTACTGACCTTTCCTTTAATTTTATCCAACTTTAGTCTAATCTCTTCTTCCATCAGACTAAAACACTTTGCTTTCAATTCTCTTGGCTCTTGCGTTGTTTCTAAGTTGAATTTAGCCAACTCTGTCTCAACCCAAGCATCATTCTTCATTTTGGCAAGAACCTCCATGGAAATTGGTGCAGGCTTGTATGTTTTTTTATCTACCAAACACATTTCTTGCTCCGCTCCTATTCTAGTTATTCCTGATTCAAACCAATTGTTTTCCAACATATACTCCAATGCTCTAATATCAGCAAGTAATTGCCTGACAAAATGATGCATTTGTTTTTTATTGGAAAGAAGAGACACTTTATGTTCACCCATGGCTATTAGTTGAGATTATTATTATCGTAGCTAATAAATATAATTGATTTCTAGTAAATTCAAATATTTTTACGTCCGCATATGCGTTATGTTATAAAGAATTAACCATGAAAAGGTATATTTTGCTCTTTTTTCTAACAATTCAATTACTTGGCTGCAAAAAAGAGCCTGCAAGTCTCTTTGACTTGCCATATGAGCTTACTTTCGAAATACCTGCTGGCTTGAATACTTTTGAGACACATTACTTCGATATTACTGGTATTCGCACGAATGCTGAGGACCTACTCAGCGCCAATAATGCCGAAGAAAGTGACCTGCTTGCTGTCCAAGCAAAAACAGCGAGACTCTTGAGTACCTTTGTAGATTTGGACTTGGATTTCATTCAAGAGATTTCCGTTAGGGTTTTTGAAGATGACCCCAACGCTTTCCATGAAGTCTTTTTTCGTGATAATGTCCCATTTGATAGTGGTGATTTTATTGATCTTATCCCTGCCTTACCTGATGTAAAAGAATTCCTTTTGGATGAAAGTTATAATTTATCAATTAGAATGGAATTTAGACAACCTCCACCAACTTTTGTTACAGTACGTCTGGATTTTGACTTTTTTGCGAGGTGATCAAAATACTTTTATCAAATTAGACCGTCTAGTCAAGCACTATAGAAAACAAGCTTTTTCCTATTTTAAATCTATCTTGATTCATGTGATCCAAAACATTTATCCTAAACTTCTACTATATTCGTACATGACTAAAGACGCACTTCTTGAAACAGCAAAACGCATTGCTCCTTTCATACATAGAACCCCAGTTCTTAGCTCTACACAGATCAATAAAATTGCAAAGACGAATATCTTTTTCAAATGTGAGAATTTTCAAAAAATGGGTGCATTCAAAATGCGGGGTGCAGCAAATGCTATTATGAATTTATCCGCGCAACAAAAACAAAACGGTGTGGTAACACACTCCTCCGGAAATTTTGCCCAGGCCGTTTCTCTATCAGCGCAAATGAGCGGCATCAAAGCATACATAGTCATGCCATCAACTGCACCATTGGTAAAGCAGGAAGCAGTGCTCGGTTATGGAGGCGAGATCACTATTTGTCCTCCTACCATAGAGGAAAGAGAATTGGCAGCTAACAAAATTGTCTCAGAGACAGGAGCGACTTTCTTGCATCCTTCCAATGATCTAGATGTCATTCTCGGCAATGCTACTTCTTCGATGGAGCTTCTTGAAGAGCAGAACGATCTTGATTATGTTTTAACTCCAGTAGGTGGAGGTGGCCTTGTCGCAGGAACTGCCTTAGCAGTACAACATTTTGGAAACGGATGCAAAACAATTGGTGGAGAACCCTTTGAAGTAGATGACGCCTTTCGATCTCTTGAAAGTGGCAAGATTGAATTTAATGAAACCACAGATACCATTGCAGATGGTTTGAGAACAAATCTTGGAGACATAAACTTTCCTATCATTCAAAAACATGTGGAGCAGATCATACGAGTGACTGAATATGAAATAATTGCTGCCATGCGTTTAATATGGGAAAGACTTAAGATCATTGTTGAACCTTCTTGCGCGGTCCCATTTGCCGCAGTGCTTAAAGAGACTGCAAAATTTCAAGACAAGAAAATAGGCATCATCATATCAGGTGGAAATGTCGACCTCGGAAAATTACCTTTTTAATCTTTTAAGAACTGCCATTGCTAAACATAGAATTACCTGATATCAAACCGGAAGTCATTGCGATTAAGCTTAAGAAGGCAGCTGAAGTAAAAATAAAAAAAGGCCATCCTTGGGTTTTTGATGAGAGTATTGTCAAACAAAATAAAAAAGGAAAAAGTGGAGACATCGCTGTCATCTTCGATCAAAGAAATAATAAATTTTGTGCTCTAGGCCTATACGACGCCTCTTCTCCAATCAGAATTAAAATTCTACATTTTCATACTCAAGTAAAACTGAACGCACATTGGTTTGAACAAACCATTCAAAATGCCATCGACAAACGAAAACCTTTATTGAATGAGGGAACAAATAGTGCCCGACTCATCTATGGTGAAAACGATCATCTCCCAGGCTTTATAGCTGATCAGTACGCGGATGTCTTGGTTGTGAAATTATACTCTGAAATCTGGCTCCCTTATTTAAAAACCATTCTCCCAATCTTGCAAAAGATCACCAGCACAAAAACCATGGTTTTAAGGATGAGCAGACTTTTGCAAAACAAAAAGAGGGAACATGGCCTTGAAGACGGGCTGATTCTTTTTGGAAGCTTAGAAGACGAAGAAGTTGTTTTCAAAGAATATGGTATTTCTTTTTACGCCAATGTAGTCAGAGGGCATAAGACTGGGTTTTTCTTAGATCATCGTCACAACAGAAAAACGGTAGGCGAACTTGCAAAAGGGAAAAGAGTCCTTGATGTTTTTTCATATGCGGGAGGGTTTTCAATTCATGCTTTAGCGGGCATTGCAAAATCTGTACACAGCATAGATATTAGTCAGAAAGCCAACGATATGGCTGTTAAAAACAAAACCCTTAATAAGCTTGAAGGGCAGCATACTGTACTAACTGGAGATGCTTTTGTACTGATGGAAAAATTAGCTAGAGAAAAAACATTGTTTGATCTTATCATAATAGATCCCCCATCTTTTGCCAAACAAAAATCTGAGGTAGAGTTGGCTTTAAAACAATACAAGCGATTGGCAGTAGCAGGATTAAAATTATTGGATAAGAATGGGATATTGGTATTGGCTTCTTGTTCTTCTAGGGTTTCGAGTGAGATTTTTTTTCAACAGGTTGAGCAGGTTTTAGATGCTTCAGGACGCTCTTATTCTTGTATGGATAAAACATACCATGACATTGATCATCCGATTGAGTTTGAAGAGGCTGGGTATTTGAAATGTGGGTATTATAAATTTACCTAAGAATACAAGCTTATATGCCCTTAAATGTTTCCCTCATCTTTCCTTATATGTTTCACCTTTTTAGGCATCTTAGACCAAATCCTTGTATTCAAATTCAACTCATCAATAGTACCTAACATTTCTTTCAGATCTTTGAGATGGCCATGTATGAAACTTCGCTCCGCTACAGGTTCATGCATGTTGTGTTCAAAAAAATCCACATCAGTTTCTAAGGCTATGTACACGTTAGTTCCTCTAAAGGATATGGAAACATTATTACCATATTTTTTTTGCAGTTCCAAAATACGTTCCATCATAGATGGACTTAAAATATATCTAGCATCCTGATCTGAGGTGGAAAAAACACGGAAAGATCTTTCAAATTCGGCATTTTCCATTTGAATCAAATCTGCTCCTTGATGCTTTTTCTTATGTAAGCCCAATGCTTGCCAAGAGGTCTCTGGGAGTATATATGTTTCACTGTGAAAATACTTGTGAAAGTCCGCTACCATAAATATTCCTTGAAAAATAGTATGCTTCGTTTTTCCGTTTTTGCTTTTTACCTCATACATGGTATGCAACTCTGAAAGTCTAAAATCAGTGGAATTCAATCTGCCAGAGATATAATCTTCTCCGTTATAAATATCTGGATTTTTTCTAAACAACTTAGATTGAAAATACTCTGATTTCTTAATATGGTGTCCAGGTGTATAATTTAAATTGGGATTAAATTCTTTGATGATCGTTGCAATTATTTTGCGCTTAAATTGCTCTTTAAATACATCAAAGCCTTGCTTTGCGGCATACCAAATACCAAATGCGGCCAAGACGCCTAATACTAGTAAAATGACAAATGATTTTGGGCCAAAAAGTACACCTAAAAGTGGTAGTGAAATGAATACAGACAAGAATCCGTAGGTTTGGATTTTGCGACTCCTGGCATTCAAGCGAATCCGCTCTTCTTCCAAGGCAGGGATATGAGCTTCAATTTTCTGTATAATTTTTTCAATGGTTTCCATCTAAGTTGATTGACTATGAATTAAGTTCCTCTTCATCTCTATCAAGAAGTTCAAGAGCTTTTCTTTTTTCTAACTCTTTAAGCACCAATGTTTCTTCTGCCCCATTCATATAATCTGTAGCCCCTAAATTCATACTATTTGCAATCATATTAGATGGAAATACTTCAATGGCAACATTGTATTCCTTTACAGCAGCATTGTAGGACCTGCGTGAGGCCGAAAGTTGTTCTTCGTGTTCATTCAAACTAGCCAAAGCAAAAGCAAAATTTTGATTATCTGAAGGGATTTGGCTAAGCTTATGCTTAAGCATAGAAAGTATTGCTTCCTGCTTTTTCGAATTAGCCATTTTTTCTTTCCTGCTTGCACTAATATGACTCAATGAAGTTTTTAGATCAATTAGCGTTTTATCTGTTTTATCAAAATGCGATTCTATCATTTTGATTAAACCTGGAATGGCAGAGCTGCGTTTCTCCAATCTATCTTCAAGGTTCTGATAAGCTTGTTCTACACGGTTAAATTTTGTTATCAAGCTATTTCTTACAGAGAAATAATAGATGGCAACAATTATTAATACGGGTACTATTAAGGCAATATTCATCTAATATGCAGATTTATTGTTTGCACAAGGCTTCTTACTAAGCCTAAATTAAAGGAATTTAGGCTTAAAAGACCTATTATTTCGACAATTCGTTTTTTCAACGGGTTTAAACTTTGCCTTGAGGCCACAATTTATTACATTTGTTAAAATGGCTTTTGAAGCTATTTTGAAGTTTACATAAAAAGCCAATACAAAACTTTCCATTTTTCACTTTTAAACTATTATTGCTTTATGGATGACGTATTGAAATCAACATTGAACCACCTAAAATCCAGAGAAAAACTAGCTGGAACTTTAATGATCATTCCTTATATAATTCTAATTGCTAGTCTTGTATTTTTGGTATTATGGTTTGTAAGAAGAACTGGATCATTATGGTTGCCACTTGCAACCTTGTGTGTAGGTTTATTTTACTGGTTCTTTTTTACTTACTTGAAAGGGTATTATAAAAACAGAATAAGTAGCATGACAGCTACAAACTAAAACTTGTCTAAGCCAAGAAAAAAGCCGGGATTCTATTAAGAATACCGGCTTTTTTATTTCTATAAATGAATTTTATTTAGCTTTATTTTTTGAGCAAATAAACGCATAATCAAATAACTATTTTTTAAAGATATTGATCCATACTACCTGCAAGAATAGTATTCAATGCCCCAATAGATAGGTTCCTCGATTGCGATAAAGTAAATCCTTTATTCATATAAAAGTCTTCCAACAAGATTTGAGACTTGAAATAAGTAACTTTAAATGCATTGACCATCTCTAAATAAACCGCATCTTTCTGCTCCCAAGTCAATAGACTTTTTCTTAACTGGTAATCCCAGCTTTCTAATTTTTGAACATCTTCAACAGACAGAACTGACGGTTTTTTATGAAACCATATCAATTGCTTTAATTGAGCTTCATCATACACTATTTCCTCTGCGCTCATATCCATAGCAATCGTCTGCAAAAGTTTGACATCTTCCCAATCAAGGTAAAAACCATTTATCTTAGCTGAGTTTGCGTCAACTACTGCCTTATAATTTTTTAATTTAAAGTTTTTAGACAACTGCTCCTTATAAGCACGTTCCGTTTCTGCAGTATAAACGCCATCAGATTCAAATCCAAAAGATTTTAATTTGGTCAAAACTTTTTGCAGTAATTGAACAGATTGTCTTTTAATCTCACCATCAATATTTGGTGGATCTGATCTTGGAATCAATCTAGCTGCTGGAGGTGCTTCTTCTACCGGTACATTAAAACTTCTTGACGTCCCTTTAGAAATTAATACGTCTGACTTGGCAGTTGGAGCAGACATCACCATTGCTTCTGGTTCATTCAAATCCAAAACACCCATGTCAAAATCTGATACCTCATGCAATTTTACACTATTCACATTGACAACATAAGCTTTTCCGTAACCCAATTTTTGTAGGTCTTCTGTTCTTGCATTGGCTTTGGCCATATCTGCATAAACACCTGTTATCAATCTAATTGATTTGTCTTCGGTGATTGTATATAATTTTCCAGCTGACAAATACATTGTCCAATCAATTTCTTGCCCAATTGGCAATAAATCTATTTGAACCACATTTACATGCTTGCCTTGGCTAGCTTGTTTTTGGACAACGTGGGCATTAAGGTAATTCATCTTTTTAACCTGATCAACTACAGATTGAGATTCTAAAATATTACCATAGCCACCTATAAATACGGTGTATTGATCATTTCCATTAGGCGATCCATAGACATGGCCTATTTTTGAAAGATCTGAGAAATTTTCAATTAAAGGATCTGCATAATCTCCCAAACTAATGGTAAAATATGTATCATTCGAATTTTGTGCATTAAGCATGCTCGCAATAGAAAGGCATATTATAAAGCCTACTAATCTGCTAAAGTTTTTCATGGTGTTGTATTTTATTAAAAGCTTCAACGAAATAACTTCTATCCATTAATATATCAATTTCCAATATATTAAGAATATATACCATATTTTAACATTCATAGTAAATGAATGTTTCAAAAAAAAACTTAAATGATCTTAAAATGACATGGAAAACATACCTTTATTAGCTTATAATCAATAAACATTAGGTGTAGATGAAGAAAATCATTGCTGAAATAAAAGCAAAATGCTCAGATCCGGATAAAATAAAAGATATTTTATTATCAAATGCAGCTACTTTTAAAGGAATTGATCATCAAATCGATACTTACTTCAAGGTCAATAATGGCCGTTTGAAACTTAGAGAAGGTCAAATTGAAAATACTTTGATCCATTATCAAAGAGAAAACATTGCTGGGCCAAAAAAATCAGAAGTGCTTTTATACAAGCCTGGGCTAAATGCTTCCTTAAAAGAAGTGCTTATCGCAGCAAATGAGATCCTTGTAATTGTGGACAAAAAAAGAGGCATTTACTTTATAGATAATGTCAAATTTCATATTGATCAAGTCCAACAACTTGGCAGCTTTATTGAAATCGAAGCCATCGGTGAATCAGATTATCAAAGCTTGTGGACTCAATGCGAGCACTACATCAATTTGTTTGGTATCCAGGAGGAAGACCTTATTGATTGTTCTTATTCTGATCTATTAATGTCTGTACAAAATGCCTAAAGTATTTCCATCTAAAATATTATTATTTGGTGAGTATACTATCTTAAATGGCTCTTCTGCATTGGCAGTTCCTTTACAGCAATTTTTTGGCAAATGGATTCCAAAAGATGGTCCTGAAATTAATAGGAAAGCACTTATTGCCTTTGCTAACTTTCTTTTAGCAAAGGAATTTAAATTTCTAGACACCAACAAACTAATTTATGATCTAAATAATGGTTTGAATTTTGAGTCTAACATTCCAATAGGTTATGGCATGGGTAGCTCTGGCTCTGTCTCTGCAGCTATTTATTCTAGCTATAAAATAGAAACTCAAAATGACCAAAGCCTTTCCATATACAGAGATGAATTAAGCCAAATGGAAAACTTCTTTCATGGCAACAGTTCGGGACTAGACCCTCTTGTCAGCTATTTAAACAAAGCCATTCTAAAAACACCTGACAACCAGTTTAAAAAAGTAGATGAATTAAAAGGAATTGACGGCATTGATATTTTTTTGCTTGACACAAAACAATCACGTTCAACAGCACCATTGGTAAAAAAATACAAAGCCTCTTTAGAAGATAAGAATTTCAAATCTTTACTTGAATCCAATTACATCTATCAGGTAGAATTAAGCATTAAAGCTTTCATTAATGCGGATAAGGATTCTTTTTTCGAAAGCTTAGACCAAATAAGTGATTTTCAATATCATCACTTCAAAGACATGATTCTAGAAAAGAACGGGAAAGCTTGGACAGAAGCACTTGATACGGACTTTTGCAGATTAAAACTTTGTGGTGCAGGCGGTGGGGGTTATATCTTGGGGTTTTCGAAGAACAATGAGAAGACGAAAGAATTATTGGGGGAGGTGAGGTTTGTTGAAATATAAAATTGCTACGATTCTTACCAATAAAAATAGAAATCAATATCAATTCAAAACATTCAAAACTACTCCTTCACCAAATTCTGATCGTGTACCAGATTTAGATATCGCAACAATTCTATATTGATATTCTTTTCCATGTACAACCTTAATATCTACTGCGCTTAACTTTTTCGTTTCAAAAATTCCTTGAAGTGCTTCATCGGTACTCATACGATATACTTTATAAATATAAGCACCAGCTGTTTCATTCCATGTGAGGGAGGCTTGTTTGGATTCTTTATTATACTTGACTTTAAGTAAAGGTACTTCTGGTTTCTTATGTATATTTTTTGATTTTAAAACTAATTTTGACCAATCTGAAAAATTTCCATCATCATCTTTTGCTAAAAGAACATATTCATATTTAATATTGGGTTCTACCTTTTCATCAACATAGTACTTTTCACCGGAAGAAAATGAATCCAATAGAACAAATTCCTTCTGGCCTTCTTTTCTTCTTTTTAAAAAGTGCTCTTCAACATCTAGGCTACTACTATTCTCCCATGACAATTCTATACCTTCGTTTTTAATTCTATAATCTTTAAAGACTGGAGCAGTAGGAGGTATGAGATCGGGTTTTTTAAGTTTCAAGACCTCTGAAAATTCTGAGTGATTAAAATTTCGATCAACTGCCACAAGTTTGTAGTAAATATCTTCCGTAAGGTTTTTAATGTCCAAATCAAAAGTAATGGTTGTGTCTTGATATGGGCTATTGGTGTATTGCGCAAAGACATGATCTTCTTGATGTGCATAATATAATTTATACCCAATAATGTCTCTTTCTTTTCCAAGATTCCAATTGATAGTAGCTTTTCCTTCTTGTGTTATTTCTCCTATTAACCCTTGAGGTTGTGATGGAGGTATACTGTCCTGGATAAATAAGTACACTGGTAAAGAACGAGATTCATTTCCTGCGGTATCAACTGCTGCAACCACATAATAATGTTGTTCCATTTCATCAATGTTAAGTTCTTGAAAAGTAGTTGCGTTTGCATCTAATGTTTCAATGGCTTCAAAGTCACGGATCGAATTTGCGCTTTTTAGAATTTTTAGTTCTTTGAGCTCTCTTGTATTTTCATGTTGAGTCCACGATAAGGAAGCATTTCCATCAAGCCAATCAGCTTTTACTTTTTTTACTTTTTCTGGTGGGGTTCGATCACGTCCCATTGCTTTTATGATAGGGCTTGGAGGCGAAAGGTCACCGAAGGGAGTCCTAGCAATCATCCGATAATAATACGGTTCATAGTTATTCTTTAAGCTGTCTGTAAACTGAAAATCGACATAATTGGTCTCCATGTTTATAGATGTACTAATAAATGGTGTTTTATTTATCTTTTCAAAATTAATCCCATCTATAGACTTTTCAATATCATAAGCTGTAAAATGCTTTTCATGAAAACTTCTATTCCATGAAAACTTTACATGTTTTTCTCCTTCATACCTCAAATCAATTTTTGGGAGTAAATCATTTTGCAAGGAATCTGGATCCACAATAATTAAGGCGCCTTCCACCGGGTAATCTTTTAAAGGCTTTGCTAAATTAACTTGATAAACATGAAGAAAATCCTTGTCCAATTTATTTTCTTCATAAGCTAGTGCTGAACCATCAGCAGCTAGCTGTGACAAATCAGCAGCCAACATATTTAAACTATATTTTTGTTGCAATTCATTCTTCCTTAACAAAGCTTCATCAAATGATAAGTTGGATCCTTCTTGCAAAGTTGAATAGATCATGTCTCCTGCAATCATCAGCATAGAATCTTTAGGATATAATAGATGTTGGTCTTTCCAATTTGTTTCCTTCCAAACTTTTATAGTATCTGAAAAAACAACTACATTAGTATCTATTTCAATATTCTTAGGGATCATAAACTTTTCAAGCACATAACCATCTGCAATTCCAGCAGTCCAAATTGAATAATTGTCAGGCGCCCATCTTAAATTTAATTTTTCTCCATTAAATTTATAAATCATCTTAATGCTTCCGAATTTTGACAAAGTATCTAAACTTGAACCTTGGCTGTCAGGTATTTGAATGGAATCTATTTGTGAACTTACATTGTAAGTCAAACAAATAAAAATAATTTGGACGATGTATTTTTTCATTATTAAAAATTTAATAGTAAGTTCTCATCATTATAGCATTCCCAGCTGCATATGGATTTTTGTTCATAATATAATCCATAGAGAACAAATAAGATTTATTTCTTGGATAAGACCTAGCAGGGAAAGAAATTTTATCTATAGTTAAAATGTTATTGTATAAAATAAACCCACCTTGTAATCTTATGGCATTCATTGCAGTTCCACTTTTCTTTATCAATTCTATTTTTTTTATGACATCATACCTTGATGGATAAGTGCCTTTTACTTTTGGTATATCAGCTTTTTTATATTCATATTTAACTATCCGAGGAGGGAATCCATATGGACCTTGAGAAAAGACGTTCCAATAATTTTTTAAATCTTTGTGGTTCTTCATTAACTTTTCATTTCTAAATCTTGTAAACTCATCAAACGTATAATCGGCAGAGCAAAGACCAAAGCTTTTTTCATAAGAATAAAACTCCGGATCAAAAGGAGTCAGCCATTTGGAATAATTCGCCTTACTAATTGGAGCTGCTGCTGAGAAGTAAACGACAAATTTATTGTCAACAATTTCACCAGACTCTATAAGCAACGATTTAGTAAAATTGGTTGCGCTACTTTTAGTAAAAACATATGTTGGATATACTGCCATATTATAACCAGGCATAAGTGTAGACATGGTAAATTTATTTACATAACCGTGTCTCCCGTTAGTTGTATATACATTTCTATTTTTTAATGCATTGTAAGTGTTACGGATATAGTCACTAATAAAACTCTTTCTATAAACATTGTCATTATTAATTTTCATTTTAACAAATGGAGCATGCTTGACGTCACCATTGCCAAACCTATGCAAATCACAATAATCAAAAGGTTCATTTAAATTGGTTTCCATTTGAATAGATTCTCTGTAATAGGTAGCTGTAGCAAGCCAACTTTCTTCTATTCCATTCATTTTTTGTTTAAAGTTATTAAACTTAGATACTCCAAATTTTATAGGATGAGATAAGACTAATTCTTCTTCATACTCACCAAGACCTTGTTCTTTTTCGTCCTGATTTATATTTTGTTTTCCACTTACATCTTTTGAGTCAAATTTAGTTTCAAGAGTGATGTAAGTAGTTTGCTCCATCACAGAATTATTCAAACTCGCATAAGTATATAGATAGTTTTGCACTTGCCCCTTATATTTCCGAACGATGTCTAATTTATAGTATTCTTCATTTTGCAATTCTGGCAATGTGTATTCAATGGATTGATAATAGTCATTTGATACTATTGGAACTTCCAGGGATGTATCATTTTGCATATTCGTAAATCTTGCAAAGTATTCACAATTTTTATTGTCTTTCACAACTGTAAAAAAATTGCTTTTTTTAGAAATGAACCTAATTTTACCTTTGCCATTTGGCAGTTCATCTTTCAATAAATAATTTTGATTATGGACTGGATACGAGTAGTCAAACGTAGAGTGTGGGACATTTTCGGGCATTGGTCCAGTCCTGAATAAAACAGTACTGTCTTGATACCATCTCAATCCATCTCTTTGAACAGGTATTCTACTTCCATTTACAATTTCATCAGCTTCAATCCTCACATAAAACTTGTAATTTGTTTCTGCTTCTAAATCAGCATCTGGCCTAACTCTAGCATAATATCCATCTGAAGGTATGAATGGTGCTTTACAATCTACACCTTCAATCTTCCCAACGTTTAAATATGGTTGGAAAATTCGAATTTTTTCTAAAACACCATCATCTGAAAACTCTGGAATTTCAATATTTTCATTCATAGGTATTAAAAATTCGACTTCAGGTGCAGTCCAAATAGATTCTTCAGTTCCTGTAGGAATCATATTTCCTATAAACTTGAGTCCAGCTAATGGGTCAGTTGAAGTAGTCTTACAATGTTCTCCAATTTTCAAATCAAAACTACTACTGCCACTTACCAATCCTCCTAAAATTGAGTATTGTACTCTTGCTCGACCATTAAAATAAGCAGGATTTGGCATGCCACCAGACAAAGCCATAGCTGCAGAAAAATCTAATATTTTTGCCTTAATATTATTCCATAAAAATTTAACCTTCACACCCAGTTCCCCTTCTACCGCTGCATATGTTTGGCCTTGCCCATACCAACCATTTATTCCTCTTAAATAGGAACTGCCATCGGATCGACCACATTCAATATTTGCTTGCGAAATATTCATATCAAAACCAAGGTGCAATCCGACTTTAGCATAAAGAATAAAGACTTCAAATGGTTCTGGATCTAATGCAAAGTGAGCACCAAAAGCCAATCCACTTGCATCTTCATAAGTTTTAGAAGGTGATCGGTCTTTTCTCTCATCTATTTCAGCTTCAATTGAATTGTTTCCATTACTATCTCCTCCTCCAGTCAGCAAAGATTCAATCTTATCTGGCAATGGTGGCGGATCTGAAGGAATCCCATGTCCCATCATAATATAAGAAGACAAGGTTGGTGTCCCAAATGGTGTCTTTAATCCTAACTTACCAGGTTGCTCTGGAGTCCCCATATAATAATACCAAGTATCTGGATCGACATGAAACACAGCATCCACCATTAAGTGGTTTGAAGGGTTTTTCATTCCTTGCAAAGCAAAATTTCCAAGCTCCACATTAAGGTAAGTTTCCAATTCACCATGCAAAGTTTTGTTAGGAAAATTATAAGCTATGTCAACTTTAGCATGAACTTTTGGATCATCCCTATCTTCAACTGGAGTCATAAAATAAGCAGAACCAAGTAAGCCTAGCTCTTGTATGCCATCGTGAGAATTAAAAGCACAGGTGAGCGCAACATCCATATTGAAAGCTTCTTTATTTGTAGCCCCAATTACTGTAGCTAATTTTATGGCATAATCTCCTTTTTTGGGAATATATTTTGCCCCTGATTTTTTTCCAGGCCCACCGGCATCTCCAAAGGTATATCCACCCTTTGTTTCCAATTTCATATTATAGGCCATTCCACCTCCAAGTCCATACATATTGAGTCCAGACATGATTGGTATCCCGCTTTCAAAACTTGCAATGCCGTCTACATACCAATAGGAGTAGTAATCATCTGAACCAAAGGCTGCCTCCTTATTTCCATAAGTTCCAAACTCAGCACTTAATCCTACAGAATCTACCATAGGCATTTTCACAGAGAGATAGCCACGGAAACCCTCCATATTATTATCATCATAATATTCAATTTCTCCTTTCAAAGCCACCGCACTAAAGGAAGCATCTATATTGATCGCGGTCACATCCACATCTACTAAGTCGAGATAATTTCTTGCACTCATACTGGTGTTTGCATTTTTCCAATCAGCTTTAAAAACTATTTTCGTACTTGCTGCAATACCATCATCGTCACCAGCTAAAATCAGTTTTGGAGAAATATGAAAGGCAGGTTTGCTGTCTATCATTTTAAACCCTATATCATCTACAGACATCGGGAATCCACCTAAAAAATGCTGGGGACTTGCCAAAGCAAAATCTGTATTGTATATGGTATCTTGTCTCACATCCAATTCAAACTTTGATAATTTGAGATCCAAAGAAGGAACTTTACCACCAATACTATCCCCTAGTTTATCTTTCAGATAGGTGTTCATTTCTTTGCCATCTATATTGAGGTGCCCATTCATCTTAATATTGAATGCCCATCTATTCTTGCCTTGATCTAAATTGCCTTTTACTAATTCTATTTTTGAGTTTTCATCCAATTGGATTTTTGCTTTTCCGGCCAATGGCATATCTACCTCTTCTTTAAAATGAACAATGAAATTAGCAGTGTCAGTTTGAGATCCTCTATCATCCCATATTCCTGAATAAAACATGGTATCCTTTTCTTCAAACCATGGGATTCCAATTTTTCCATTAAATTTTGTTTCTGTAAAATCATTTTTTTCAATGCACAAAGAAAATGTATCTATAGAAATTCCTGCATGAGACACAGCATATTCTTTCGACCAATCTATTAGATTCAATAATTCCCCTTTTACAGATATACCTTCTTTATCAATGATTACATCTTTTAACCGAGCTTCAACCTTTTCCTCCGAATTTAAAAAGTCTAGTTTAAATTCTACTGCAATCTCAGGCGCATAAAAGCCTTGCCAAGTATTGGCAAGTGATTGTTCTTTTGGTACCTCATAGGCTTCAGGGAATTTTATTCCATCAGGATTTTCAAGATCTGAGCCATCATAAGTCATCGCACTAGCAGTGAATACATAATCAGGTTTGCCTTCAATGATGAACGGGTGACTCATAGTAGTTTCGACAATAAAATTTCCTCCTTTGGCATAGGACGTTTTATAGAAAGTTTTCAATAGAACTTTCTCATCTTCAATTGGTTTATCATCTTTTATTGGGATGAACTCATCCCTATCAAAACGCATCTCTCCTGCAATTTGAAATTTTTGAAAGCCATTGCAATCCCAATGGATGTAAGTGAATAAGCTGTCTTGCAATCTTTCATTTTGAGTATTCAAGTCAGCGCCTAGACCATTAATACCAAACTGATAAGATCCATAATCCCCAAAGGTTACATCTTCTAGCTTATAAAAGAGCCAGTCATTTTGAAATCCTTCCGGGCCAAAACAAATTTGAGTTCCAAAGGACAAAAGTCTATCAGCAGTCCCTTCTCCCCAAGGTAAATCAACATTTAAAGCCAATTGGACATTTGCCTGTTCTGGTGTAAAACCCATATTCATAATTCCAATTTGATAGCTATCCCCTTTGTATTCTTTCTCTAAGGAAAGGGGTAGATTGTAATTAACTCCTTTGACAAGATCTTTTATTTTTTTTGCATAGTTAATTGCTTCTTGCACATCAGATTTTTCAACACCTGCCCAATCAATTGCTTTCTTAACATAACTTTTATCTAATATTTTACTGTCCTCTTTTACCTTGGAGCCTTCTTCTAAAACGGCTTTGGCCCATCCTTCAAAGGCCACTTTTTTACTATTGACTTTCAGTTCGTCAAATTTAACATTCACTTCAATGTTGTTTAGGAATGTTGTCCAAACAACGGCCTTACCTTTGAATCCAGCAGACTTAGTCCCTGAAATT
>CALIIW010000133.1 GCA_938018185.1 uncultured Saprospiraceae bacterium
GGGCCTACCATCGGTCGCATGTTTCGGATATAAGATTTTTGCATGCCTAAATAATCAACTGCTTCCTGATAAGAGTAAGTATATTCCACAAACAAAGCTTCCATATAGGTAGTGAAAGATTCATGGATCCACATTTCTGCATGATCTCTTACGCTGATACTATTGCCCCAATATTCATGTCCAGTTTCATGCACGATTATGTAGTCCCAATCCATGTGAGAAGGAATACCACCTCCTAGATAGCCTCGCATGTATTTATTGCCATAAGCAATTCCACTTTGATGTTCCATACCTAGATAGGGTGTTTCAACCAAGGCGAAACCATCTTCCCAAAAAGGATATTTGCCAAAATAATGTTCGTAAGATTTTAATACTTGAGGTACTTGTTTAAAATGAAGTTTCGCTTTTTTTAAATTATAGTCCAAAACGTAGTAATCCAAATCTAAGCTCTCACCGTCTGCAGCAATGTACTCCTCTTTAAAATGTTCGTAATGACCAATGTTGATGCTCACATTGTAATTGTTGATAGGGTAGGAGACTTTCCACTGGTATTCCCTTTTTAATTCCCCTACATCATTGACTGATTCTAGATTGCCATTCGAAGCACAGAAGATGGTCTTCGGTACAGTGACTGCAATGAGCATTGAATCAGGTTCGTCACTTAAGTGATCTTTGTTAGGCCACCATAGACTAGCCCCAATTCCTTCGCATGCAACACCGACCCAATCACGATCTTTGTCATCTTTTTTCCAAACAAAACCACCATCCCATGGAGCTGATTCTGCTTCAATAGGGCTGCCACTATACTCAACTGAAAAGTGGCTATGAGCTCCCTGCTTGATCCTTTTTGGAAATCTCACAAATACCGCATTGCCTTTTCTGTTAAAGTCTAAAGAATTACCTTCAAAGCTGATTTTGTCTATTGCTAAGTTTTCAAATAGATCAAACTGTAATAAGGAAAAATCTTCAACAGCATTGAAATGAAAATTTACCTTCCCATCTAAAAATCGTTTTTCTAAGTTGACATCTAAGTACAACTCATAGTAGCCAACATCATAGCAGGATCTTTCAGGGCTGAGCATGCCTCTAAGACTGTCGGCAGCAGTAAACTCTAAGTCTGCATAATTGTCTAGTTGTCCATAGGAGCAAGATTGAAAAGAGTGAAATAATATAATGGAGAAAACAAGTTTGAATGTAAACTTTAGTAAGTTCATTTTGTATAAGAACATATTACGTTGGTATAATAAAGCAATTGAACAATAGAATTTTAGAACAATTTACGGATACTATCCTTTTATCCTAATTAACTTTCATAGAAGTGAATTAAAAACATGTGTTAAAATTAGTTGTATGTGCTTGGCTTTCATGACGAAGCTCCCTTCGACAAGCTCAGGGCAAGCTTTTTTGAGCTTCATAGCCAAAGCTATGGGGCGAAAAAAAGCTGAAGTATTGGAAGTCAATGACATCCAAATAACTTAACATTTTGTTTTTAAATCACTTCATTTATAAATAATCGAATTTGAGGTTCAGAGCTGCTATTTTTCTTCTTTTTTTATTTTTTCTTGATTTGTATGTCTTTCAGGCTTTTAAGCAGGTGTTTGAAAATTCAAATACTGAGTTAAAACTGATTTTAAACATAGTTTATTGGATTATCAGTGGCATCTGTCTTGCTTATATTTTGTTAAGTATTTTTGATGTGAATGATTCTTGGAATCCTACTTTCAATATTTTAGTTCGGGCTTTTGTATTTATCTCGATTTTTGCCAAATTACCTGTCTTAGTATTGCTGGTAATAGATGATTTTAGAAGGATGATTATATGGGGATTTGGAATTAGAAGCATCACTGGGCAGTTAACCGAAAGATCTCAGATACTATCTAAAGTTGCTATCATGTTGGGAGCGCTGCCATTTGCTTCTCTATTGTATGGACTGGTCAGGAACCCATACCGCTATAAATTACACAAAGAAAAAATTGGGATAAAAGGTCTGCCAAAATCTTTGAATGGATTAAAAATAGTACAAATCTCTGACATCCATTCAGGTTCTTTCACTTTTAAAGAGCCAGTAAGAAAAGCAGTAGAAATTATCAACAAGCAGCAAGCAGATTTTGTTTTTTTTACAGGAGATATGGTCAATTCTATTGCGGAGGAAATGGAACGCTTTGTTGATGTTTTTGATAAAATAGAATCAAAGTACGGCACCTATTCTGTAAAAGGAAATCACGATTATGGGGATTACCACAGATGGAATTCGAAGCAAGATAAAAGAGCCAATACCATACAATTTGAGGATATTCAAAAGCGAATGGGTTGGAAATTGTTGATGAATGAGCATCGGGTTTTAGATGTTAATGGAGAGAAATTAGCAATAATTGGGGTGGAGAATATTTCTAGTAAGATTCATTTTTCTAAATATGGAGACTTGGCAAAGGCATATGAAGGCTGTGATGATTGTAAGGTGAAAATATTGCTGTCTCATGATCCTTCTCATTGGACTGCTGAAACAACAAAAAAGTATAAAGACATTGACTTGACGCTTTCTGGTCATACCCATGGGATGCAATTTGGAATTGAAATTCCAGGTTGGCTAAAATGGAGCCCAATTCAGTATATTTACAAGCAATGGGCGGGTTTATATAAGGAAGGAGATCAATATTTATATGTGAATAGAGGACTTGGTTTCCTTGGTTATCCAGGAAGAGTTGGTATTTTGCCCGAAATTACTTTACTTGAGCTAGAAACAACATAGACTTGGCAATGATGAGATTATTAACACTTCTGGGAATGGCTTTTTTATTGATTTTATGTAGTCAATGTGCCTCAGAACCTGCGAAAGAAAAAGAACCAACATTGAGTGAGGTTTTGCCTGGCACTTGGCAATTAGTTTCTGCAAGCCGAAATGGCAAACCAACCACTACACTAGAAGGAGTATATTTCAATTTTGATACCTTAGGCATGGTCAAAACCAATCTCTCAGGCATAGAGCTGAACACTGCTTGTGAAATTCAAGAATCTACATTTTCCTATAAAGAAAAGCAAGAAGAGCGGCTTTATCAAGCAGAAATCATCCACAAAGATACCATCAGCATATCCACTAAAATTAGAATATTCGATTTTGCCTTAGTGCTGTCAAGAGCCAATTGATAATATTTAGCCTTCTCTTTTTAATTGGGTATCCCTATTCTTAGCAAAAAGCTGACTTTTACGTTTTTTCATAAGGTTCATCTGCCCAATATTTCTCATCTTTATTATTGCAAGAGTATATTACTCTAGGAGCTCAAAATTTACTGATATGAACAGGTTAGTAGTCAGTTTGCTATTCTTATTTATTTTCAATCTTGCCTACGCTTTAGATGCGAGTATTTCATATACTACTTTTAATGCGACAAAAGCACCCTACGTAGAAGTCCATCTTTATATGGTTGGCTCCACAGTGACTTTTGAACAATTAGATTCTCTACATCAGGCCGAGGTTGAAGTCACCTTGATTTTTAAGCAAGGAGATGATATCATTAAGTTTGACAAGTATGCCCTAAAGAGCCCTTGGAGTGATGAACCTACAGACTTTGTAGATTTAAAAAGATATACAATTCCTAATGGCATTTATGACCTTGAAGTTAGTATCAAAGATTTAAAGAAGGAAAATAATTTTAGCGATTATACGACACATAATGTTGTGGTTAATTACACTGCTGAGAAAATAGAAATGTCTGACATTCAATTGTTGACTTCTTGTACAAAAACAGAAATAGAGTCAAATTTTACGAAAAATGGTTTGGAGATGGAAATGGCCCCATTCTCTTTTTACAACAAGCAACTAGGAGAATTGATTTTTTATACAGAGATATACGGTTCTGATAAATTTTTGAATGAAGATTATATGATCAGTTTTATTATTGATAAAATTACTTCCTTAAAAAAGGAAAAATCATTTATCATAGGTCACAAGAGAAGATCGCCAAAGCCGATAGATGTTTTTGTAATGCCTATTGATATTTCAAAATTGGGATCAGGAAATTATAATCTAAAGGTTGAAGTAAGAAATAAAAATAAAGAATTGCTTTGCGCAAAGTCCGTGATATTCCAAAGATCGAATCCGTATTTGGAAGAAAAATTTGAAGAGCAAGAATCATTTGATATCACTAAAACATTTGTAAATGATTTTGATGAACATCAATTGAGATATGGTCTAAAAGCAATAGCTCCTAAGTTGTTGGGAGGAGATGTAGAAGTACTTAATATTGTACTAGAAAAGAACGATCATTTGGCAATGAAAAATCAGCTCTTCAGTTATTGGGCTAATAAAAATGCCATAAATCCAGAGTCAGCCTACAACACTTATATGGAAGTTGCCAAGGCTGTTGACCAAACTTTTAAATCAGGATTTGGTTATGGCTTTGAGACAGATCGTGGATACACTTTTATGAAATATGGCAAGCCTACTTCTTCTATATCCATTACGGATGAAGTCGATGCG
>CALIIW010000134.1 GCA_938018185.1 uncultured Saprospiraceae bacterium
GGTCGTATTGAATTGATCATGACTTCTTATGGTCATCATAACCAATTCATCTTTGGCCAACTTAATCTCTGAAACACGATTGACTGTGAACTTGGCTTTTCCGACAGAAGTTTCAAAATTCCCATCTCTGGCACAATTGGGTAAGTAGAATCCTCCCTCTAGTTGACTCCTTTTATTGTAGTCCTCAAATCCGGGAATGGTTTTCTCTATCGCGTCTCTTATCAATGCGTAATCATTTTTATATGCCTCCCAGCTAACTGAATTGTTATCCAAAGAAGCCATGGCCAAATCAGATACAATCGCGATTTCACTCATGAGATCTATTGATGCAGGTTCTAAATTACCCTTAGACGAATGCACGATTCCCATCGAATTTTCAACAGTAACAAACTGCGTCCCCGTTTTTTGTTCATCAATTTCGGTCCTGCCTAAACATGGCAATATGATAGCCTCCTTTCCAGTGACGACATGTGACCTATTTAGTTTAGTCGATACTTGTACGGTAAGCTCACAGTTCTGCAAGGCCTCACCAGTGAATGCTGTATCCGGAGTTGCGGACAAGAAGTTTCCACCCATGGCGAAAAAGACCTTGACTTTGGAGGCTGCCATGGCTCCAATTGTTTCCACAGTATTGTAGCCTGCCTTCATTGGAGGATCTATCCCAAAATTTTCTCTAAGTTTTTCTAGGAACTGAGGTTTTGGTTTTTCCCATATTCCCATGGTTCGATCTCCTTGTACATTGCTATGTCCTCTGACTGGGCAAGTGCCGCCACCTGGAATTCCAATACTGCCTTTAAGTAAAAGTAGATTGACGACTTCTTGAATATTATCCACGCCGTTTTTGTGCTGTGTCAATCCCATGGCCCAACAGCAGATTATTTTCTTAGAGCTTATGATCATATCTACCAGTCGATTGACTTCAGTTAGGTCAATGCCCGCTTGTTCGAGTAAAGAATTTATATCCTGCTGTTCAATATCTTTAATAAATCCATCAAAGCCATCTGTATGTTTATTTATAAAATCATGATTAAAGATTGAACCAGGATCGGCCTCTTCTTTCTCTTTCATTCTTAACATCACAGCTTTTAATAGTGCCACATCTCCATTGACTTTGACAGGCAAATGCAAATCAGCAAGTTTTGTTCCACTACCTATGATGTCTCCAATTTTTTGTGGATGCTTAAATGCTGCAAGCCCTGCCTCTGGGAGGGGATTGATACTAACGATGCTAGCACCCGCCTTTTTTGCCTTCTGCAAAGCTGTCAACATTCTTGGGTGATTGGTTCCTGGATTTTGACCGATAACAATTATTAAATCAGTAATGTAAAAATCCTCCAACCTAACTGATCCTTTTCCAATACCCAAAGTATTAGACAAACCAACTCCAGATGATTCGTGACACATGTTAGAACAATCAGGTAGATTGTTTGTACCATAACTCCTTACAAATAATTGGTATAAAAAAGCCGCTTCATTGGAGGTTCTTCCCGAAGTATAAAAGACAGCCTCAGAAGGACTGTTCAAGGACTTTAATTTTTGACCTATTTTCTGATAGGCATCTTTCCAACTTATCGGTTCATAATGTCTGGAGCCTTCTCTTAATATCATTGGCTTCGTCAGTCTACCACTTTTTCCTAGTTGATAATCTGACCAGTTTGATAATTCTGTGATAGAGTGTTTTTTAAAAAAGGAACTTTCAATTCTTTTAGTTGTCGCTTCTTCTGCAATGGCCTTGACACCATTTTCGCAATATTCGCCCAATCCAGATCTTTCCGTATCAGAGTCAGGCCATGCACAGCCTGGACAATCTACTCCATTAAATTGATTTAAACTGAAAAGCGTTTTCCTGCAAGATGAAAAATTCATCTCTTTTCTTAAATGCTTTAAAGAAGAGGTCAAAGCCGGAATACCTCCTGCTATTTTCTTTGGTGCAATAATTTTTGGTGCAACTTGTTCTACTGGCCCAACAATTGAAAATTTATTTTTTTCAGACATATAATGATTAATTATATTTTCCTTTCAAAATTATGACAGTATCCTTTCTGGATAGGTATAAATATTGAAAGATTTATTTTTTAAGAATCCGATTAATGTGATTCCATATTCTTTTGCATATTGTACTGCCAAGGAAGAGGGCGCGCCCACAGAAACTATTAGTCGCACATCTGCTACAATGGCTTTTTGAATTAATTCAAATCCTGCTCTTCCACTTACAAATAATGTGTAGCTGGACATATTGGTATCTTCTTTTAAAATCCGATCTCCAATTAGTTTGTCCAAAGAATTGTGTCTTCCTATGTCTTCAAAAATGCTAATAAGTGTTCCTTCGGAATTGAAAAAAGCGGAAGCATGAATACCACCGGTTTCTTCAAATAATCTTTGATGTTGCGAACTTTTTTCTGAAAGACTAAGAATCTTTTCTGGATTAAAACTAAATGGGCTTTCGGGAAGGGCTTTTTTTTCAGGCAAATAAATTCCGTCCATGGAAGTTTTGCCGCACATTCCACAAGCTCCAGTACTTATATCCGATCGACTCAATTGTATTTGAGATTTTTTCAAAGGAATTGCTAAGGTGACTTTTATTATATCTACATCCGTTTGTTCAACAGATTTTACATCTTCCTTTTTATTTATAATTCCTTCGGCATGGAGATAACCTACCGCTAAAACAGCATCATCTCCTGGCGTTCGCATAGTGATGACAAGATTTTTGTTGATAAGTTTGTTAGTAAGTGGATAAGTCAGGATAATTTGTAATGGCAGTTCTATAGCCAAATGGTCATTTTTACTAATTAAACCTTCTTGAGTCCAATTCTTAATCCCAGTCTGTTCTGATCCTTTAAGCATATCCTAATGTACCAATTTTTTTGTTTAAGCTTACCATATTAAAACTTATATGTCTTCTTAAATTATCCTAGATGAACTTATATGCTCCAAAAAGAAAACCCCGGCATATCTGCCAGGGTTTTGCTTCGAGCTCAGCTCTATAAAGGGGATAAATAATGTTCGTCTAAGAGGCAGAAAATTTTCCTTCTCTACAATAAATTATCTTCCTCCATCAAGTTCGTCTTGCCACTTTTGTAATGCTTCCCATTCTCCTCTGTGACACATAGCAGCTTGTTCTGGCCATGTTCCTGGATTGTGCATTTTATATCTTGGTCCTGCATCATTCAAGATTCTTTGCAGTCTATCTACAGCAGTGGTTGATAAAGCTTCCCAAGTTTTAATCCCATCTGCTTTAATCAGACCTTCGATCTTTGGACCTATTCCTTCGATTTTTTTCAAGTCGTCTTCTTTGTTACTCACTACTGCAGCAAGTGGTGCAATAGGCGCACTCATAACAGGTGTTGGTGCTGGAGGTGGCGTAGCTTTTTGAGCTTTCAATTTTTCCATTTCCATTTTCAAACGTTCATTCTCTGTATTGAGAGAATTGTTTTTTGAGATCCAACCCGTTCGTTCTGTATTCAGTGTTTCCCACTTAGATTTAAATTCATCGTTAGCTTGTGGAGCAGGCTGATTTTTCAATCTTTCCAATTCTGCTTTAAGCGCACTATTTTCTGTGCTTGCTGATTCCCACTTAGATTTAAATTCATCTGTTGCCTGTGGAGCAGGTGCACTTTTTAGGCTAGCTATTTGAGCCAACAAACTTGCATTTTCTGCACTAGCAGCTTCCCACTTTACTTTCAACTCATTATCTGCTGAAGAGTCTTTTGCTTGTGCATCCGCTTGCTCTTGATGACGTAGGAGGCTTTCATACTTAACTTTCAATTCTTCATTCTCTGCTTTAGCAGTTTTTACACTTGCTTTCAAAGCTTCAAACTCTGATTCAACACCTGATGAAGAAGAATTTGCTGAAGCTAACTGTGCTTTTAAAGCCTCAATTTCAGCCAAAAACTTGCTGTTGTCTTGAACTGATTGTGTTGAATTAGTTTCTTGATCTTTTCTTGTTTGTATCAAAGATTCGTACTTAGCTTTTAAAGTGTTACGCTCCAAATTAGCTTCTTCAAATCTGTCTTTATAAGAGGAATGAACTTTAATGAAATCTTCTTTTTCAGTTCGGATAGCTGCAATACTTTCTTTGGTTCTTGCCATTTCCTCTTGGTAACGATTCATCTCTTCTCTCAAGTCTTCAATAGCCGTGTCTTTTGCAGCTAGTCCTTTTTCAAGGTCTGTATATCTATTTTTCCAACTTTGAACTTGAGCTTTTACAGTTTCGTTTTCACGTTGTGCAATGTTAAGGTTACTTTCAAACTTAGTTTTGGACATTTTTAAAGAAGAAATCTCACTCTTAAGTCTATCCGTCATAGGATCTTTAACCTTAACCTTTTTGGAAGAAGATTTTGATGACTTGGAAATTTTGTTTTGTTCCTTAACTAATTTGTTGTAATCAGATTCTTTGCTTTCAAACAAGTGTTTCCAATTTTCAATTTTAGCTAATTGCCAAAGGTATCCGATAAGAATTCCTAATAGCGCTGCCCCTAATAACCACAAGAGCATATTGCAAAAAACGGAAGGTATAATTAACATATTTTAATAATTTTATTTTTAGTTGAATGTTTGTTTAATTTATTACTCTGATCTCTACTCTTCTATTAGCAGCTTTCCCTTCATCGGTATTATTATCAGCTATAGGAGCATCAGGCCCTTGACTAGTTGGTTTTGTAATCGCAGAAGGATTAATACCTTGCTTGATCATAAAATCTTTAATAAGTTTTGCTCTTCTTAATCCTAAAGCAACATTTCCAGATCTTCTTCCATCACTATCCGTGTGTCCTGTTACAGATACCTTCGCATCAGGAACTTTATCCGTATAGAATTTTAAATCTGCAAAATAATTTTTCAATGTACTATTCAATGAAATATTATCTGAGCCTGAATCAAACTGTGCATTTAATGGAGTCGCTCTCAAACGATCTCCTAAACCGTCCAACTCATCCGATCCATTGAACCTAAATAAGACCCCTTCAGGAAGTCTGTCGTTTGAATTGTAGTTTAAAATGTATTCTTCAAAACCATTGGTGGAAACCCTTTCTCCATCAACACCTTTGCCAACCAAATATTCTTTAATTGAATTTGCTCTTGCTATACCTAGGTTAGCTGCATCACCAGAATATGTTGATTGTTCTGCAGAGGTATATCTACCTGTCAGCATTAACAATCTGTTGGGGTTGTTTTTCATGTATTCAGCCACTTTCGTAAAAGCCGCTTTAGTGGGATCCGTTATATTGGGATCAAATCCTGCTCTTCCAAAGGTATAATGCTCTGAAGATCCAGTTGTAAATCTTGTACCATCCGCAATATTGAAAACAGAAGGTAATTCTTTGGCAACTTTAACAGGAGGAGCAGCGATTGTCTCTGTATTGGTCACAGGAACCACTGCAGATTTATTGCAATCGTCACAAGCCAAGAAATAAGAGCCAACTCCCATCCAGGCTGTAAGACCTATTATTGCTGGCCAGAAATATTTGTGCATAAAGTTAGTTTTAATGAAGTAAGCTATATTTATAGACGACTTCAAGGTTCGCAAATCACTTATAACTATACGTTTTTATAGTTAAAAGTTCTCATTTGCCCAAATTTAATGAATCTTAATGTATTTAAGGTCAGTGAAGTTTAAAAAGCGAAGTAAAATATAGGATTTTGGCTTCTAAAGGGAGCTATTTTTATAATATGCCTTCAAATCACCAGCCAAGGCTCTATCATTTGACAATCTTGGTACTTTATTCTGACCTCCTAGTTTTCCTTTTGCCTGCATCATAGATCGAAAGCCATCTTTCTTGATCTCCTGAATTGAAAGTGGTTTTAATACCTTTCCTGCAATTAGATCCTTGTAGTAGATGTTCTGTTCTACCATTTTCTTGTCTAATAACTCAGCAAAATTTGCCATTGCGCGTGGCGATTCTTCAAACTCAATTAACCATTCATGAAATGGTAATCCGGATGTTGGATTTACTTGAGGAGCGACCGTAAATTCGATGACCCTTATATTGGTAGCCTTGCATGCTTCCTCCATCGCTTTTTCCACCTCTTTTCCAATAACATGCTCTCCAAAAGCAGAAATGAAATGTTTTATTCGACCACTTACCTTCAACCTAAATGGATCTAATGAAACAAATTCTACCGTATCCCCAATATTGTAGGCCCATAAACCAGCATTTGTGCTAAGAATAATGGCATAATTTTGTCCAAGTTCAACATCTGCCAAACTTAGTCTTGGAGGATTTTCTTCAAAGATTTGATCTGCAGGAATAAATTCGAAAAATATTCCTGAATTACTATTGAGCAATAAGCCTTCTTCCTCCAATTGGTCTTGAAAAGCAATAAAGCCTTCTGAGGCCGGATAAGTTTCTAAAGTATTGATTGATTTTCCAACCAGCTTTTCTAAAGACGATTGATAGGGTTTGAAATTGACGCCTCCAAAAACAAATACTTCATAATTTGGAAATAAATTTGAAATGGTAGACTTACCACTTTTCTCCAGTAGCCGTTCATAATACATCTGCACCCATGGAGGAATTCCAGAGATTAATCGCATGTCTTGATCTACCGTCTCTTCCACGATTTTCTCCAGCTTATCTTCCCATGCCTCTATGCAGTTTGTAGTATAACTGGGAAGCTGATTTTTTCTAATCCATTTGGGGACTTGATGATTTACAATTCCGGATAATCTGCCTGTCAAAATTCCAGCAGTCTTGGTCATCTCGGGGCTACCTGATAAGAAAATCATTTTGCCATCCAACCAAGCACCTTTGCCTGTCTTTGCATAATAATTAAAAAGGGCATTTCTAGCGGTGCCAAAATGATTTGGGATACTGTCCTTTGTAAGGGGAATGTATTTTACACCTGAGGTCGTACCAGAGGTCTTGGCAAAATACTTGGGTTTGCCTTTCCACAATACATCAGACTGCCCATCTATGATCTTTTGGATATATGGTTTGATCTGTTCATAATCCCTAATTGGGACTAAAGATTTAAAATCGTCGTAAGAACTTATTTTTGAAAATTGGTGATCTTGTCCAAACTGTGTATGCGCAGCTTTCTTAATAAGATTCTTAAGAATTTTGTGTTGAGAATCTATTGCAGTTCGCGACCACTTGTCAATATCGCGAGATATTTTATTAGCTAAGGGTTTAACTATTTTAGACTTAAAGGCCATGGTTTAAAGGTAATAATAGTTGTTGGTTGGTTGTTGTTTGTTGTTATCATTTTATGATAAATTTGTTTTGCCTTTGATATTGGTGCCGCCAATTGTTTGGTCATGAATTATCGTGGCCTCATTTACCAAAATCTGCCCAACTTTAGCATTTTACATTTTACATTTTACATTTTTCGGTTAGAATTCCCCTAAGGAATTCTAAGGTCCTCCACATAAATATCTGGAAAGGCGGTAGGATCAAAGTTGAAATGACTTGCGTCGAATATTTTATCGTAGTCCAGATCTTCACAGCTAAAAGTGTAGCGAGATCCGTCTTTTGAAAAGGCTTTTACAGAAAGCAATTCTTTTTTGTTTTTGTTGATGGTCATTCTCATTTTAGAAAACTCATTTTCCTTGTCGACTGGCTTGCATTCGATTTGAATGAATGTTTCTCCTCCTTCTTTATATTCTTGCGAAAGAACAAAGATGAAATCATCGCTTTCGTATAATTTCATAAGATTGTTTGGAGAAAAAATATCATCAGAATCCTCTTCCAACATAGAAGCATTATTGATCTGAACTTCATTGTTGTTCTTCAAATGAAACCAAAGCATCTCGCCATTAGATATCACAGATTTATCTTCCATGTCTAATCTAAACTTATCTCCACTTTGTGCTAGGGTTCCTTTTTGGATGATGTGCTCCTCCTCTTCAGGTAGATCTATCTCTATCGAGAAATTCATTTCTAGAGACTCAAAGCTTTCGTATTTGACTTTTAACTCATCTAAAATTTCAATAGCTGCTGGATCAGAATCGCCAGAATTAGTAAATCGATTTTCTTCTTCTTGAGCAATTAAATTCGCCGAAAGGCAAAAAGACAAGAAAAACGCCGATAATATGATTAAATACTGCTTCAAAATATTGGGTATTGTTTATACTTAAAGAAACGCCAAAGCACTCTTAAATACAACTAAGGACAGGTTAAAGGTTTGTTAAGGCTTAGTTTATAGTTTATGTTTCATAGTTCATAGACGGAAATTTTGGTGGACATTGAAGCATTCGAGCAAGAAAACATTCGATCAACGAAAAAAGCTTTACTAAGCTTGCCATACTTCATGCACAACTAAAACTTAGTAAAGCCTCCCGAAAAATACTATAAACTATCAACGAAAAACTATGAACTACCCTTAGGTCTTCCTCTTCTTCTTCTTTGCTGCAGGAAACAAGACATTGTTTAAAATAAGTCTATAGCCTGGTGAATTTGGATGCAAGCTCAAATCCGTTTCTGGATCATTCACAAAATGTCTATAATCTTCGGGGTCATGACCGCCATAAAATGTCCAGAAGCCTTCTCCTACCGTACTGTGGATATATCTAGCTTCTTTACCAGGTTTGTTTTCACCCATGATAAGTACAGAAGATTTGAGTTGATTTTTTAGAAATGCTGTTGTTTGGCCCATAAAACCTTTTACTGTTTTAGTATGGTTTTGAGTAAGCATAGAAGGTATCGGATCCCATTTTGCAGAAAAATCAAATAAAGTAAAGTAATCTGTTTGCGGAGAAATTTTTCTTGCAGGAGGACCATGATCAATACTTGAATATTCATAAACCAAAGGATTCTTCATCAATGTGAAATCCTTGAATGCAAAAGTTTTTGAATAATCTAATTTGCTTTGAGCCGTTGGATCTTGTGGGTCTCCGTCATACATGTGGTCACAAATGTCAAGGCCTTCAGAAGCAAGCGCAATGTCATAGGTGTCCGTAGCAGAGCACATGGCAAACATAAAACCACCACCAACTACATATTCTTGTATTTTTTTGACAACGGCCAACTTCAATTGAGAAACTTTTTTGTATCCCATTTCTGCTGCCAAGGCTTCCATTCTCTTTACAGTTTCTTTGTACCAAGGTGTGCTGTGATAAGATCTATAGAATCTACCATATTGTCCAGTGAAATCTTCATGGTGCAAATGCAGCCAATCATATTCTGACAATTTATCTTCTAAGACCTCTTTATCGTAAATAACATCATAAGGTATTTCAGCATAGGTCAAAACCATTGTCACGGCATCATCCCATGGTTGTATTTTTTCTCCTCTCAAACTAAAATCTGGTGTATAAACGGCCACCTTTGGAGGTACCTCCAATTTTATGATGTCCATGTTGACTTCTGGGTTGGCAATCTCCATTTGAATCTTTGCATATTGCGCATCTGGGATCACTTGAAATTTGACACCTCTCGTCAAGCATTCTTTCTCAAAAACCTTATTATGTTTAAAAGCAAAACTGCCTCCTCTATAGTTTAAAAGCCAAAATGCTTCCACACCATTGTCTATTATCCAATAGGTAATACCATAGGCTTTTAGATGATCAGTTTGATCATCATCCATTGGAATCAGCAAATAGGCTGCTGATACATTAAAAGCTAGGGTGAAAAAGAAGAGAACAGAGACTATAATTCGTTTCATAATTAATTTAGTTTGACAATGGATATAACGCAATACTACCAAGAAAGATTATATATTATCTTAAATCCAGGCTAAATTCTGTATACTTTTATTGAATTTTAAACTTTTGGGTTAATTTGAGCTTTATTAAATAAAAGTGAATTAAAAACAATTGTTAAAATTAGTTGTATGTGCTTGGTTTTCAAGACAAAGCTCCCTTCGACAAGCTCAGGGCATGCTTTTTAGAGATTCATAGCCTTAGCTATGGGGCGAAAAAAAGCTGAAGTATTGGAATCCAATGACATGCAAATAAATTAACATTTTGTTATTAAATCACTTTGTAACCAAACTTCTAAATTATGAAATGGGAAGGCAGAGAAAAAAGTGACAATATTGAAGATAGGCGAGGAAGTGGAGGAGGTGCTCGTGTTGGAGCAGGACTTGGTATAGGAACGATAATCATCGTTTTAATTGGTCTTTTCTTCGGTATAGATTTGTCCAGTTTTATGAGCTCATCTGCTTTGCAGCAACAGCAAGCGCCTACGCATCAACAACAAGCTCCAGGATCTGTTGGAGGTATCGCTACCCAAGAAGGGGGTTTAGGTGATTTTGTTGGGGTTGTACTGAAAGACACAGAAGATGTCTGGAACAAAGTGTTCAGAGAGCAACTTAACAAAACGTACAGAGAACCTAAATTGGTTTTATTTAGTGGACAGGTGCAATCAGCTTGTGGATTTGCCTCAGCTGCTTCTGGACCTTTCTATTGTCCAGGTGATGAGAAGGTTTACATCGATCTTGTTTTCTATAATGAACTTAAAACTAAATTTCGAGTCTCTGGTGATTTTGCAATGGCCTATGTTGTGGCACACGAAGTAGGACACCACATACAAAAGCAATTGGGATACACCGACTATGTACATAAGCAAAAGGGTAGGGTGTCCCAAGAAGAATACAATGAACTTTCCGTCCGCTTAGAATTAATGGCTGATTTCTTTGCCGGAGTTTGGGCACATCATGCGCATAGTATGAAAAATATCTTGGATCATGGTGATCTGGAAGAAGCCATGAATGCAGCACATGCCATTGGTGATGATACCATACAAAAGAGATCTCAAGGATATGTTGTTCCTGATTCTTTCACACATGGTTCTGCAGAACAAAGAATGCGTTGGTTTAAAAAAGGACTTATGTCTGGTAAGATGAGTGATGGAGATACATTTGGTGCGAGAAATCTATAGGGTTAGTTTATAGTTTATGGTTCTTGGTTCATCGTGGGCTTCTACGGTTAAGCAAGAACCATTTTTTTTACCACAATAGAAACAATAGTTTCTCACAATAGATACATAGAAAAACGTCTTTACTGTCAACTATCAACTAACAACAAACTCCTTAACCATCCCAATCACCTTTGCATCGTTCAGCTTATGACCATGCCCTTCTGTGAGCACTAATTCCGATTGAGGCCAAAGATTATGCATTTTTTTTGCGTACTCAACAGTACATACTTTATCTTGCTTATCATGTATGATCAATCCTTTTGGATTTTTATTCGTAAATATTTTTTCTAAACTAAAATCAGCAATGTCTTTAGTGGTGTAGTGATTAAAATATGCTTCTAAGTTTTTAATTGTTCGTTCATTTAGTTTTAGTTTTTCAACGTAAAAGTTTATAAAATCCCCAGCGCTATCCGGAGAAGCCAAAGACACCATTTTTGTTGGTTTATTTTCTGGATTTGTATTGATGGAGTATAGAGCACTAAAGCTACCTATAGAATGTGCAATGATGGTTTCTGCATTTCCAATGTGATTAATTATTTTACTTATGGACTTGTCATAGAGTGGTACATTTCCAAAGAAGCTTCCGGAATTTCCATGGCCTGGTGCATCAAAACTATAGAGCGTAAATTCTTCCTTAGGCAATGTCTCTATAAAATTCTTCCAACGATAGGTATTGCTTTGCCAGCCATGAACAAACAAAACCTTCCTTGGGCCTTCTCCCCATTTGTAACATTGAATTTCAAAATCATCGATCGGAAGTTTGAATTGATCTGCCGTATCAAGATAGGCTTGCTGTCTTTTATTGATCTTTGCTTTGAATGGATAACAAAAAATATAGAAGGCGTGTTTGCCTCCAAGTTTGGAAAAGAATAAGTTTAGGGTGTTGAGATATATTCCTACCAATCTTATTGCAAAATTTATCATCTTTTAAACTTTTAGATACCGAACGGTATTTGGTAAAGTAAATTTTTTTAAGTTTTTATTGCTTTGTTTTCAATGTCTCTTCGTAAGAACTTTATAACTGATTGCAGATGTTGATCATCATCTGTAACCTTCATCATCATGATTGCCCCTTCTATGGCACTATACATCATGGACGCATATTCATCCACATTAAAGTCGTCTTTAATTTGATTTCTGTCTATACCATTTTGTATCACCGTGGATATTCCTGATTGCAAACCTGTTACAATATTGCTGACTACTTTTTTTAATATAGGGTCTGAGTCATCTACTTCAACCGCCGCATTCATTAAGGGACAACCGCCTTCGAAAGGAGGTTTTTTTCCATATTGTTCAAAATAGTCTAGGATACTCATCAGCTTTGATTTTGCATCTTTATTTCCTTTAATACCTTTCGTTACATCTGAAAATAAACTGTTTGTCATACTGATCAAGCATTGCCTTTCTAAATCAGATTTATCCTTAAAATGTTTGTAAATCGCCCCTTTGGTGAGCTCTGATTTTGTGGTAATATCACTTAGAGACGTAGCCTTGTAGCCCTTTGTATTAAAGAGGATACTTGCAGCACTTATGATCTGCTTTTTAGTATTTTCTGGATCACGCACAGTGCAAAGATACCGATTGGTATCTATAAATGCAAGCATATAAGATTATTTAAGAATGGAAAGCATGTAAGTTCATATAAGAAGGCAAACACAGCGATTTAAGTGGAATTTATTCTAAGTGTACACATTTTTCAAAAACAAGAAAATAGCGCCGTGAACCGCTGCGCTTCGCCGTGCCCCGCTGTGACCCAAAAAACCTTGTACCAAAAGCACAGGGCTTTAAATATCAGCTGTCAAAAAAAAATAGGGACTGAATTGTTTCTCTTTTATAGATCCTTCTGAATTTCGGACCTCAATTTCACCAGTTCCTCCTGCAGTTCTTTTGGCGCTCTATTAAACTTTACAGCAGCCCACCAATTCTTGAAATATTCCTGATATATAATGGCATAATATCCGAGAAAAGGAATGATAAAAAGGAGTACCCAAAACCACCATTTAGAAATGACAATGGCAGCAATCAGTAATATGACAAAACTTAAAAAGTAAAAAGCAATGGCTCCAGCAATTGCCACAGATGCTTTAAATTCTAGCTGCTTAACTTTAGTATCTGCTAATTTTTTTGCAAAAAAAGCAGGAATAAAACAGCTAATCTTTCCAATCAGAAAAGGAAAGAAACCAAAGATCAAAACAAGCACCTTACTAATTCCTCCAAAGGCATTATTGCTTACACCAAAATCTTTTATGCCAGCAGAATCAAGTTTGGAAAAATAACTCGATGTTTTTTGCGCAATAGAATCTAGCTTGGCATTAGGCAGTTTATTCAACTTATGGGCCACTTGAAATTCTCCAAAAAATCGCTGGTTGTCTTTTACATTATAAATCGGAAAAATTGGCTTTAACTTATTGTTGCGATGCATCTCAAAAACTTGCTCATAAGTTTTTTCTTTTTCTTCTTTACCTATGGTAATTATTAATGTGTGCATGGCTGCTTCAAGATCAGAGGTTAGTTCTCTGATCGCTTTTGCATTGTTTTCTTCATAAGCACCCAAATAATCTTGAATTTTGAGGGGCTTGCCTATAGAGACCATGACCTCTGATCTGAATTTATCTGCCTGAGTGTAATTTATGCCGCAGGGAACAATATGGATGTCAATATCTTTTGAATATTCTTCCAAGGTACCAAAGGCCATTCTCGCGGCTCCTTTTTTCAGAGGACGTGCTTTTTTAACTTGAGCAGTAGATCCTTCCGCCAAGATATGGACCATTTCACCTTTACTCAATAATTCATGCACATAAGTCATGGTACCATAGTTGCTTTTTATGCTATCATATCCATCGACACTTCTATAAATGGGAATCATGTTGATATCCTCCATAAATTTCCGAAAAATAGGCTTTTTGAAAATATCGCCTCTAACCAACCAATTTACGTTTCTGTCTAGGTAAGCTCCAAAAATACAAGGCTCTATAAAGGCGCTCGGATGATTGGTTACCAATAAGACAGGCTTATCCATTGGTAATCTTTCGAAATTCGAGAAATAAATATTTTTAAAGTTGACTCCCAAGGCTATTCTAGCCATGTATTTCAACGGAAAATAAAACATGTATCTATTTGACTTAAGGTTTCTTTGTACAAATATAACAAGCTTTCGTACTTTCGATTGATGAATAAGTATTTATTAGTTATTGCGGGTCCAACAGCGGTCGGAAAAACATCCACTTCCTTACATATTGCTAAGGAAATGGGCATTGAAATATTTTCGGCCGATTCGAGACAATTTTATCGAGAAATGACCATTGGGACCGCAAAGCCGTCTTCCAATGAACTCAAGCAAGTAAAACACCATTTTATAAATAACTTATCTATTGCAGAAAATTATTCTGTAGGTGATTTTGAACGGGACTGTATCAATCAATTGGAATCTTATTTTGAAAATAATGACTTTGCCATTTTAACAGGAGGGACTGGCTTGTATATAAAAGCAGTTTGCGAAGGGCTTGATGATTTCCCAGACATTGAGCCAAAATATAGAGAAGATCTCAACTTGTTATTTGAAGAAAAAGGCATAGAAATACTCCAAGAGGAACTCAAAGAAAAAGATCCTATTTATTTTGCGGAAGCAGACATTCAAAATCCTCATCGTCTCATTCGGGCCTTGGAAATTATTAGAGGTACGGGCAAAACATTTTCATCTTACAGAAAAAAGAACCTCAAACAGAGAAGCTTTAATCCTATTTATATTGCTTTAAATTTAGAGCGATCTGCCTTGTATGAAAGAATAAATCAGCGTGTTGATTTGATGATCAGGGAAGGTTTGGTGGATGAAGCCAAAAAGTTATTTCCCGAAAGGGAAAAAAACGCCTTGCAAACGGTTGGCTACAAAGAACTCTTTGAACATTTTGAAAATAAACACTCCCTTGAAGAAGCCATTGAATTGATAAAGAGAAATACAAGGCGATACGCCAAACGGCAAACGACCTGGTTTAAGAATGCTGGAAAGTATCGATTTTTTGAGCCAAGTGATATTGAGGAGATATTGCAGTTTATTAAAGTCGAAAGTCGGTGCAGCTAAAGTCGAAAGTTTAATCGGATTCGCCATTCATTTTCTTTTTCCTTTGTCTGTTCCTCAGTTCGGGAATTGTCAGACAAAACATCAACCATTGAAAATCAACTTTTGAAACTTGTGTGATTTAAATTCTTTACCTCGTTTCTAGCAATAATGTCCGAAAAAGAAGGTAATCCTCGAAAGCCATTTGTCATGATTTTTAAAAAAAAATCACGCCAAATGAATTCAGATCATTTCTTGTACCCAGTGTTTACACACTGGCTACAATAATGTCACGCTTCTGGCGTTTTTGGGCTTACTTCGGAATACCCATGTTCGGCTGTTCGATCGTTTGAATGTTCGGTTAATCGGTTAATCAAGTAATCTCCATCATAACGGGATTTTCAAATTTACTTCAAACTTTTCAAATTATCTGCTTCGCCTTTCGACTTTCCTTCTGCTTCGCCTTTCGCCTTTCCTTCTGCTTCACCTTTCGCCTTTCCTTCTTTTTGTTTGTTCGAATATTCGCTTACTCGATTATTCTCACTTGCGTTTCCAAGTTCAATGGCTCTGATCAAAGCGGCATTTGCTCCAAGTATAATATCTTCATGTACTTTGTTGGTCAAATAAGAATTTAAAGCAGCTTCAGTAGTTCCTCCTTTTGAGGCAACTTTCTGTATCCATTGTTCGCAAGTTAAGTCTGCATTTTTATATAAATCTACGGCTCCTCTAAAGGTTTGACTAACTAACAATTCTGCTTCAGAAGAATTGAATCCCATCATTTTTGCTGCTTTAATTAGAGCATTCATAAAATAAAAGACATAAGCCGGTCCAGATCCTGAAATAGCTGTAGCAGCATCAATAGCATGCTCATCTTCAACATAAATAGATTTACCAGTCGTATTAATTAGATTTTGAACCATCACTAATTCTAATCTTGTGACTGCATCCGAAGAGGTGAATACGGTCATGCCTGTTCCTTTTTGGGCTGGCAAATTTGGCATCGCTCTTATAATTTTTGACACGTCTAAAGACCTTGAAATATGTTCCATCTTAACTCCTGCCATAATTGACAAAAAGACTTGTTGATTATTGCTCAAATCTCTCAAATCAGAAAATAGTAATTCCGTATCCTGAGGCTTAACGGCTAGGATAACTAAATCCGCATACTGAAGACACATTTGAGCAGAATCATAAATTTTGCCTATGTTCTTCTCCGCCAAAATTTCTGCCTTCTCTGCTGATTTCTCAAGGATCATTAAATCGTCAGTTGTCGTAATTTGAGATCTTAAAAATGCTTTTGCATAAGTTAATCCCATGTTTCCGCCACCAATGATCAATATTTTCATCTTAATTCTTTTTAATTTGAGTCAAGAAAAGATAATGTCCAAAGACCAAGCCGAAGATAATGTTACGAAAACAAGTTAGACACAAAGATGCGCTAAGAAACTCAAAGTCACGCAAAGGTTTATTTGATGACTATGCTCGTTGCGAATCTTTGAGCTTCTTTGCGGGCTTTGTGTCCCAACAAAAAATACTATCTTCAAAAGAAAAATGCGACTATCAATCTTCTTCTTGTTCCTATTCTTGTGTTCTTGTGATCCATCAAGCAATGAAAGAACGATAACAAACATGAACGCCAAGACCGAAAAGCTTCCCTACGCAATGGTTATCCATGGAGGCGCCGGCACAATCACCAAAGCGAACATGACACCTGAAAAAGAAGCAGCGATCACTAAAGTGATGACTGAAGCTTTAGAAAAAGGAGAAACTCTTTTAAAAGCTGGTACCGATGGAGTGGAGGTAGTCGAGCAAGTCATCCACATATTAGAAAACTCCCCATTATTCAACGCCGGCAAAGGAGCCGTTTTTAATTTTGATGGCAAGAATGAAATGGATGCTTCCATTATGAATGGAAAAGATCTGATGGCTGGTGCAGTTGGAGGAGTAAGTACGATTAAGAATCCGATCTCTGCAGCCAAGGCAGTTATGCAAAAATCCGATCACGTGATGTTATCCGGTAAAGGGGCAGATGTCTTTGCCAAAGAGCAAGGTCTTGAAATAGTAGACCCTTCTTATTTCTTTACAGAAAATAGAAAAAAATCTTTAGAACGAGTTAAAGCAAAGGCAAAGAAAAAACTTACAGAACAAGAAAAACACGGTACAGTAGGTTGTGTTGTACTAGACAAAAATGGAAACTTGGCAGCCGGAACTTCAACCGGAGGTATGACAAATAAAAGATGGAATAGGATAGGGGACTCTCCGATTATCGGAGCCGGAACTTATGCGAATAATAATACCTGTGCGGTGTCTTGTACGGGTCATGGAGAATACTTTATTCGTTATGCAGTTGCCTATGATGTCTCCGCCATGATGGAATATAAAGGCTCGTCCTTGGAAAACGCAACGAATGAGATCATACACAACAAACTGAAAAAAGCAGGAGGAACCGGTGGCTTGATCGCCGTTGATGCGGATGGTAATATTGCCATGCCGTTTAATACGGAAGGGATGTATCGTGGGTATGTGAAGCCGGGGAAGAAGGAGGTTTTGATTTATAAGAACTAAATCACAAACTATCCAAAAGGGGGGCTTCGGGGAAAAACCGCAAAATGTAAAACCGCAAAATGTAAAATGTAAAAGTGCATGCAGTTAACTTTTACATTTAGAATTTAAAATTTTTCTGTTTTACATTTAAATAAGCCTCGTGTGATCTATGGGAATATTACTATTCCGTTCTAAGGGTATCAAAAAAATCTTATAATCCCAAAAAAAATCAACAGAATTCCTCTCTTTTTAAAGAGCAAGAATTCCCCCTCTTTTTGAAGAGAGGGGCAAGGGGGTGAGTTGAATCGTGGTTAGTTAAACCGCAAAATGTAAAATATAAAAGTGCGTGCAGCTGCCTTTTACATTTTACATTTTAAATTTTTCTGTTTTACATTTAAATAAGCCTCTTGTGTGTGATTTTTAATATATAAGGATTAGGAATTTTAAAAGGGGCAAGCCAACCAGTATTGGGGTATGAGTTTTTTCGCGTTATGTGCGAGGAGGTGAAGAAAAAACGGTGTTGATTTATAAAGAGTAATTTTACTCTGGACTAAATTAATATTCTAAATTAGTTGCTATAGTTTATTAATCTAAATTTTTCTAAAAGAAATACTCTGTCCCATGAATGTCTAACCAACCTTTTGAACCATCTGGCATTTCGATTTTTGCAAATAGACCATTGAATTCGGAGACTGTCTTGTACTTTGCCTCTTTGTTTTGAGGCCAATATCCAATTAGACTATTTTTAGTAAATTTAATTGGATGATCATACCCTAAAGTTTCCAACTGACCTTCAAAAATAAACTCCACAATACTTTCCTCATTGATACCATTTAGATGTTTTTGAAAATCTAGGTCTTTAATACTGTTGTTTTCAATCAAGCTTTTAAACTTATTTGAATAATTATAATATCCACTTCTTGGTCTAATCTTAACGAGATAATCTTTAGTATCCGTTTTAATTATGTAAAAATCATTGGGAAATTTAAAGTCTGAATGAAAGGGGATACTGGAAATAGCTTTTGAGTCATTCAAATACATTAAATCTTTTACCCAAGAACAGTTTGTCATCATTTTGAACTGCTCTTCATCTTTTGTTCCTGAAATAACTTTATGTTCATAAAATGAATTCCTATGTCTTTCAATATTTCTTTTGATCTTAGTAATTCTAGTCCCTCCGCAACCAAAAAATC